>CAJCIP010000067.1 GCA_903970445.1 Verrucomicrobia bacterium Tous-C9LFEB | reverse complement strand
GGGACATGATGAGCGCAGCCGTATGAGCTATCTGAGGGACGGCATGAAGATGCTGGAAGAGATGGCAGAGATCCGGTCGAACTCTCTGCGCGGCCGTTACGATGAGGCGATTGCGGCGATGAAGGACACCAGCAAGATGGTAACCGCGCCGGTCGAGCGCGCGGAGCAGGCCGAAGCGCGGTAAGAGGATCTGCGGCGACCGCGTGAGCTCATGATGCGAAATGCGGGGTCTCTCCACTACGCCGCTCTGCGGCTCCGGTCGAGATGACTGGCGTGGAGTCGGTACGCTCGCGTCGAAGCATATGGGCTCTGAGGCCAAGCTACAGGCTCCTCCGCTGCGCGCCGATTTGCGCCTGCGGTCGAGATGACGTGCTGAGACGGTGCGCCAATGTCTGATCCGTATGAAACTTTCGCGGGTGGGCGTGTAGTCTCAGGACATGTTTGGAAAGCATGGTTTTGCGGTGGTCGCTCTGGCGTTTGTGGCTTGCGCTCCGATGGGTAGCTTGCTTGCGCAGTCACCGGCGAAGCAGGCAGCAGACGCGCAGCAATGGCGAAAGTCGTACGCTGACAATCTGAACCGGCCTGACGGATGGTTGGCGCTGGTAGCGCTGCAGTGGCTCGACGAGGGAAATACGTCGGTGGGGTCTGCCCCTGACAACAAGCTGAAGCTGTTGCACGTGCCGACGCATGTTGGCGTTCTGCGTCAGCATGATGGCCGCGTTGAGTTTCTTGCGCCGCCGGAGGGTGTCTCGCCGTCTGTGCTGCTGGATGGCAAGCCTGCTGCCGGGGGCTTTGTGAATGCCGACGATTCACCGCATCCATCGGAGATCGTGACCGGCGATGTGCGGATGACGGTAATTCATCGCGGCGACAGTTATTACGTTCGCGTGAAAGACGCATACGCGCCCACGCGCATTCACTTCAAGGGGCTGAAATGGTATCCGGACGACCCGAAGTATCGCGTGACCGCGAAATGGGTGCCGTATTCGCCGGAGAAGACGCTGCGCATCAAGAATGTGTTGGGGCAGATATCGCCTGAGTCTTCGCCGGGTTATGCGGAGTTTCAGATGGATGGGCAGATGGTAAGGCTGGATGCGGTCGCCGAAGGTGATGGCTTGTTCTTTGATTTTCGTGACGCGACGGCGAAGACCACGACCGATGGCACGGGAAGATTTTTGAATACCGGCTTGCCGAGCAACGGTGTTCACCAAGCTGGAACACTGGTGATTGACTTCAACTATGCCCACAATCCTCCGTGTGGCTACACGCCGTACGCGACGTGTCCGTTGCCGCCGGAATCCAATCGATTGACGGTGGCGATTCCCGCGGGAGAAAAGCGCTACCTGGAATAGGCTTCGAAGCTGGCGGGCGGCAGATTGGTGGATTGGGCCGTGTGACAATGTGCGAAATTTCATTTGAGGTAGTGCAGCTTGCTTCGTTCGTTCTTTATTTCGCTTTCGACGAACCAGACGTTTCGTACCTTTTCTGAGCGCTCTGCAATCGGGCGCCGCGTTTCAAAGCGCTTCGTTGCTGGAATGACCGTGGAAGAAGCGGTAGCCGCCGCGAATGAGCTGAACGCGGCTGGGCTGGATGTTTCGCTGGATTCGCTGGGCGAGAGCGTGCTGCAGGTTTCCCAGGCCGAAGAGAGTGCAGCGATCTATCACCGGTTGCTGGATGAAATTGCGGGCCGCGGCGGACGAGCGAACGTAAGCGTGAAGCTGACGCAGATGGGCATGGATATTGGCGGCCACGGCGCCGGTCCTCAGCTTGCGGAACGCATTGTTGGCGAGCTGGTGGAGCATGCCGCGCGCGTTGGAAGCTTTCTTCGCGTCGACATGGAAGGGGCCATGTACACGGAAGCGACCATCGCTCTGACGGAGCGGCTTCATGCACGGTTTCCGGGCAGCGTAGGTACAGTGCTGCAGGCGTACTTGTACCGGACAAAGGACGATGTGGAGCGGCTGATCGGGCAAGGAATTCGCATTCGGCTCTGCAAAGGGGCATATAAGGAACCGGCGGAGATTGCGTACCCGGCAAAGACGGACGTCGATGCGAACTACGTGACTCTGATGAAGCGTGTGGTGACAAGCGGCGTGTTCTGCGGCATTGCGACGCACGATGAAGCGATCATCGAAGAGGCGAAGCGGTTCGCCTCCGAGCAGAAAGTCGATAAGAAAGCGTTTGAGTTCCAGATGCTCTATGGCGTACGGCGTGACCTGCAGCGGCAGCTCGTGGCGGAAGGTTATGGAGTGCGCGTGTACGTGCCGTTTGGCACGGAATGGTATCCGTACTTTATGCGCAGGCTGGCGGAGAGGCCGGCGAACGTGCTGTTCCTGGCAAAGAACTTCTTCAGAAACTAATTAGGCTTGGGTGTCGCGCGGGCAACGCCGCCGCTATCGTACGGAGGCGGCAGCAGCGGCTCAACTTTCATCAGGCTGGTAAGCGCGGAGCGCTGTTCCGGCGTGAGGTGGTCGAAACGTTCTGAGCTCAGCACATTTTCACGTTGCGCTGGAGATAGCTCACGAAGTCCACGAAAGGTGCGCGCGACATAACGGCGCTGATCTTCGGGAAGATCGGCAAGCTGCTTCATCGCTCCTCGCACCTGGGCCCGCTGGTCGGGGTTGAGGTGCTCCATGGCCTCGTTGCGTTCCAGCAGACGCTGCCGCTGTTCTGGCGACATGCTATTGAGCTGCGTAAGCCGGTCACGCATCCGCTGCTGGGTCTGCGGCGGAAGGTCATGAAAGCCGGGCTCGCTTTCCAAAGCCTGCTGCTGTTGCTGAGGATTAAGGTTGCTGTGCCGGTTCATCCACTCGGCGAGGTGTTCGCCGTTTGGCTTCGGAGCCCGGGGCTGCTGTTGATGGCGTTGAATTGGAGCGAGGGTGCTTCGAGGAGGGGCACCTTGCCATGCACGAGCGACCTGCGGCCACGAAAGAATGCCGCAGAGGAGGATTGCTGCGGTGGTGCTGCCTCGTGTTCGAGAAGAAGGACTCATGAGTGGCGCCGAAGCCGTCGCCTGAAACAAATACCCAGATGTCGACGCGAACTCTGCGGCGGCTCGGGGTATTTTGTATCAAACAGGAAGACGGCTTTCATCCTACAGCATTCTTAGGTTTGCGAAGGAATATCTGAGGACTAGGTGGAAGGTTGCGGATCCTCATCTTCCGCGCCGGATTGATCGAGAAGCTGACCCATCTGCTGCTCAGCCGATACGTTATTGTCGAGCACCTTGAGGTCGTTTACGGCAGAGGAGGGCTGCGGAGCAGCTATCCCTCGGAAACCGTGCAGGCCAGCCACACTGGCTCCGCCGACGGCAAGAACAACGGCAAGCGCACCGGCAACTGCCGGGCGAAAGCTGCGGCCCGTGCTGAAGAGCAGAAACGAACGCATACGCTCCCACATGCCTTCAGGCTGTGCAGCGACTTCTTCCCGGAGGCGAGCATGGAGCCGGGTGTCAAAGAATGGCGAAGGCTCAGGCGCGCGGAAGTCGTCGAGCAGAGCGTAGGTCGCGCGCAGTTCGTTGAACTCTTCGCGGCAGGGTGTGCAGGTGTCCATATGCCCAGCGATCTCCGGATGTGCGGCAGCGTATTCGCTATCGAGCAGCAGGTCAGGGAGATGCGTGTGGCAGGTCTTACAGTTCTTGGTAGTGTTTGGTTCGGTCATCATAAAAAGCCCCTTCGATTGTTGCCGGTTGTTCGCGCAAGACGTCATGCAGCGGATACAACGGAGTTAGACAAAGTCCTTCAACTTTTCGCGCAGCGTCTGGTAGGCGCGAAATAAAAGCGATTTTGTTGCAGATTCGGAAAGCTTCAGAACCTCGCCGATCTGCTTATAGTCCATGCCCTCGTACTTGTGCATCAACACCGCGCTCTGCTGACGCTCGGGCAGAGCCAGAACATGTTCGCGGATAGCGTTCATGCGCTCGCGGCGAAGCATCTTGGCTTCCGCGCTGGGTGTCGAGTCGGCCACATCCGGCGTGGTGCCTGTTTCCGAGTCAGCTTCATCCAGATAGACCGTGGAAGCAGTACGTTCATGCTTCGTATCGCGAGCGTGATTGACGCCCAGGTTTGTGGCGATGCGATACAGCCAAGTGCTGAAGCGAGCCTCAGCGCGGTACGTCTCTCGCGAGCGGTACACGCGAAGAAAGACTTCCTGGGCCAGTTCCTCCGCGACAGCCTGATTGTGCACCATCCGGAACATGAAGTGGACGATGGGCTTGCGGTATTTGGCGAGCAGAACGTCAAACGCCGCCATGTTGCCTGAGCGAAGTTCGAGCATTACTTCCGCGTCGGAATGCTCGGAAAAGTCTCCGCGAGCGGCTGCCGCGGCACGGGCCTCACGCTGTTCGGGCGTAAGAGACTCGATGACGGGCGCAGGGCGATCCATTCCGCGACCGTTTGTTGCCGTTCCGAGGAGTCCAGGATGGAGCGCCAGCGTACCCATATCTTCCGTAACACTGTCCCGCTCGGGAGGTTGCGCGTGTTTGGGGAAATCTTCCGGGTCACCCGCGTCCCTGGACGGTAGGGTTTGTGCGGGGCCTGCATCCTGATCTTCAAGGTCTTCATGACGCGCTGATTCCTCAGCTTTGGCGGATTCGGAGCGCGTCTTCATCGAACGCAATTGTACCTTTCGTATCAGGAGCTTAGACGCCGGGATCAGCTTCGCGGTTGGCGAAACCGCTTCCCGGTGCTAAGGTGGACGAGATCAGCCGCAACGTTCAGCGATGCGTTCGGCTGTGCCTTTCCTGTCTCCCGGTACGGGCGCATAACTCAGCGGTAGAGTGCCACCTTCACACGGTGGAAGTCGTAGGTTCGAATCCTGCTGTGCCCACCAATCAACCCGACGATTCAGAAATAGAACGGCTGCCGAGGATGGGCAGAGGCGATGCGCATGAAGCATTGCGTTGCGGCGAGGGCTTGCTCGATTCCCTGATGGGATAATCGCTATCAGAACGACAGCTTGAGGGCTCCCTGCTGAACACGGGCAGGCACCGATCCTGTCGTTGTGATCTGCCCGAAGTTTCCGGACGTGGGATTGCTGCTGGGTAGGCCAAAGCTGGGATGGTTCAGGGCATTGAACATCTCCCAACGGAACTGTATGCCGTAGCGCTCACGAATTTGCCAGTTCTTGTCGATACCGGCGTCCACCGTATCGACCCCCGGACCGTGTAGCAGGTTCCTGGCCGAACTACCGAAGGTTCCTGGTGCATTCGTCTTGAAGGCGGCCTTATTGAAATACTGCGCGATCCACTGGGTCTGGGTGCCGTGCTTGATGTTGTACGGTTGCCCGGTCAGATCGGCGCGGTCATTGAACTGCAGCGACAGGGAATTGTCGTTCCCGTTGCCGCCCGTAATCGAAAACGGCTGGCCTGTATGTATGTTCCAGATCGCGCTGGTTTCCCAGCCGCCGAAGGCCGCGCCGAGCAACTTGTTGTAGTGCGCGAGCGAGGGCGTCCTGTAAATGAAGTTCGACACCCAGTTCACCGGGACATTGGTGTCCGCGATTCCGTGATTATGGTAGAGGTCGAAGGGATCCGGAAGACCGTACGAGACCCAGGCCAAGCTGCTCTGGCTGTAAAGATCCTCTGCTTTCGACCATGTATACGCTGACTGGAACTGGAGATTGTGCGACATCCGCTTATCGATGCTGAGCTGCAGAGAGTGATAGGAGGCTGTGCCGAGTGGCGCCATCTCGAGGATGTTGCTGAACGAGGGGAACGTTGTTCTCGCTCCGGCCGATGCATAGATGCCGGGATTCAAATCGAGCGGCACGTTCTGGTCGTACGATTCACTGCCAACATACGCCAGCTGTACTGACGCCTTCCAGCCGATCTCCTGTTCGATGGAAGCGTTCCAGCTCTGTGTGAGGCCGAGCTTGAAGTTCCGCGAGAAGACGTCCTGGACCGTGACGGGCTTCAAGAACTGTGCGTTCGCCGACGGCTGCAGCGTTGTCGAGGCGAAGGGCGGAAACGGGCTGCCGCCGCCCGTCGCCGCGAAGACAGACCACGGATTGTCATACGGTATTGGCTTGCTCGCTGAACCGGTAAAAGAGTATGTCGGACTGAACGGTGTGATATCGCCGACGTGGTTATAGTCCGAGTACTGGAGCGGCGCGACGAACATCCCGAAGGCTGCGCGGAAGGCTGTGTGGGGCAGACTGCTTGGCTGGATCGCAATACCAATGCGCGGGTTGAATTTGGTGTAGTCATTGGGAAAGAGTCCTGGCTGAACCCCCTTATCGCCTATGAACACCAATCCGGTTGGGGCGTTGACGAATGCCGTGCTTTGCACGCCCGGTTCGAACGCGGCACCATGTCCGCCGGCAATGACCGGGGGTAAGGTTGGCTCCCAGCGAAGCCCGTAGGTCAGGGTGGTCGCACGATTCAATTTGAGCTGGTCCTGCGCGTAAAGGCCGAACCACCATCCTTGCTGAGAATTGATTTCACCGCCGCCCTGCAGGAACGAGGTTGCATCGCCGAGCAGAAAATCCGCGAGGCCGAAACCGGTGACTGCACCTGAGAAGGAGATGTTCGGATTGGTGGGGTAGTCGCTGACTTCATGCGCTAACTGATGCCACAGATCAGCGCCCGCTGAGAACAGGTGATTGCCGACGGTCTTCGTTAGCGACTCAGAAAATCCCCATGTCGAACGATGGTAGGTATAAGGCTGACCGGACGGGGTGCTGAAGCCGCTGGTGACGCTCTGACCGACGAGGTAGCACTGGCCTGGCAGCGTGGCCACATTGATCACCTGCGAGATGCAGAATGGCTGGCCGTTCGCATATTCGGAATGCCCTCCGTGGGAGCCGTCTTCGCGATTCCAGAAGAGCGCCAGCACATTCACTACTGAAGCTGTCGGCGTCCAGGTATGGCGCAACAGCTCGTTGTAATACTTGCCCGTGTTCCCGGCGTTCAGCGAGAGCACGTTTCCCGGAACAACCGCAGACGGCTGGCTATAGAAAAGAACGAAGCTGCGAAGCGCAAGCCTCTGCTTTTCAGAAAGCACGTAGTCCAACCGGTCTGTGTCTTCGTTGTAGCTGCTTCGTGTCGATTCACCGACGAAGTTTGTCTGACCTGAAGCCGGTGTTTGTCCCAGCGGAAGAACGCTAGCCAGCGCCAGCGCGCCTTTGCTGAAGAGACCTGGATTCACCTGGTTCCGCACGCCCCCGACGATTGCAAAGGGAGCGCGGAGCGTTACAGGAACTGCACTGAAGTCGCCCTTGAGCATCGCAGCCGTTGGCGTGAAGGTGTTGTTGGTCGAAGAAGTTGTACTGGTCCGTGTGCCCTGGTAGTTGGCAAAGAAGAAGAGCTTGTCGCGGAAGACGGGCCCGCCCACGCTGCCGCCAAACTGGTTCCTTCGGAGAGGATCGACGAGGTGCGTGAAGTAGTCGCCAGCATTGAGATCGCTATTGCGAAGGAACTCAAACAAGTTACCGTGAAAGCGATTGGTTCCACCCTTTGTCTCAATGCTCACGACCGCACCAGGCGCAAAGCCGTAGTGGGCGTCGTAGTTGTTGGAAATGACGCGAAATTCCTGAGTCGCGTCGGCGTTGGGAAAAGGGGCCGCGAGCAGCTCGTAGGTGTCGATGTTCGATACACCGTCGAGCAGATAGTACGTGCTGCCCTGCCGTCCACCGCCCGCGGAAGCACCTGTCTGGGTCGGAATCGAGGTGCCAGCCTGGCGCTCCCCAATGCTGGTGTTCATGACATTTGTGACGCCCGGTGTCAGGAATACGAGAGTGGAGGGATCGCGTCCATTGAGTGGCAGCTCTCGGATGGTGTTTTCATCCACCACGGTACTGATCTCCGCAGAAGTCGTATTGATCTGTTCGCCGGCGGAGGTGACGGTGACAGTCTGCATGCTTTCGCCTACCTTCAACGCGAAGTTGAATGTGCCTTTCTGACCGATGGTGAGGGTCACATTGTTTGAGACGGCCGTCTGAAACCCCGCTGCCGCCACAGTGATCCGATAGTGACCAGGCTCCAGCTCGTATGCGATGAATGCGCCCGTCTGATTTGTGGTGACCTCGCGCCTCGCGCCTGTGTCCTGGCTCACGATGAGAACCTTCGCTCCAGGTATCGAAGCTCCCGATGCGTCGGAAGTGATTCCACTGATTTCAGCCGCGGTTCCCTGGCCGCGAACGAGTCGCGGATGCATGGTGATGAAAATCATCAAGCTGAGAAGAGTCAATACAGTTCGATAGAGTCGCACGAGTACTTGCCGCCCTTTTGTGAGATGGACTAGATCCATTTGCCTTGGAATAGTGAGATCACTTCAACTGCACGAATGCTGCGAGCTATGAACCTGCTTCACGGCGAATGCTCCTCAGGTGCATCAAGCACAGCCTTGCGTCGAAGTGAAAGCTCAAGAGAAGTACAGGTGAGGCTGAGTCTTAGAAGAAGCAGCGGATGTCGGACAGACATCGACAGTTGGAAGAGCGTCGCAGGGACAGGTCAGAGGCACACATAGGACACTCGTTCACCGAGGCCGTATCGTCTACCTTGTCATTCCATGCCCGCATGGAGAATCAAGTTACCGTAAACATCAACCTTTTGCAAACATCCGGCGATCATTGACGGACCGCCAAGAAACGCCGCCTGAAGGGCGTGGCGCATTGAGCAGGTTCAATGTGCCGGCGGCGGTAGATCCTGCAATTGACGGATAAACCGTTCGTCAGTAGATTCAGCGAGAGTATGAATGAGCCAAACGCGACGCTGGAGCATCTCTGTTGCAGTCGCGGCTCATGTGTTTTCGCGAAGGTCGTTGTTTTACCGAGAGACCATAGCTTTTGGTGGCCTGCTCCAGAACAAGGTTCCCAATATTGAAAAAGTCTCTGCTGCCATCGTTACTTGTCCGTTCGATCTGTAGCGTTGCGGTGTGTTGTGTGGCGGGCTCGCTTGGCTTGTTCAAGCCTGCTCACGCGCAGACTGTCCCGGCTGCGCCACCGCTCCTGCTGGGTTCAGCGTGGTATCCGGAGCAATGGCCCGAATCGCGTTGGGCGGCAGACGTGGAGCTCATGCAGAAAGCGCATCTGCATGTCGTGCGCGTGGGTGAATTTGCATGGACGGCCCTCGAGCCGAGGGAGGGCGTCTACGATCTAGACTGGCTGGAGCGTGCCGTCAATCTCGCGGGCAAGCATGGGATCTATGTCATCATCGGCACGCCGAGCGCGGCTCCCCCTGTTTGGATGGCAACCAAGTATCCGGACATCCTCGCGAGCGACAGCAACGGCAAGCGGTATGCGGGCGCCACGCGAAATCGCAATAACTGGAGCAGCGAACGTTATCGCAGGTTTGTGCGCGAAATGGACGAGCGGCTGGCTCAACGCTTCGGCCACAACCCTTTCGTCGTGGGATGGCAGATCGATAACGAATATTCAAAAGCATCATTCGACGCGGATACGCAGCTGCAATTTCAGGTGTGGCTGCAGCGGCGCTATCAAACGATGGATAGGTTGAACCAGGCCTGGACGACTGCCTATAACAACCAGAGCTATTCGGCCTGGAACCAGATTCGACTCGTAGATGGTATGGGCGAGAACAGCCCCGGCCTCTGGTTAGATTCCAAGCGCTTCATCAGCGAAACGTTGCGTTCCTATCAGCAGGTACAGATTGATGCGATTCGCAAGTACGCCGACCCCAGCCAAAAGATCAGCACGAACATGATGGGCTGGTATGACTTGTACGATCATTACACCGTCGGCCAGGACCTTGACATCATTGGGTGGGACAATCCCCAGGTTTCGGGCGACTTTGAGCCGGTGCGGAACGGTGCTGCGCACGACTTGATGCGCGGCATCAAGAGCGCCAACTACTGGGTGCTTGAATCAACAGCAGGACCGCGCGGTGGAGGAAACGCCAGTGTCATGCTGGATCGCGGCGCAATGCGTGCGGCAATCTGGAGCTATATCGGGCACGGCGCTGACCTTGTGAGCTATTGGCAATGGCGAGATGCTCTCAACGGGGGCGAGCAAAACCACGGCGCCATTGTCGATGTGGATGGAGAACCCGATCCGATTTATAACGAGTACCAGCGGACCGGAGCGGAGTTTGAGAAGGCAGCCTCTGCCTTCCGAGGAACGCATGTTGATGCGAAGGTTGCGATCCTTCATTCGTATCCGAGCCGGTGGGCAATCAACTGGCAGAAGATGAACCCGGTTTACGATCCCATCGATGAACTGATGAGCTTCTACTCACCGCTGCATGAACTTGGGTTCAGCATCGACATTGTTTCGCCGGATAGTGATCTATCCAAATACAAACTGGTCATCGCGCCCGGTCTGAACGTTGTTACACAACCGGAGGCAGACCGCCTTACGGCGTACGTGCAGCAGGGCGGTCACCTGATGTTCGGTCAGCGGTCCGGCATGAAAGATGAGCACGACTCGCGTTGGCCGCAGCGCCAGCCTGGACCGCTTGCCGCATTGCTGGGTGCGCGCGTCGAACAATACACAGCGTTGAAGGATTCGGTTGATGTAACCGGCGTTTTCGGCGAGACAAAAGGGAAGACCTTCGCCGAGCAATTAAAGGTGCAGGCGAAGGATGTGAACGTACTGATGACATATCAGGCACCCTTCTCGTGGCTCGATGGGCAACCGGCGGCGGTGAGCCGTAAGGTCGGCACAGGTTCGATCAGCTACTTCGGCGCATGGTTGGAGCCTGCAGGCATGAAACGCGCTGCGGAGTGGATGATCCACGCAAGCAAACTGCAGCCGGACACCTTTCCAGTCCCGGCAGGTGTTGAAATCTACCGACGCGCCGATGAGCATCATGAGGTCTTCATTCTCGAGAACCTCTCGCGACAGGTGACGGAGGTTCCTCTACCCATGCCGATGCTAGACGTGCTATCGGGAGAAACGGTCAGTACCATCAAGTTAGAGGTCTACGGGGTCACTGTCTTATCCGAAGCAAAGTAGGACAAAGACTTCGCAATCAGGAGAACTTCATGCAGCTTTGCTGGTTTATTCCCACCACTGGCGATGGACGATACCTTGGGTCCGCGCAGCAATCGCGCGTAACCGACTACGGCTACCTGCGCCAGATCGCTCAGGCGGTAGATGAACTTGGGTACAGCGCCGTTCTTCTGCCTACCGGAAATTCCTGCGAGGACGCGTGGGTTGTTGCCTCAACGCTGATGCCTGCAACACGCCGTCTAAGATTCCTGGTAGCCGTCCGTCCCGGCGTGATGAGCCCAAGCGTCGCTGCGCGCATGACCGCAACGTTCGATCGGCTGTCAGGCGGGCGTTTGCTGATCAACGTGGTCACCGGAGGTGATCCGAGCGAAGCCGCCGCCGATGGTGTGTTTCTCAGCCATGACGAGCGCTATGAATTCACTGGAGAATTTCTACATGTATGGCGCAGCATCCTCTCCGGAGAAACTACCTCTTTCAAGGGAAAGCACGTGCATGTGGCGGGATCGAAGATCTACTATCCCGCTACTCAGCATCCGCACCCGCC
>CAJCIP010000066.1 GCA_903970445.1 Verrucomicrobia bacterium Tous-C9LFEB | reverse complement strand
CCACCGGTCATCCCGCCACAAGCGGAACTCATCTTTGATGTGGAACTCATCAGCCAAAGCGATACGCCTCCTGCACCGAAGACACCTCCGACACCGCCGCCAGCAGCGCCTGCGAAACCAGGGACGGACACCAAGCCCAGTACCGAGACGAAACCCGCAACACCGCCTGCAAGCACCGCACAGCCGGCACCTGCGACGGCGACGCCACCGCCTCCTTCAACGCCACCTACTTCAACGCCTAAGCCACAGTAAGCGAAGGCGGCCTAAAGGCCGCCTTCCCTCTTGCAACTATGTTCAAACGCCTCAGCCCGCTATTCCCATACCTGAAACGGTATTGGCGGAGCTTCGCCTGGGGCGGCTTGGCGCTCATCGTTTATAACTGCGGCAAAGCAGTTGTAGCCCTCGTTGTCGGCGGCGCCATCGATGACATGCGCCTGGGCCTCACCTCAACGAAAATCGCGCATCACGCTCTGCTGCTCCTCGCCATCGCTCTGGTTTCCGGCATAGCGCTCTATCTCACTCGACAGATCATTATTGGCGCATCCCGTGAGATCGAATTCGATCTTCGCAACGATCTGTTCGCGCACCTCGAGACGCAGCCTCCGAGCTTCTTCCAGCAACACCGTACGGGCGACATCATGGCTCGTTCGACCAACGACCTGAACGCCGTGCGCCAACTGCTGGGGCCCGCCATCATGTACAGCGCGAACACCGTGGTGTTCACCGCGGCAGCGCTACCGTTTATGATTCGCATCAGCCCCTGGCTCACGCTGTGCGCTTTCGTTCCCCTACCCTTCGCTTCTGTGCTCGTGCAGTATTTCGGCGCGCGGATCCACACACGCTTCGAACGAATCCAGGCCATGTTCTCCGACATCTCCGCTCAGGCTGAAGAGAACTTTTCCGGCGCACGTCTCATTCGGGCGTTCGCTCAGGAAGAAGCGCAGATTGCCGCGTTCGAAGAATCAAATCGCGAATACATACGCCGCAGTCTCTACCTCGCCCGCTTGATGGCGATGTTGTGGCCGACGCTTGAACTGGTTCTCGGAGTTTCCCTGATGATCACGCTGCTCGTGGGTGGACACCAGGTCGTATTGCACCGATTGACCGTCGGACAATTTACTACGTTCAACGTCTACATGGTCCAGCTCATCTGGCCGATGATTGCGATCGGCTGGGTCGTGAACTTGGTCCAGCGTGGAGCCGCATCCGTCGTTCGCATCGACGAGATCATGCAAGTGAAGCCCGCCATATACGACGATGCCGCGCACATCCAAGCCGCAGCTCACATATCCGGCAACATCGAGTTCTGCCATCTCAGCTTCACGTATGCCACGGGTCCTGAAGTCCTGCACGACATCAACCTGCATGTTCCCGCAGGTTCCAGTCTCGCGATCGTCGGTCCAACCGGCTCCGGGAAATCAACTCTGGTATCCCTGATACCCCGCCTCCAAGATGCAGCCTCGGGTATGGTGCTGATCGATGGTCTGCCTATTCGCGATTACTCTCTCGCAGAGTTACGTGGTGCGATCGGCTTCGTTCCGCAGGAAACCTTCCTCTTCTCCACCACGATCCATGACAACATCGCGTTCGGCGCTCCCGAAGCCTCCGCAGAGCGCGTTGAGGACGCCGCAAAAGCCGCTCACATCGGCGCTGAGATCATGGAATTCCCACGCGGCTTCGGGACGGTCGTAGGCGAACGCGGCATGACACTTTCGGGCGGACAAAAGCAGCGTAGCGCCATCGCCCGGGCTATTCTGCGCGATCCACGTATTCTGATCCTCGACGATGCGCTCGCCAGTGTGGACACCTATACTGAAGAGCAAATTCTCGCTTCCCTGCGCAAAGCGATGGTTGGTCGAACGACAATCCTCATCGCACACCGCGCGTCCACCGCGCGTACCGCAGATCGCGTCGCTGTGCTGGTGGACGGCCACATCACCGAACTCGGAACTCACGACGAACTTCTGGCCAAGGGCGGCTACTACACTGAACTCTACGAGAAGCAACAGTTGGAAGAAGAGATTCTTACCGCTCAGTAGTCAACAAGATAAAGCAACAGAGGCCTTCGTTTGTCATTCGGCAGGAGCGGAATCCGCTGTTCTCATCCCACGCACGATCACGACTCGTCTACGCCTTTGCCCATCACCTTCACAATCACGCGCTTCGATCTCTGCCCATCAAACTCAGCGTAGAAAATACGCTGCCATGTTCCTAAGTCGAGCCGTCCCCTCGTCACCGGCAGAGTCGTCTCGTGGTGCAGCAGCAGGGCTTTCAGGTGCGCATCAGCGTTGTCCTCGCCGGTCTGGTGGTGCTTGTATCCCGGCCAGCGCGGCGCTAGCTTCTCCAGCCAGACACTGATGTCTTCAATCAGACCACTCTCGTTGTCATTGACATAGATTGCAGCCGTGATGTGCATCGGCGAAACAAAGCAGAGGCCATCATCGACGCCAGACTTCCGCACAATGGCCTCGACCTGCGGTGTAATGTGCACCATCTCGTACTGCTCACGCGTGTTAAATGTTAGGTATGCGGTGTGAACCTTCATGCGTCCATGCTAGCCAATGAACAGCAATTAACCATACTCCGAAGATTCGCTTCTTGGCTTGCTACTTCAAAGATACTTAATACCCACGATGACTATTCTGCACGCGACAACGAGTGTTTTGGCTGCACTCTCATTGCAAATCGTTATTAACTCCATTCGATAACAAACCTGAAGAGATGCCGTGGAGAATGCGGGGACGGACTGCTACGGAGAAGGAGCAACCTACCTCATAGGGTCCACCCTCAGCATTCCGGTGCAGACCGCGTGAGACGCCGAAATCGACGGGTAATTTCGAACGTCTGGGCGGAAAGCTACTCCTCTGCGCTATATCAGTCGCGGTCTCGCAATTCGTTCAGCACCGCTTTGCGAAAGCCCTCCTGGAGGAACTTGACCTGTGCCAATGTCGTTGTGGCACAGTCAAATGAGCTCTCCCTTTGAACTCGGGGCGCAAACGCAACGTTCCGGCTGTGGGAGGATTGGCTGTACTCTTGTGAAACTGGAGAAAAAAGGCAAGTATGAACGACCTTCCAAGCAGAGTGATCGTCGGCAGCGTCCTGCATGGGGCGTACGGTGACTTGTATGAACAGGCGCTCTGCCTGAAACACTATGCTCAGTCTCATGCAAATGTCGAGATGCGCTTGTTTGCCGCGAGCGAAATTAGACTAGAAGCTTTTCAAGCGGTCGATTTGTCGTTTGCTGCAAGCTTTCTTTACTGGACAGAGATCGAACGTCAGATCGAAATCGCTTTCTTTCTGCAATTCCAAATTTTCGACACAGAACTCAACACGGACGTGCTCGAAAAACTTAGCACGAAATGCCTGGCAAAATTTGATCGAACTAAGAACATTCTCCCTTGGGTATACATGCGGCAGCATTCGTTAATCCCAGCTAAGAGCGAGGCGGCGCTTGGACTCAGTGACATGGGGAGATTGGCATTACCGAAGTTAGAGCAGTTCTGCGGAATAAAGCCAGAGGTTTGGTCGAAGCCGACAATAAGCTTCCTGTGGCGCTACCGCAGCGGCCCCGGAGCGATCAGTGCTAAGGGGCAGAAAAGCGAATCTTACCTCGTTCAGGAATATTCTGCGATGTTCAAACGTTTGATAGAACGTTTCAATGCCCATGTGTTTGTTTTCGGCATGAACATAGTCACGACAGATGCTAATCGGGCGTTGACAGACAGCAAGTATCCAAGTTTTGGATTGGATCTGCCTGCTGATGCAGTTACCTATATGCCAGGCGCGAGTTGGCCATTAGAGTTAGAACTATCTACACGCGCTACAGTGTGTTGCGGTCACGCTTCGGGTTTCACGGAAGCGCAATGGATCAAACGAGGAAGGGGAATGGTTTTGCTCGATCCTCCGCCGCATTATGTAGCCAAGCTGATCTTCCATCGCATGCCACTCTTTGGTTTGAGTAACTTTTCGCTGATCTCCGCTCTAATCGGCCCATCTTCCACAAAGAGGACAGAGGATCGGATCTCAGAACTTCTGCAAGAAACCACCACGTCATAGCCAGGCCTAACAGGGCAACCGAGCGAACACCTCAACTCGCCCATCCGAAGGACAGCTGAGTCAGACCCATCTACCGCCGGAAGAAGTCTTTCACCTGCTGCACAAACACGTCACGTCCCATATCGCTGATCGCTTCCGTCAGTGGCAACTGCTTCGGACACGCCTGCACGCAGTTCTGCGCAAAGCTGCATTCCTGCACTCCGCCGCCCCCTGCTAGCGCGCGCAGACGCTCTTCCTTGAGCACCGCGCCGCTCGGGTCCATATTGAAGAGCTTCGCCTGCGCGATCGTTGCCGCACCGACGAACCCTGTCGCGTCGTTGAACTGCGGACAGACTTCCATGCAGATGGTGCAGGAGATGCAGTTCGACAGCGGGTAGCGCTGCTCCTGCACCTGCGGAAACTGCCGCGGTGCCGGGCCTAGATCGTAGGTGCCGTCGACTGGAACCCAGGCCTTCACACGCTTCAGGTTCTCGAACAGCACAGAGCGGTCCACTGCAAGGTCGCGCACGACTGGAAACTTCGAAAGTGGAGCGAGTGTGATGGCTCCGTTGCCATCCGGCCCTGTGAGCTTATCCACCAGCGCCGAGCAAGCCATCATCGCCTTACCGTTGATCAGCATCGCGCACGAGCCGCAAATCTCCTCGAGGCAGTTGGCATCGTAGGCAATCGGCGTCGTGCCCTTGCCTTCTGTCGTCGTCGGGTTCAGCGCAATTTCGCCGAGCACGGACGTGATGTTCATGTTTGGGCGGTACGGAATCGCGAACGTCTCAGTTACCGCAGCGGCATCAGGCGTACGTTGACGCTTGACCTTCACCGTAATCGTACGGCCGCTTGCCGGGTGCTTTGGCGTTGTCACTTCTGCTGCTGCCATTTCCGCTCCTTTGCGACGGTCGACTCGACCGCGCTTCAAACTCAATCCGTCTTACGCCCACGCGCACTCTGGCGTCCGTAAATCCACGCGATCAGTCCAATGATCCCGCCAAAGAAACCACACCGCAAACTGCAAAGATCACGACGCCTTCAGTCATCGTGACTGTCTTCCTGTGCTTCCACCGCCCCGGACGCGGTGGTTACCGGATGAAGATGCTTGTCCCGCACTTTCTGCCGCTTTCCATCAATCCATATGCCGTACAGCAGGAACGCGCCGAAGCAAACCACTGCGCCAACCGTCAGCGCAATCATCAACGCGTTCATGCTTAGCTTGTGTTCCATAAATCAACCGCCCAATCCTAGGTCGACGTGTACACACGCGGACGCGGCGTGATGAACTGCGTGTCCACTTCCTGGTAAGTGATTTCAGGAGCACCATCTTTGAACGCCGCCATCGTTGTCTTTAGGAAGCGTTCGTCGTCTCGCTTCTCAAATGCGGGCTTGTAGTGCGCGCCGCGGCTCTCGTCGCGCAGCCTCGCGCCCTTCACAATAACGCGGCCCAGTTGCAGCATGTTCCAGAGCTGCCGCGTAAAGGCAAAGCTGGTGTTGGCCCACTGACTCTTATCCGAAAGGTTCACGTTGCGGTAGCGATCCAGCAGCTCCACCAGCTTCGCGTCTGCTTCATCGAGGCCCGCGTTGTAGCGCACGATGGTGGCGTGCTTGGTCATCGTCTCGCCGAGTTCGCGCCATAGCTTAAATGGGTTCTCCGTGCCGGGGTTGTTCAATAGCATGCTGTTGAACTCGGTCTGGCGCTGCTTCTCTGCCGCATGGCCACCGTCGCCGGCCTGCGCGGGCAGCGAAGTCGCATACTTCATCGCCTCTGGCCCTGCGACGAAGCCGCCGTAGATGCAGCTCAGCAGCGAGTTCGCTCCAAGGCGATTCGCCCCGTGAATGGAGTAGTCCGCTTCGCCCGCGGCAAACACGCCGGGGATGTTGGTCTGCTGTTGGAAGTCCACCCACAGGCCGCCCATGGTGTAGTGCATGCCCGGGAAGATTTTCATCGGCACCTTGCGTGGGTCGTCGCCGACGAACTTCTCGTAAATCTCCAGAATGCCTTCTAGCTTGTTCAGGCGCTCCGGCGAAAGGTGGCTCACGTCGAGATACACCATCGGCTGCCCGTCGATGCCCCGGTCGTCCTCGTACACGACTTTGAATATCTCGCGCGTCGCAATGTCACGCGGCACCAGGTTACCGTACTTTGGATACTTCTCTTCCAGAAAGTACCAACGGTCGCCCTCAGGGATCGACTGCGCCGCACGCTTGTCGTGCTTGTCGTTCGGCACCCACACGCGGCCACCTTCGCCGCGCGCTGACTCCGACATCAGGCGCAGCTTGTCCTCGCCCGGGATCGCGGTCGGATGCACCTGGATGAATTCGCCGTTCGAGTAGAACGCACCCTGCTGATACAGCGCGCTCTGTGCGGAGCCGGTGCAGACAACGGAATTCGTGGACTTCCCGAAAATCGCTCCGTTGCCACCGGTGCAGATGATGATCGCGTCCGCCGGAAACGTGCGCACCTCCATCGAGCGCAGGTCCATCGCGCAGATGCCGCGGCACACGCCATTGTCATCGAGCACGGCGGAAAGGAACTCCCAGCCCTCGTACTTTGTGACCTTGCCTTCGCTTTCGTGCCGCCGCACCTGCTCGTCAAGCGCGTACAGAAGCTGCTGACCAGTCGTCGCACCGGCAAAAGCGGTGCGCTGATAGAGCGTTCCACCGAAGCGGCGAAAATCCAGCAGGCCTTCCGGCGTGCGATTGAATGGCACACCCATGCGGTCGAGGAGGTCGATGATCGCCGGACCTTGCGCCGTCATGTTCTTCACGGGTGTCTGGTTGGCGAGGAAGTCGCCACCGTAGACCGTGTCGTCAAAATGCTTCAGAACGCTGTCGCCCTCGCCCTTCAGGTCCTTCGCCGCATTGATGCCGCCCTGCGCGCACACCGAGTGCGACCGCTTCACCGGCACGATCGAAAACAGGTCAACTTTGCCGCCCGCTTCGGCGATCTTGATAACAGCGGAGAGACCCGCAAGGCCTCCGCCGACGACGATGATTCTTGGTGTTGCTGCTGCCATAACTCTTCCTGTTCGTCCTTCTAGTGACTAAGAACTTCCTTCAAACCGGTTGCACCGAAAAGCAGCAAGAAAGTTAGAGCGGCAATATCACTAATCCTCACCATGAGTCGCAATTTACTACTTGGATAATGCTTTTCATGTGCCGCCAAGATCTGTCGCTTCTGCCCTCTAGGCATCCTCTGCATCAGAGGATTTCTGTACGGAAGCAGCTCAAGCCCATTTACTTGCTGAATCAACTGGAACCACACCGTGTTGCTTACTATTGCCGCAACCGCGAACAAGCACCAGACAATGATGATTTGGTGCGGCCACACTTCAGCGCACCTCACCTAGCTGCTTCGGATTCGTCGTTCCCGGTGCCGCAGTTGTCGGCGCTGGCAGCACGATACCCGCGGGCTGCGCGGGCATCACATCGTCCGGCGCGTTCGCGTACTTCGGGCTGATGAACGCGTACATGCCGATGAGGCCAAGCACGCAGAGGCCGGTGCCGACCGCGGCGCAGACATATCCAAACTGCTTGCGAGCCTTGTTGCCCGGCGTGATGCCCCACTTCGCTGCGAACAGCCAGATGCCGTAGGCGAAGTGCCAGCAGGTGGCGATCATCGCGATGACGTAGATGGCAAGCATCCATGGATTGTGCAGTTCCACCTGAACCTTGTGAAATGCGGCGCCGGGGTGCTCCGGAAGGCTGACGCCCGAGAAGCGTTGCCGCCACACGTGCTGAATGATGTATGCGAACGCGATGTAACCGGTGATGCGCTGGGTGAAGTAG
Source organism: Verrucomicrobia bacterium Tous-C9LFEB (assembly GCA_903970445.1). Taxonomy (GTDB): domain Bacteria; phylum Acidobacteriota; class Terriglobia; order Terriglobales; family Acidobacteriaceae; genus Granulicella. The sequence goes on along the minus strand of CAJCIP010000066.1, from coordinate 14,793 downwards.
CCCCAGTTTCCTGCCCACGGATAAACGTTCACATTGCCACGTCCGCGCAGACCGATGTAGACGCCATACAGCGCGTGGTACGCCAGCGGTATGAAGATGAAAGCCCACTCCAGCACGCGAACCAGCGGCAGACCGTTGAGGAACTTGACCTGTTGCGCGTAAGCCAGCGGGCCATTCACCGCTTCGAAGTTCGAAACGATGTGCTCCACCAGAAACGCGCCGATGGGCACGATGCCGCTGAGCGAATGAAGCCTGCGCAGCAGAAAGCTGTGCCCTTCGCCCGCGCGCAGCGGCTGAACGCCTTTGCGCTTGCCTGTCTGCTGGCCGGATGCCTGTGCGTTGTCGGGTGGTGCTACGGGTGCGGCTGCGGCCATGCGGAGGTGCTCCTGGGAACAAACGCCGGCACTCACAACACAACGCTGATTGCGGCACCTCGATTATTCCGCTGCGTTAAATGCAGCGTCAAGCGAAGAGCGGCCAGCTTGTCCGGTAAACGACCTGGACGGATGCAGCGAGAAGCTTCGGTTGGCGCTTAGAAGTTTTTCAGCTATGTATCCAGTCTACCGAGTTGAGGGTAATAACTATGACAACTTTCTCAGAACTATATTTGCCGTATATTGAGCAGCTTAGGAGAGAATCCACAGGTGAGGGGGCTTGACAAGATTTTGGGGCCTACTGGCGCGGGCCAATGTTGAGCTGGGGTCCAGAGAGAACCTCGGCGGCTGAAGCCGCGCTGGTTGCTGGTGTTTATGGCCGAGCTGAAGCCCGGCTCTTTCAGAACGAAAACGACCGTAAGCTCGATGCAACTGGTCCGCCGGTTTGCCCTAGGAAAGAGTTTTGAGCTGGTGGAGCAGCGCTCGGAACGCGTTGCCGCGGTGGCTGATCGCCCACTTCTGGTCTGCACCGAGTTCAGCCGTCGTGAGGCCGAGTTCGGGAATCAGGAACATAGGGTCGTAGCCGAAGCCGTTCTTGCCGCGCTCCACGTCAATCATCTCGCCTTCGACAGAGCCCTCAGCGCGAAGTAAGATCTCGCCGTCCCGAGCGAGAGCCAGTGCGCAGACGAAGCGCGCACGGCGGTCGTTCACTGCGCTGCCTTTCTCCAATCCGTGCAGCAGCGACAACACGCAGCGGTTGTTGCGTTCGTCTTTTGTGCCGCTGCCTGGCTCGAAGCCGAGATCATCGGCAAAGCGCGCGGAGCGCACGCCCGGTTGACCGCCGAGGGCGTTGACTTCGAGCCCTGAGTCATCGGCGAACACCATCACGCCCGGCGCGAGCTTGGAATACGCAACGGCCTTCAGCTCGGCGTTGCCCATGAAGGTGAGCGCATCCTCGACCGGCTCGGGCATTTCTTTGAGGCCGGGTAGCGCGAGCACACCAATGCCGTCGGCGCTCGCGCTTTCCGCGAACTCGCGAAGCTTGCCTGGATTGGTGGTGGCGGCGTAAAGAATCATTTTCTCATCTTCACTCAATGGCAGTGGTGGTGCGCGGTCTCACCTGCGGGCGGAGCGTCGCCCATCATCTTCAGCATCTCCGGCCCACCCGTCCTAAGAAACCGCCACAGCAGCAGAGCAGACAACAGCAGAAAAATGATGTTGAGCACCGAGGTGTAATTCCAGTGGACGCTTTCCTGCAGGATGCCCGCAGCGCGCTCCTTCGGAATGAGGTGCAGCCATCCAAAGATGCCTTCGACCGCGAGGGCGGCCAGCGCCATCGCAGCGTAGAAGGTGACGAAGAGGATAGCCGCGACCTTGAGCCCATAGTACTTGCGATAGATGTTCAGGATCGGCAGGATGATGAGATCGGCGAAGAGGAAGGCAATGACGCCGCCGAAGCTGATGCCGCCGTTCCACAGCACCGCCGCCAGCGGCACATTGCCTACCGAGCAGACAAAGCTGAGCACCGCGACGAGCGGCCCGACCAACGGTCCCCAGATACGCGCGATCAGCGGGTGGCCGACCAGGAAGAAGCCCTGCCAGAAACCCTGCGGTACCCACGCAGCCAAACATCCGGAGATCACCAGCCCGCCGGCGATGTCCGGCCACAATGAGTACCAGTCCATCCAGTAGAAGTGACTGGTCGCGGTCGTACCTTTTGCCGAAGTCAGCTTCTGCCAGAAGGTGCCCTCGTGCAGGCTCATGTCCATTGCGGCATGACCTTCCATGCGCCCGGCAAGGCCTTTCTCGGCCTGCTTGCGCGCAGCGGCGATCAGCTTCGGCCGCAGGGTAATGCGCAGTAGGACGACCAGCAGCGCGATCATGATGGGGCCGCCGACGAATTCCGCCAGCATGAACTGCCAGTCCAGAACGACTGCCAGCAGCACGCTGAGCTCTACCACCAGGTTCGTCGACGCAAACTGAAACGCAATCGCGGCGATGAAGTCCGCGCCCTTGCGGATAAGGCTCCGCGCAAGCGCTGTCGCGGCGTAGCTGCACGAGGAGCTAGCCGCACCCAGAGCAGAGGCCACAACGATGGTCTTCGCGGACGAATCCGGCAGTAGTTTGCTGACGCGCTCTTTGGAGACGACGGCCTCGACGACCGCAGAGAGCCCGAAGCCGAGGCAGAGCGCCCAAAGCAACTCCCAGGCCATGATGCCGGTCATCCGTGCGGCTTGGAAGATTGCGTGCATAGTGTTCTACCTCTGCCTGTAAGACGTGGGCGCAGCCAAGGCATTACAGCCGCCTGAGCATGAATTGCGTGAGCACCTCGATGCGGGTACCCACGCTTCTCGCGTACTCGCCCAGTTTGCCCGAGTTGATGGTGGCGTAGAGGATCATGTGGCCCTACGAACGAAAGACAGGGGTCTCTTCACTGCGGCGCGATGCGCCTTCGGCAAAGATGACAGAACTGGTGTCGGCTATCGCGGCCCATGGTGCCATGAGTCGCGCCAGATAGCAGCCTAAGGATAGCCACATTCAGAGAGTATGAGTTCGAGCGCTGAAGGCGCGACACATCACAGCCTGGGCCTTTGGCCCCTCAGGATCTACGTGAAGCTTGGGTCATGTGACTCAATGAGTTCTTGATTCAATGAACTTTCGATTGCGCGAGCAGGTCGCTGTGAAGCAAACCAATCCGGCCTTTCGGCCCGACGACGAACGGCAGACTTAGCGCGTTCCAGTGTTGGTCGGCGTCGGGCGCGTCGCCGGGGCCGGGCTTGAGTGGATGCCAGTTGCGGCCGTCGTCGGTGGAGATGTCGGTGCCGTTTGGGCCGACGGTGATCCAGGTTCCAGTGTTGCGGTCATACGCCACAGCACTCCGGTATCCGTGAGGCGAAGTTTTCGAACTGGTCCATGTGTGCCCGTCATCGACACTGTATGCCGCTGTGCCTTGCGCCTTCGATGGTTTGCTGTAGTCACCTCCAATAGCGACAAAATGGGCACTCCCAATGACGTATTTCGATAAAAATGTACGGAACGCGATTGAGAAGATTCCAGTCGCGGAGGAACCAGCAGCCAGATCGACAGTCACCGCCCCCCAGCCCGCTTCCCCTCCGTTGCTAGAAACGAAACGCACCTGCTTGCCACCGCCAGTGCCGAAGTGAATGAAAGAATGGTCATCCTCTACGAGGATGGAGTTGCTCGCCGCGAACGCGCCCTCTCCTGGCAGCGAGTGGACGTCGAGGGAGGGGTCTCGTGCCCAATGTTCACCTTTGTCAGCGGTACGCCACAGCACAAATCGCCCGTTTACCGGATCTCCGAAAAGTAGACCGTCAGACTCTAATCGGTTCAACAAAATCGTGTCCCAGAATCCGTCCTTATCCGGGTTCGTGAACACCAGCTTCCACGTCTGACACCCATCCGTCGTTTTATACAGCCGAGACAGATCACCTTTGCCGCTCGACATCACGATGGCCGTGTTGTTGTCGAAGGCCTGGATGCCACGGAAGTCGAGCTTTTCCCCGCCGGGTGGAATGGCGCAGAGCTGCCAGACGAAACCCATGTCCTCGGTACGCAGCACGGTGCCGTCCGTGCCGGACGCCCACGCTACGCCGTTGCCGACGTAGTGAATGCCGCGGAGGCTCGCGGTGGTGTGGGCGTCCTGAATTTCCCACTGCGATGCGGCGTTTCCTGCAGAAAGCGCGGCAATGAGATACGTGAGCGCTCGGTGAAAGAGCATGGCTGAGAGTGTAAACCTGCCTGGCTTGAGATGGTCGTCCTTCGATTGGGCCGTGGCATGTCTACAGAACGCAGATTCCCTGCGGGAATGACAACAAGAAAGACGAAGGCTGCATCAAGAGGGAGGCGCTGAAGGGATGAACGCTTCCATCTTTGGCGAATTGCATCGAACAACAGGTACGAAGCGAATGCCCGTATTTTCGTCCTCCCCAACCAATAAGGAGCAACACCCATGAGCAGTAGCCACGCAAGCCTCACCCTGGAAGACGCACGCCGGATCATCGCCGCCGCAACGAAAAAGGCGGAAGACATCGGCCAGCCTATGAACATTGCAGTTGTTTGCGCGGGCGGACATCTGCTCGCCTTCGAGCGCATGCCGAAGGCGTGGCTCGGCTCGGTCGATATCGCCATCAAGAAGGCCTGGACATCGCGCGCCTTCGACATCGAAACCAAAACGCTGGGCGAGCTGTCGCAATCAGGCGACCAGTTCTTCGGCATCCATGCCTCAAACGATGGCAAGGTGATGATCTTCGCCGGTGGCGTGCCGATCAAACAGGGCGACACTGTCGTCGGGGCAATTGGCGTGAGCGGTGGCCTTGGCAAGCAGGACCAGGCTGTGGCTGAATCGGGCGCTGCAGCCTTCAATAGCTAGCGCGCGTTGGCCCAAAACAAAGACCTCGCCAACGGCGAGGTCTTTGTGTCTCAGTGTTTCCTTACTTCGAAAAAATGGTGTTGCTCGAGTTCGTCTGCTCATTCTGGTGCTGCCGATTTTGAGCTTTCTTTGCCAGGTCCATCGCGTCGTGGCCAAGGACCGTTTCCTTCGGGTCCTTCTCATTGTCCAGGTTGGCTGCGCGTGCAGGAGTGCTGGCATTATCCAAATTATTGTTGGACGATCCGTCGTTGAAGTTCATCTCATCACCTCAACAAGTTAGGAGGCTGTGGACGGTGCCTCAGGTTGTACCCCCGGCGTTCTCGCTTTTGGGCAGGCAAGCTATGTCCTGTAGCATCAACACCGAAGCAATGGTTGATGCCGCCACGATTCACGCCAACGCTCTCGTCATCGACACCCACGCGGACACACCGCAGCGCTTTGTAGACGAGTGCTGGGACTTCTCCGGGCCGCTCGGCGACGGGATGATCAATTTGGAAACGGCACGCGCTGGAAACCTTGCGGCTGAATTCTTCGCCATCTGGGTTGAGCCGACGCAGTGGCGCGGACGCTATGCCTTTCGCACGTTGCAACTCATCGACGGCGTGCTGCAACAGATCCGAAAGCATCCGCAGACAATGCGCCTGGGGCTTTCGTCTGAGCACATCGCACAAGCCCACAAAGACGGTGTCTTTTGCGCACTCATGGGTATTGAGGGCGGTCATTCCATCGAAGCCGATCTCGGCCTGCTTCGCATCTATCACCAACTCGGTGTGCGTTATATGACACTCACCTGGAGCAACACGAACGAGTGGGCCGACAGCTCCGGTGATGAGCACGATCCAGCAGTCGCGCACCACAATGGTCTGACTCACTTCGGCCGCGAAGTCGTTCGTGAGATGAACCATCTCGGCATGATGGTGGATGTAAGCCACGTTTCCGACAAAACCTTTTGGGACGTGCTGCAGACGACTCGCGCGCCCATCATCGCGTCGCACTCCAGTGCACGCGCGGTCACTAATTCCCATCGCAATCTTACGGACGAGCAGCTTCGCGCAGTCGCAACGAACAACGGTGTCGTGATGGTGAACTTCTATCCCTCGTTCATCAGCGACCAATGGCATACAGCGTGGACGAATACCGCAGAGCAACGCAATGCGCTGTACCAGGCAGCAGAGGCGCCTTACATCGAGCGCGGAGAGCCAGTGCCTTATTCGCTGCCTTTGAAAGTGGACCGCGACTTCTACGCGCGCGAACTTTCAACCACGCTGCCGCTGGTGCCGCTCGCCGCGCTCATCGATCACTTTGACCACGTCGCGAAGGTCGCCGGAATCGACCATGTCGGCATCGGCACGGATTTTGACGGCTTTCCTATACTGCCTGCCGAGATCCAAAGCGCAGCAGATTTGCCTAAGATTACAGCGGCGCTCGCCGAACGTGGTTACACCGCCGAGCAACTAAGGAAGCTGCTCGGGGGAAACCTTCTGCGAGTCTTCGCGGACGTGCAGAGAGCCGCTAGCCGCGTGTAGCCGCTACTTGATCGCGATGATCTCCATCTTCTCGATACGAATCTCGTTGTCAAAGAGCTCTGGTGCGGAGGCCATGAGCGCCTTTGCGATTTCGCCGTTCAGGTGAGCGTCGCGACCTTCCTCATCGTCGAAGGTGTCGAACACACCGTAAACCCCCGGGGCCATCTTCACGCCATACCAGTTCACCGTTTCAGGCTCATCGTTCGCCATGGCTGCGCCTTGACTGAGGAACGCTTCCACATCGTTCTCCTTGCCAGCCTTCGCTTTCAACATTACCCAGATCGCTTGCTTCGCCATAAATCCTCCACGTCTACTTCGATGGCAATCGTACACGGCGAACATGCCGCTTCGTTGACAGCGGCATCCAACTCACTTAGAGGAGCAAACATGGTTCGTCGTCGCCCATCGCTCGCCAAGGGTCTGATTGCAGGAGTTGCTGCGGGCATCGCCGCCACGCTTGTCATGGATCAGTTCCAAAACCTGTTAGCAGCAGGCAAGAAGAAGTACGAGAAGGAACAGAAGCTGGCGGACGGTGAGTCACCCTGGCAAATCGCCCACGAAGAAGCGCAGATAGAGCTCGCCGCAGAACACTCGGAAGGCTCCACTGAGAAAGTGGCACGCAAATTAGCCGAGCTCACCGGCAACGCAATCCCCGATGATCAGAAGAAGGCCGCGGGACAGGCAGTGCACTACACGTTCGGCACGCTGATGGGGCTGCTTTATTCAGCCACCGCAGAGTGGTTGCCGGAAATCACGACAGGCGGAGGTGCTGCATTCGGAACACTTCTCTTCCTTGGCGCAGATGAAGTCGCTGTACCTGCGTTCCAGCTCTCCGGCTCACCGGTGGACATGCCGATGGAAGGCCATCTTCAATACTGGGCCGCGCATGTGGTCTACGGCGCGACGCTCGAGCTTAGCCGCAGCATCGTCCGGCGGCTGCTCTAGTAAAAGTGACTTTGCCCCACACATCGCTTGGGAGTAGCCTTATAGACGCATGACGGTTCGCAAACATTCGTTCGTTCTTACTCTCTTCCTCTGCTCCGTTGCTGTTCTATCAAAGCCATCGATGGCACAGAGTTCGTCCTCCTTGCCCGATGCGCCGAGCACCATGGCGCACGAAGAACCGCCCCCTACCCCCGCGGGCCCCACAGTCATTATCGACACAACGATGGGCCGCCTCGTGTGCAAACTCTTCGACAAAGAAGCCCCCGTGACCTCGGCCAACTTTGTTGGCCTTGCCACCGGCACAAAGAGCTACGTAGATCCAACTACCGCGAAAAAAGTCACAGGGGTTCCCTTCTATGACGGCACAACGTTTCACCGCGTCATTCCGGGCTTCATGATCCAGGGTGGCGACAAACTTGGAACAGGCATGGGCGATGCCGGTTACTACTTTGGCGATGAGTTCTCACCCGCGCTCCGGTTCGACATCCCGGGTCGCATGGCGATGGCGAACTCTGGTCCTAACACCAATGGCTCGCAGTTCTTCATCACCGAAACTGCTCAACCGGAATTGAACGGCAAGTACAACATCTTCGGCCAGTGCGACGAGCATTCCGTTCTTCTGGTGAGCACCATCGCGCGCGTGGAACGCAACAGCGAAGACAAGCCGGTCACGCCCGTCGTCATGAACAAGATCACCATTATTCCTGCGGGTCGACCCGTGCCGTCTTTGCCCGGCACCCCCGCTCCTGCTGCGGCACCCGCAGCGCCGAGATCTGCGGCATCGCCGCAGCGCTAGTCACTTTTCTATCACCAAGCACAATTCGTAAGGAGATCCACGCATGCCAGTAACAGCTACGTTCAACACATCACAGGGCATCATCGTTTGCCGCCTTTTCGACAAAGAAGCTCCGGAAACCGTTGCCAACTTCATCGGCCTCGCTGAAGGCAGCAAGGAGTGGGATTCGCGTTCGAAGAAAGGACCGAAGCTCTACGACGGGACAATTTTCCATCGCGTGATTCCAAACTTCATGATCCAGGGAGGCGACCCTGAAGGCACAGGAATGGGCGGCCCTGGCTATAAGTTCGCCGATGAAACCAAGGGCTCGCCGCACAGCTTCAAGGAGCCAGGCAAGCTTGCGATGGCGAACGCCGGCCCGAACACCAACGGCTCGCAGTTCTTCATCACCGTGACCGACGCAAGCTGGCTGACAGGCAAGCACACCATCTTCGGCGAAGTCATCGAAGGCTATGACATCGTAGAGAAAATCAGCAAGGTGCCTACGGGTTCGCAAGACAAGCCGAAGACGCCCGTCGTACTCGAAAGCATCACGATCCAGAAGTCGTAGAGCCTCGTTCTGCAAAAGAAGAAGCCCGCTTGTAGAGCGGGCTTTCTTCTTGCACGCTGATGAGCTTTTTAAGCGACGCCAATCACTGTGCAAAGCTCACGTACAGCCTCTGCACTCTTCTTCAACGCGGCCTCCTCCTCGTCTGTCAGCCTGATCTCGATGATCTTCTCCAGGCCCTTCGAGCCCAGCTTGCACGGCACACCTACATAGAGACCATCGATGCCGTACTCGCCCTGGAGATAAGCGGCGCAGGGAAGAATCTTCTTCTTATCCTTCAAGATTGCTTCGACCATTTCGACCGCCGCCGCTGAAGGCGCGTAGTACGCAGAACCCGTCTTGAGGTGCTTCACGATTTCGGCACCACCGTTTGCGGTGCGTGTTTCGAGCTCCCGTAAGCGAGCGGGTTCGATCAACTCCGTGATGGGAATACCGGCCATCGTGGAATAGCGCGACAGCGGCACCATCGTGTCACCGTGCCCGCCAAGGACAAAAGCCGTAACGTTCTCCACCGAAACTTCGAGTTCTTCCGCGATGAACGTCCGAAAACGGGCTGAGTCGAGCACGCCGGCCATACCGATCACACGCTCCCGCGGCAGCCCAGCCTTCTTGAAAGCGGTCTGAGCCATCGCATCCAGCGGATTCGAAACAACGATGACGATGCAGTCGGGCGATGCTTTCACAGCCTTCTCCACCACGTCGCTCATGATCTTGAAATTCGTATTCAGGAGGTCATCGCGGCTCATGCCTGGCTTACGGGCGATGCCGGCGGTGATCACAACGATGTCAGAGTTCGCGGTGTCCGCATAGTCGTTCGTTCCGACGATGCTGCAATCGCGCTTCTCGATCGGCATCGCCTGCAGCAGGTCCAACGCCTTGCCCTGCGGCACACCTTCGATCACATCAATCAAAACAACATCCGCGAGCTCCTTCGCGGCAATCCAATGTGCTGCTGTAGCGCCAACGTTCCCGGCCCCGACGACCGTTACCTTCTTACGCATAAGACCTTTTCTCCAGTGATCCAGGCACGCATTGACGAGCAAGCGAGTAGATGTCCATCCATGATACTGCCCTAAGCAGCCCTAAGTTTTTCGAATACCGCGGACCTGTAAACTAGTCATATAGCTAGTCAGGAGCTCCTATGGCGATATGGCAACTACAGGAAGCAAAAGCGAAGCTTAGCGAGGTCATTGACACCGCAAAAGCACACGGTCCTCAAATCATCACCCAACGCGGTGTGAAGAGCGCAGTGATCCTACCGTTCGAACAGTGGGAGCGTGAACAGGAAAATGGCAAACCGAGTCTTCTCGATATCCTTCGATCCGGCCCTGCCGGCGACCTGCCGATTCCTTCGCGTGGTAATTGGAAGATGCGGGCATCGGTGAAGTTTTGAAATTTCTTCTCGACACCAACATTCTTTCGGAGATGCGCAAACCGAAGCCACATGGTGGAGTTGTAGCCTGGTTCACCGCGCATCACTCCCACGGCTTTGGGGTGCCGTCTTTGGCTTTGTTCGAACTTCAGGCCGGCGTCGAAAAGGTTCGCAAGCACGATCCCTCGCGCGCAGCTGCCTTTGATTTCTGGATTGGCCGAATCGCAATGAGCAGCGAAGTGCTTACACTTGACGTCCCGTCAGCGAGGGAAGCTGCGCGTTTGCTGAGCAAACATCCACAAAATCTCATGGTTGACGCGATGATTGCAGCGATTGCAAAGGTGCGAGGCCTAATCGTGGCCACTCGCAACACGAAGGATTTTGAAAAGTTCAGCGTCGAAACGGTAAACCCGTTCCATCACCGCTGAGAAATCAATTTCGGAATGAAGAAGAAAGGCCGGCATCGCTCCCGGCCCTTCTTTGTCTCTAACTTCTTAGAACTGGCCCCACAGCAACTGGTTATAAACATCATGATGGAATTGGATCTCGGAAGGCTTCACAATCGTGCCGAGCAGCCGCGCGCAACGGTCAGCGGAAGCCTGCTTCAGGTCAGCGTAGCGGGCCTTGACATCTGCACCGAGCAACTCGGTGGTCCACTCTGCTTTGCGGAAGTCTTCGAGCGCCGTATAAATGTTGTCCGGCAGGTAGCGCTCCGCCTGGCGCAGGTTGGCAATGTCCGCCTTTTTGCCGTCGAGGCCAGTCTTGAAGACCGAGTAAAGCACCATGTAAGGGTTCGCATCAGGTCCCACAGAACGAACTTCGACGCGTGCCGACTTCTCGTTGCCGATCGGAATGCGCACCATTGAGCCACGATCCGTCGCCGAAGCTTTGATCTGATTCGGGGCCTCAAAATGTGGATCGAGACGTCGATACGCATTCACGCTGGCATTCAACAGAAGGCAAAGATCATTGCCCGCCGTCAGAATCTTATCGACGAAGTCCCAACCGAACGTGGAGATTTTCTCTTCGCCGTTGGGATCCCACATCAGGTTCTTGCCTTCCTTGGTGATGGACACGTTTGTGTGCATGCCGCTGCCATTCACGCCGGTAACGGGCTTTGGCAGGAAGCTCGCCGTCATTCCCATCTGCGTTGCAATTTGGCGACAGATCAATTTATAGAGCTGGATCTGATCGGCAGCCGCGACAACTTCACCGTAGGTGTAATTGATCTCGAACTGGCTGGGCGCAACCTCCGGATGATCCTTCTCGTTCTCGAACCCCATCGCTCGCTGCACTTCCGCAGCCGTGTCAATGAACTCGCGCAGGGGGTCGCCAGGCAGCGAGTGATAATAGCCGCCCTGGTTTGTGTACACGAATTCGCCCGTCTTTGAGAAGTTCCGCTCGGCATCGATGCCTTCAAAGAGGAACCCTTCAATCTCATTCGCGGCGTTCAGTGTGTAGCCCTGCTTCTCAAACATCTCGTTCGAAAAGTTCTTCAGCACACCGCGCACGTCGCCGGAGTAGTGACTGCCGTTCTTGTCGATCACCTCGCCGAACACCAGCACCTTGCCTGCACCGAAAACATCCGCGGGCGTGTAATAAAACGCGCTCCAGTCAAGGCCAAGCCGCAGGTCACTTTCGCGCTGCGCCGTAAAGCCGCGGATCGACGAACCATCGAACGTCAGATTGTCATAGCTGCCGACAAGGAACTTCTTGTCGTAGTCCAGCATGTGCAGCCGGCCCTCGAGATCGGAGAAAACGACGGTCACAGCCTTGATGCCCTTGTTGTCGGTGAGGTACTTCAACCGCTCTTCCTGCAGCTTATCGATCGCCACGCGCTTCTTTCGCTGATCTTTAGCCTTCAGGTTTAGTTCTTCGAGCTCTTCGTACGACAACTCCAAAAAATTGCGAAATTCGCTAGACATGGCGCTCCTTCGTGACGGCTGTTCCAGCCGGTGAATGAATCTGAGTGGCTGTGCTGCGAGTGCGAGAAAGTAGGTGGGCGCGGGTGCTTTCCACGTTTCTTAAAATTAGCAGAAAAACTTTGTCAAACGCGTGGCGTGGCTTTGGAATTGCCCTACGTTGAGTCCGCATGCCGTGCGGAACGCATTCACACACCAGCTTGTAGACGTGTGATACTTTCTATTGGGCAACAGGGCTCTTATGCTCCGCCAGTCGCCACGGACGTAAGGCGATTTCCACACGGGAGGATTCACACATTGGGCATGAACATGGTTCCCACGCGCCTGTTTTTCACGAAGGGCGTTGGCAAGCATAAGGAGCGTTTGACTTCCTTTGAAATGGCGTTGCGCGACGCGGGCATCGCCGCACAGAACCTGGTTCGTGTCTCATCGATCTTCCCGCCGAATTGCAAACTCATTCCCCGCAAAGAGGGTCTGAAGTTTCTGAATCCCGGCGAAGTCGTTTTCGCGGTTGTTGCCGAAAACTCAACACGCGAACCGCATCGTCTCGTCGTCAGCTCCATCGGCGTCGCCATCCCCACTGACAAAAACACCTACGGCTATCTCTCCGAGCACCACAGCTTCGGCGAGACGGAAGAACAAGCCGGCGATTACGCTGAAGAACTCGCTGCCGAAATGCTCGCGACCACACTGGATGTGGACTTCAACCCCGACACAAGCTGGGATGAGAAGAAGGAAATCTACCGCATCTCGAACAAGATCGTGCGCACCGCGAATGTCACTCAGTCAGCTGTCGGACATAAGAACGGAATGTGGACCACAACGATCGCTGCGGCGATCCTGCTGTTCGACGATCCCAAATAGACGAACTTCGCCTCAAAACGAGAAGGGCGCTGCAAACGCGGCGCCCTTCTATTTCCCGCAACAGCACTTAGCCTATGCGCTGCTGAATGTCACTCAGCAGCTGAAGGTGTTCAGTGATCATGCCTTTCGCGAGCTTCGCGACGTTGATCGCACCGCGAGAGTGTCCCTGATCCAAATAATTTTGCTGGATGCTGAGCAGCTTCTGGTGCCCATTGATCTCGGCAGTAATGAACTCAGCTTCAAAGCCGGGACCGTTCATCGCCCGCAGACGCATGAAGTTCATCCGTCCTTCTCCGCTCAGGTTTGCCATCGCTTGTTCGTTAGTCGGCGGAACGACCACGCCTGATACCTGGTCGGGTGGCATCATCATTCCCATCAGAATGTCCGCGATCGTCTCCTGCTCGGCAACCTCGAACTTTGCGAACTCCAGCACCTTTGGGTTCTGTGCGCGGTGCAGGGCTTCACGGCTGATCAGCAGCGAGAGTGAGCCGACGTGTTTGGTTTCTTCCATATAGTGCATTTCCATGGGCCCTGGGCCCATGCCCTGAGACATACCTGGACCCATACCAGGGCCTTGCGCGCTCAGCGATTTTAGAAAGAAGGGAGTGGCAGCTGCCGCACCCAGGCCTGCAAGAATGTTTCGTCTGTTCATGATGATTCTCTCCGCACTACACCATGGTTAGGTGCGCTCTGTTTTTCCGGAGTTGTCATCAGCGTTCCAGGACAACTCACGTGCGATTCGCGCACAGCAGCATATGTTTGACCGCACGCACAACTCACTGCAAGCAGCCCGCTTCTCCAAACACTCCACACGGTGGGCGTGTCCACCGATGCGGCTCAACAGCGACTCCGCATACCTCATAAGTACCTTCGCTCGCTCCAAAGTTGATACCCTTAGCTAGTCATGTCGCAGTCAAAGACAACCCGCGTTGCCCTCATCCAGATGTCTTGCGAGCCCTCCACGGAAGCGAATCTGGCAAGGGCGATTTCACGCGTTCGTGAGGCGGCAGAAAACGGCGCAAAACTCGTCTGCCTGCCTGAGCTTTTCCGCGCGCAATACTTCTGTCAGCGTGAAGATCATGCTCTTTTCGACACAGCCGAATCCATCCCAGGACCGTCCACCGCCGCGCTGAGCGAAGTCGTCCGCGAACACAAGCTCGTCGTCATCGCAAGCCTGTTTGAGCGCCGCGCACCAGGCCTGTATCACAACACCGCGGCCATTCTTGACTACGCCAGCGACACGCCCGACAACATCAACGCGGTATACCGCAAGATGCATATTCCCGACGATCCTCTCTATTACGAGAAGTTCTATTTCACTCCCGGCGACCTCGGCTTCCAGGCACAACGCACCAGCGCAGGACCGATCGGAACGCTCGTCTGCTGGGATCAGTGGTATCCCGAGGGCGCTCGCGTGACTGCGCTCAAGGGTGCGGAGACGCTCTTCTTTCCTACGGCGATTGGCTGGCATCCGAGCGAGAAGTCTGAATACGGCGAGCGCCAGTACGAGGCGTGGCAAACAATTCAGCGCGCACATGCCATCGCTAATGGCGTTTATGTCTGCTCCGTAAACCGTGTCGGCCATGAGCACGGCGACGTCGATCACAACGGCGTCATGATGCGTGGCCCTGAAGGCGCGGGGCTTGAGTTCTGGGGCGGGAGCTTTATCGCCGATCCGTTTGGTCGCATCCTCGCGAAGGCGTCACACGACAGGGAAGAAATCCTCTACGCAGACCTCGACCCGAAGGAAGTCGAGATCACACGGCAGCATTGGCCCTTTTTGCGCGATCGGCGCATCGACGCGTACGGCGGCATCACCAGCCGTTTCCTCGACTAGGAACTTCGCATGAACTCAATGAACTTCGCTGGTGCCCTCGCTCTCGTTTTTGCCCTTACACCACAAGCGAGTGACGTCACGCTGCCTCCGGCCCCGTCCCGCACACTTTTCGCGGTCGACGCCATCGGCGTGCAGGTGTATCACTGTGGCGTCACCGCCGGCGCCTTCAAGTGGACCTTCGTCCAGCCCGAGGCCGATCTCTTCGATCAGAAAACACACG
>CAJCIP010000065.1 GCA_903970445.1 Verrucomicrobia bacterium Tous-C9LFEB | reverse complement strand
TGGAACGAGTGCGCCTCCGTGCTTGAAAATGCTGCCTGTTCGTCAGTCTTGTTCATCATTTTTGCTTCCCACCCTAAGTACGGACACGCTAGTTGGACGGATGTTTCAGCCGAAGTTGAAGGAATACGCCTGCACTCCCGGTAAAAGAAATTCGATTCGGAAAGTGCGGTCGCGGATGGCGTGATGCTGGCGGATGAGCTGGTAGAGCCGATTCTCTTTGACTGTGCCGTTGCCATTCGCATCCGTGTCGATTCCATGGTCTTCGCCCGGCGCTTTGCCGTCGATGGTAACGCGGAAGCGGGTGGGCTTTCCGTCCCTTGGCCGTCCAAGGACGAGAGGAAGATCGCGAGCATGAAAGCGGTAGAGAAACGCTGCCGAAGGCGCAAGCGAAGTCGCAATCTGGCGCTCATCCTGCCATTTTCCCGCGAGCGCCCACTCGTTGAGCCTCAGGGTAGCGGGAGCGCTTGCTGAAGAGAACGGCCAAGCAGTGTGCCTGGCCGTTGGTGGATTGATGAAGACTGTGTCTAGTCTAGTTTCGCGCCTACAGCGCTCCATGCCCTAGAAGAACACCTTCGCTTCGAGCTGAACGGTGCGGTGACCCAGCTTGGTGGTGGCGTAGCCGGCTTGTGTCGGATTCACCGGCGCGGCGCCGTATGCGTCGTAGTGGAGATAAAGACCCGGGTCGTACTGCACAAAGGCGTCCTGGGGATGATTGAAGACGTTGAATGCCTGGCCGCGAATCTGAATGCTGCGGTTCTCCCTGAACTTGAAGGATTTGTAAAGGCCTACGTCGTCTGACTCGGCGCGCGGGCCGTGAATGTAGGGCAGGTTGTAGGTACCGATGCTTGGGCGGGTGACAGCAGTCAGCGCTGCGTTCCCTCCGCTATTGGGAGCCAGGAAGCAGGCGGCATTGAAGTACTGGTGCGCATGAAGGTTGGTGCGAGGATCACAGGTCAGCGTTGGTACGGCCTGCTCATCCGGGGTACCGACCGTTACACGGTTATCGAAATTGGGAGAGCTGTAGTTGCTCGCAGCGTCACCCACAGCATAGAAATTGATGGTCCGGTTGTGAATGCCGTCATATTCATTGCCGGTGTTCCCGTTTGCGGAGGCTGCAGCGGTGACACCGAGCGGCGTTCCCGTGCTCAGCTGCTCAATGCCGGTGAACTGCCAGCCATCCAGGACGCCGTTCAGCACCTTGTGGTTGCCAAGGTACTTCGCGCTGACGCTTGGAAGATTGATGAGGTAGGAGATGTTGAGGTTCTGGCTGCGATCGAAGGGCGCGGGGTTGTAGCAACGGCGCTCGTCGAATGTGTTTTCGCAGTTGTAGGCCATCGCCTTGCCGTAGGTGTATGTTAGCCAGAAGTTCGCGACACCCGTCGCCTTGGACGCCGTTACCTGCAGTGAGTTATAGAAGGAGCTCAGATTGTGCACTTCCGTGCTGAGACTGGATAGCAGCGGATAGGGCCGGCACGATACGTCGTTGAAAGAACCCGGAGCATAGCCCTGGTACTCGGCCGCGCAGCCCTCCGGCACCGGGTTCTGATTGCTGTAACCGGTCAGATACTTCGATCCATTTCCGTTATAGGAAATTTCTGTATGAAGACCGTGCGGATAGGCCTGAGCGACAGCCAGCGTGTACGAACGGGTCACAGGAAGATGTGAATCATTGCGGTTGCCGACACCATACAGACCCAGTGGAAGATACGTCTGCAGGGTCGGGATCTTTGAGATTGTGGTGAGGCCGTAGTAGCTGGTGAAGGTCTCGTTCGGCGGAGCCTCGATCGTGGAGAAGGCGTTTGCGCCAGGGTCGGCATAGTAGTTGGTTCCGAAACCGCCGCGAAGAATGGTGGTTCCGGTGCCGAGGAAGTCCCATGCGAAGCCAATGTCAGGAGCGATTTGGAAACCGAGCGGCTTGCCGCCGCTGATGGAGACGGAAGGATCCGTTGCATGCGTGACCAATCCAGGCGCGGCAGCGTAGTTGCTCGCAGAACTGTACTTGCTGGGATCGAAGACAACAATGCGTCCGCTCTCCTCATACCAGGCACCGATATGGTTGACCCGCACGCCGCCGTTGAGCGTGAAGCGTGGTGTGACTTTCCACTCATCCTGCACGAAGAAGTCGGCCCGCTTCTCCTTCATGTTGCCGATGAAGTTCTTCGTGCTCTGCTGGTAGCCGGCAATTTGACCCGTGAGCAGATCGGCGAACACGTTTCCAGTCTCATACGCACCGCCGTATTCTCCTGTTTCGATCGTTCCGTTCTCCTGGCCTGGAGTCAGGCCGCCGAACTGCTGCTGTGCGAAGTAGAAGCCAGCCTTCAGCGTGTGCGTGCGCAGGATTTTCGTGACGTTCTCGTTGATGACATACGTCTGCTGAGGATTGTCTGTCGTAGGATAGCTTCCGCCAATGAGGTAAAGCGAAGCATAACCCGCGCCACCGTATGATGGCTGAACATTCGGCAGAATGTCCGTGTTGTTGTTGTAGAGATCGCTTGCGTTGTAGCCCAACGCCGAACGCGAGATGGCGGCTTCGTTATGCAGATACGTCTGAAATCCCAATCGCGTGTAGCTGAAAATGAGTTGATTTGTCAGAGATGAAGTAAGCGCGGTGGAGAGGTTACCCACTACCGAGTTGGATTGATTGTGTCCATACTGACCAGCCGGAAAGCCATTCGGCGTGAACTGGTCATAATATCCAAAGGGAAACGGAACTGTTTCGGACTCGTGGTTGTAGCGGCCTGAAAGGTGATTCCGTTGATTGATGTTGTAGTCGACTTTGACGTTCTCCTGATCGCGGGGCTGGAAGTTGAGCGCGGTCGTAATTAGGTTGTAGCCGCCATTCGTGCTTGGATTCGCATTAGGCAGTGGCAGTGCGTTCAGAAGAATGCGGCCATTTGGGTCAATTGAAGATGGATTGATCGTTCCCGGCGTTGTGCAATAGCTCGGGTTGTTGCCGGTCGAACACGGGGTGACGCTGGCGTAGTAGCCGGGCCCGGAGATGCTGTTCAGGTATGCGGTATTCGTGAAATCGCCCATGCGCATGGCTTGCGTGGGCGTGACAGCTTCGCGGATGTCCAGCAAGGGATCCTGCACGTACTGCAGGTCCTTCTCGAAGCCTGCGAAGAAGAAGAGCTTATCGCGGTTCTTGTTGAAGCTCGTTCCGGGAATGACGATCGGACCGCTTAGTGTGACACCGGGGTAGTAGTACGCGTCGGTCGGCTTGGGCAGGCCGAGGTTCTTCACGCGCCAATCGGTAGACTCGAGCACGTGATTGCGCACCTGCGCGTACAGCTCACCGTGGAAGTTCCGTCCTCCGGATTTTGTTTCCGTACTCACGACGATTGGCCCGTTCGGATTCTCCGGCAGGAAGGCCGCTGTCTCTACTTTCGCTTCCGAGATGAAATCGATGTTGGGGGTGACAGCAGCGGCCCCGGCTGAGTTCACGTCGCTGACGGTCGCGCCGTCGCTCACGATCTGCGTGAGATCGAAGCGGTTGCCATTGACGCTGAACCCGCTGCCATTCTGGCTGAAGCCCGCAGTTTGGCCGCTGTAGCTGTCGCTGGTAAAGTTGCCGGAGTTCGCCGCGCCGGGTACGAGACCCAGCAACTCGATCGCGCTGCGGCCCTGGATGTCGAGGTTTTCGATCTGCTTGTTCGTGAGGGTGTAGGAGCTCTCACCGCTCGTCGTCGGCTGAATGGCGTCACTCTGAGCGGTGACGTCCACAGTCTGCTGCGAACTGACGCCGAGGCGAATGGCGGGAATGCTGACGCTATCGCCGATGTGGACGACCACGTTGCCGCGCTGGAGATCGCTGAAGCCTTCCATATGAAACTTCGCCTGATACGTGGCCGCGGGAAGATTCTGGAAAGAGAAGAAACCTTTCGAATCGCTTGTTACCGTGCGATGCGTGCCGTTGGTTGTCTCCGTCAGCGTCACGGTCGCGCCTGGAATCAGAGCGCCGCTTGTATCTTCCACCGTACCCGTCACCGTTGCTGTGCCGACCTGCGCCGCGCTCGTGGCGGGCGAAACCAGCGCGAGTACAAAAAGCACCGCGCACATACCGTACAGCGCAGCTTGTGGCAGGCGCGACTCGCGTAAAAAGCTACTCATGAAACACATCCTCCAAAAAACTTCACAGCCCGGCATAACGGGCTCTTTCGAGCGGCGGAAACATCTGCTTTACCAGCGGAAGCTACTGTAGGCCTTCTCAGTAACGACTGATATCCGCCGAAAGACGGATATGCAGAAAATTTCCGCATTTATCTCGATCGCGGCTGACCGGGACCCTCGGCGGCGCAGCGATACCAGTTTTCAGCCTTCACTTCGACGGTGTGAGGTTCAGCTTCACCTGATACCGCGGCACCAGCTCGATGCCCGAAAGCGCGTCAGCGACTCCGCGGGGAAAGCTCAACTGATCGGCATTTTCTATGTACATCGGAAAGGACTTCGGCAGCGGAAGGATGCGTAACTGAAGTGTCTGGGGAGCGCCGCTGAGGAGACCTGTTTCGCGCAATCCGATCTCCCAGGGAATGCCGTTCCAGAAGCTGTCATCAAGCAGCGTCGCACCGCTTGAGAGACGCGCAGCGTCGCCCTGGTAGCGTATGCGCAGGAAAACATCAGCAAGCTGCGGCGCGGGAGGAACTGCGGGCAGTTGCAGTTTCCACACTGCGGCGTGGGTGAAGTCTCCATCGTCCGGGGCGAGCGGTAGCGGCTGCGGACGCCAGGAGAAGGACGCACCCATTTGTAACGTCCTCGGCGGATCGGCGGCGCGCACAGGTTGAGCCTCGATAGGTAAAGAGACCGCAGGAACTTTCAATCTGTAGCGTTGAAAGGGATATTGGCCTTCCGCAGACTGTAACTCGGCGGCAGGCGACGATGGCCGAGAGGCGCTTCCGAACACTCCGAACGAAAAAGTCCGGTCACCGGTGCTTTGCAGCGTCCATTGATCTCCATCGGCAAACGCGTCTGCGCCCGTAGACATGAGAACGCTGGCATCATCGCCGCGCCAGATGTTCTCGGCCTGCGTTCTGGGAAGCACGACCAGCGTCATTCCGCCTTCGAGCTGCACAGACGATGCGCTGTCAGGGCTCATGCGGAGACGCAATCCTGCGGGCGTTTGCGATTGCTGGACAGCGCCGGTCATATGCAGAACCTTGGCATCCGGCGCGAGCATCAACTCCGGGCTGACGCCGGGTATGGCGAAGAAGAAGAAGTTCGTTTCGTCACCGGTGCGCACACGCTTGAAGAGTTGGGCAGTTCCGTAGCGAAGGATCGCGGATCCAAGGTGAAGGTTTACGGGCCAAATACCGTAAGCGTCCGGTGCAAGATCGATCGGCTGCGCCGGCACGCGGAGGGTACCGGCAGGCAGTTGCAACTCCACCTGGAACCCAGCGAAGGTCTGCGCAGACACGCCCCGTATGTGATTGTTGAAAAATAGGAAGCCGGCGTCACCGAGAGTTCTTGCCGCGACACGTGGCACGGAAAGATCAGCCGGGCTTTGCGGCAACACACTTGGCGCATGCGGGAGCATAGGCGCAAGCTCCGCGCCGAAGTCTTCAAGAAAGTAGTGCACGAGCTTCATCTTGCGTAGCGAAGGGCGCTCCTGTCCGAACTCGCCGATCGGCGCCTGAAAGTCGTAGCTCTTCACCGGCACGTCGGTGGGATAGCCTGTCCGCTGCGACTCCTGCAGCGTGGTGGTGCCCTCCGGGTTGCGGCCGCCGTGGAACATGTAATAGCCAAGCAGGTTCGCGCCGCTGCCCAGCATCACGGGGGCAATGGATGCGATGTCATCCGCTGACACAACCGGCCGGCGGAAGTAGGTGTCCTGCATTCCTGCGCCGACTTCTGCTGTGAGGAAGGGCGTTCCGCGGTAGCTGGACGCCGCGCCCTGCCCCTTGCCGCCGATCGCTCCCATGCTTCCCGCAGAGCGATTCGCGAAGCGGAACGCGTACACCTCATTTGCAGAAAGCTTGTGCGGCGACCCGTCCCACGGAGCGTCAGGATAACCACCAAAGACAGGCAGAGCCGCGTCAAGGGGAATGGCTGCGCCGTCCCATCCGGTAACGGTATACAGCGGCACGTCGAGGCCGTCATGCAGTGCCATGTCCTTGAGGGTGCGGATGTGTTCGTCACCTTTGCCCGGCCCAGTGTCGCGGTATTCATTTTCGATTTGAATGCCGATCACCGGGCCACCGTCTTTCCAAAGAAGGCCATGGAGCTGTTGCGCGATCTGCCCATCGAAGGTCGCGACTTCGCGCAGGTACACGGGATCGTTCTGACGCACCGGGCCATTCTTCACCACCCAATCCGGAAGTCCCCCGTTGCGCGTTTCCGCGTGCGCCCAAGGGCCGATGCGTGGGTACACGTACATGCCGTGCTTCGCACAAAGCTGCACGAACGTCCGCAGGTCACGTTGGCCGCTCCAGTCGAATGTGCCTTCTTTTTCCTCATGGTGAATCCAGATGACATACGTGGAGATGATGCTGACGCCGGCAGCCTTCATCTTCAGGATTTCTTCTTCCCACTCGGCTTGCGGATAACGCGAGAAGTGGAATTCCCCCATCACCGGGATCCAGGGCTTTCCGTTGAAGGTGAGGTACTGTGAGTTCACTGCAATCACGTCGCCATGCGGATTGCGATTTGTTCCAAGCTTTGCAGGCACAGGCATCGGCGCCGGAGCGGGAGCTGTGGCATCAATCCGCACGACATTCTGCGGCGCCGCCACCGCAGGCGTGAGGAAAAAGAAGCACACGCAACAGCAGACCTCTCGTGTAATCGTGCGAAGCAAAATCAATGTGAGTCCTTAGGACCGTTCGGGCCTGCGGTGGTTGTGGATGCGGGCTTCATGCAGCCATCGAAGACGTTCAGCGCAGGCAGCGCACTTCCCTTCTCATCGAAGAGAGCGCGGCCGGCGAGATTGCCCGTCGCCGCGGGCTCCCACCAGAAAAGTCCCTTGCCGAGGTTGTCGGGAGTCGAGGCAACCGTTTCCGCTAACGCGCGCAGGAAATCGCGCTGTCCTTCAGGCGTTTCCGGAAACGGAGCGCGCTTGTTGATGTAGTTTTCGGGCCGCCAGCTATACGCCGTCTCGATCACCACGATTGGCTTGTGGTAGGTGTGCGCCATGAACGCAAGATTGTCGCGCAGATCTTTCATGCTTCCCTGCCACCACGGGTAATACGATTGGCCGATAACATCGAACGGCACGTGCGCCGCAAGCACATGCGAGAAGAACCATTGCGTGGTCTCGCTGTTGCCGCCCTGATCGATGTGGATCATGATGGCCGGCCTTCGTCCGCCAGTGGCGCCTGGAGCGCGACTGCCTTCCTGAACACCGCGTGCTGCGGCACTCAATAGATCGGTGAAGTGGTCCCAGTGGTCAGGAAGTTTGCCATCCGGCCACATCATGCCGGATGTAATCTCGTTACCAATTTGCACGATGTCCGGAAGCGTGCCTTGCTCGCGGAACTTGGCTACCGTGTCGCGTGTATAAGCGAACACGGTTTTCGCCAGGTCTTCATGGCTCAATTTGGCCCAGGCCAAAGGTGCGTTGTTGTGCTGCGGGTCAGCCCAATCATCGGAGTAGTGGAAGTCCAGCACGAAACCGAATCCCAGTTCCTTCGCGCGTTTGGCTTCTTCAAGCGTGTAAGCCAGGTCGTTCGGCAGCGTGGTTGGATGAACGAAGAGGCGAAGCCTGACCCAGCCGTAGCCATGATCGCGCAAGATTTCCAGCCCGGGCCTCGCCTCGGACGCATCGCGAAGCTGCACTCCTTTGGCTTCTGTCTGGGGCAGAAAGGAAACGTCCGCTCCCACGGCCATTGCGGGGCAGAAGGTCTGGGCCGCTGCCATGGCCTGGGCGGGAGAAACGTTCTGAGCGTTCGCCAGTTCTAAGCAAAGGCAAAGGGCTAGCATCCCTGCCATGTACGCGCATTGAGCGGTTCGAAGCACAACGGGAACTATACGGGCGCGAAGGAAGAGTTCGTATCCGCCGAAAGACGGATGCCTGCACAAATGCTGAAGGTGTGTCCTAAAGGTGAATCAGGCCGCGCTTCAGGCCCTCCACGACGGCCTGTGTTCGGTCACTCACATTGAGACGAGTCAGAATGACACTGACGTGGGTCTTCACCGTGGCTTCCTTGATGGAGAGATCTTCTGCTATTTCGCGGTTGCTGCGTCCCGCGAGCATGAGACGTAACACGTCTAACTCGCGCTGCGTGAGGTGCGAGTTCGCAGGGTGCGAAGACAACGTTTCCGTAATGACCGGCGGCAGATAGCGGTGACCTTCGTGAACTCGCCGCAGCGCCTGGAGTAGAACGTTGTGGGACATGCCCTTGATCAAATAACCTCTCGCTCCCGCATTCAGAGCCTGATGGATGTCCTCGTCACCTTCGTAGGTCGTCAGCACAACGATGCGAGCGTTCGGCCATTCCGTGCAGATCCATCGAATCGCGTCGACGCCGCTGCCGTCGGGCAGGCGAAGGTCCATCAGCACGAGGTCCGGCACATACCGCCGAAACATCTTTACAGCCTCCGCAACAGTGCCTGCCTGGCCGACAACGGCCATGTCCGGCTGCGCATCGACGATGGCCGCAATGCCAAAACGCATGATCGGGTGATCGTCCACGATCATGACGCGGATTCGAGTTTCAGGTTCAAGTCCCGTGCTGACGCTCACGCAACCTCCGCTGCGTAGAACTTACGCGACCGTGTTCGTGGAAGGGTGAGCTGCACCGTTGTTCCGGCGTTCGGCGCGGCGTGAATATCGAGGCCGCCGCCAAGACGCTGCATGCGTTCACGCATACCAACGATTCCGAAATGTCCGCTTGGCGGCGCGCTGATGCGGGCTTCCTCCACACCGCGGCCGAAATCCTGCACACGAATCACAAGTGCTTTTGTGCTCGCCTCGACGGTAAGTTTGATCAGCGCGGAGCCGCTGTGCTGAACAGCATTGCCAATCGCTTCTCGCATCACCATGACTACTTCATGCAGCTCGGAAGTGCGAAGCAGCAGCGACGACCGCGCCTGCACCTCAACGGTGATCTCAGGATGCTCGAGCATCGTTTGCTCAGCCAGCTCGCTCATTGCTTTCGCCAGATCAACTTTATCTTCCCGCTCGTGGCGCATGTCCCAGACGGCTTGGCGCGCCTCATCGATGGTCGCCCTGGTTTGTTCTCTCGCAAAATCGAGCAGAGGTGACTGCCGATCACTTCCAGGCGCTTCCGCGACTGCCATCGCCTCCAGCACGGCAGAGAGCCCGGTGCAGCCCTGAATGACTGTGTCGTGGATCTCACGTGCCAGCCTGCTGCGCTCCTCGAGCACAGCAGCAAACCGGCTGCGTATCCGGCGAAGCCGCAGCTTGTATGCGCCCCAGACTGCACCGAGAACACCTAGACTGCAGATGCTGATAAACCACCACGTCTGATAAAAGAACGGCTTCTTCGTGATGCCGGCACTAGCTTCACTGCTGCCCGTGGAAGGATCTGTTTCGAGAACCTGCACACGGAACCGATAGTGACCTGGCCGAAGATTGGTGTACGTGGCGACGTCTGCAGTGCCGGCCGCAATCCAATCGTGATCGAGAGGATCGAGCCTGTAGCGGAAGCGAAGATCATTCCTTGGGCGCAGGTCCGTTGCGGCAAACTGGAAGCTCAGGCGCGTCACCCCAGACTCGATTCGAGTTTCGCTTTCGAGTGTCGCAGGACGCCCGTCTTCGGCCACACCGGTGATCATGACCCGCGCCGGAGGGCCACCCGCAGAATTTGCTGTTCCTGCAATGTGCGCGATGCCTCGCGTGGTGGGAAACCAAACGGTGTCATCGGACGCGAGAACGCCCGCCGGCTCACGACCGCCGTACATCTGTGCGTCATCAGCGCCAAAGGGCATGCTGTATACCGTCGCACGCAGCGGACGTTCCCGCGTGGGCAGCGGACCTTCCATCCGCGCCTTGTCGATCGAAGCGATGGTGTTTGGTCCTGTGATCCAGAACACGCCGCGCCTATCCTGCAGCAGTTGGTACACGCTGTTTGTTGGAAGACCTTCGTCGCTGGTGATTTGATCGACATGGCCATTCTTCTCGCGAAACAAGCCGTGGTCACGCGTTCCAAACCAAAGCGCGCCACTTGAATCCTGAAGTACCGACCACACCTTCTCTCGAGCGAGCGCCGCCGTGGCCGCATTGCTTTGGAAGGCTCCGTTGCGCCAGGCGCTGAGGCCGCGATCGGTTCCGATCCAAATAGCGCCGTCGTGATCTTCCAGCATGCATCGTGTACTGAAGTACGCCAGGCCCGATGGCGGCGTGTACTGACGGACACCGTTCGGCGCAATCGCGCTCACGCCTTCATCGGTGGCGATCCAGATATCTCCGCTGCGCGTTTCTAGAAAAGCTCGAGGGAAATTGTTCGTCAACTCGGCCGGCGCGGAGTAGTGGCGTACGACGCCGTTTGCAATGCGATACGCGCCACTGCCGTCGGTACCCAGCCACAGCGCACCGTCACGGGCACGAAACACATTGCGTATGCGCACATTCGGAAGCCCGGCCACACTCACTTTTTCAGCTGTCTGTCCGCGGAGGTGGTACAAGGCCTGCGCCGCCACCCAGAAGCTTCCATCGTTGTCCGCGGCGATTGTCTCAAAGTCGGGATCGCCGGCTTGCGGCAACGGCAAGAGATTTACCGGCGTTGGCACAAGACGAACGAGACCCGCCTGCGTTCCCACCCAGATTTGACCGCTATCGTCCTGCATCAGCGTGAGCACGGTCTTGCTCGGCAGCAGGTCCTGAGGAACAATCGGCGTCAAAGTGCCTGAACGGAACTTCCAGAGTCCATCTCCGATGGTTCCAATCCATAACGTGCCGTCCGTTGCTTCCATAAGGCTGCGAACCGTCGCATGTAGATTGGCTACCGGTTGAAAGCTGCTTCCGGTCAGCCTTGCCAGACCACCCACCGTCCCTACCCAGATCGTTCCATCACGCGTTTGAAGGATTTTCTTCACTCGAGATTGGCTGTAGGAGCCAGGTAGTGCGTAGCGCTCGACACTGCCATCGGGGCCGAGGCTGATGAGCGCGGAGCCACCTGCCCATAAGCGATGTTGAGCATCTTCCGTGATGGAGTGCACAGCCATGTTCGGCATCGCTCCGTTGTCGTCAACTCGCTGAAATCTTGATCGGAATAGCCGGTACAAGCCATCGTCAGTTCCTACCCAGAGAACACCGCGAGAGTCTCTGAAAATGGCTCGTACAAAGCCATCGTTCAGCCCATCCGCCACAGAAAACAACTTCGCCCTGCCATCCGCAACATGGAGCAGACCTCCGCCTTCAGTGCCCGCCCACACGCTGCCGTCGTTATCGCGAAGCAGGACGAAAATGCTGTTGACGCCCGCCGCCTGCAGGAGAGTGGTTTCGAAGGCATGCACATGCGCACCATCAAAGCTGGCCAGGCCGCCAGTGGTGCCGATCCACAATTGCCCGTCTGCTGTTTCAGTGAGTGCCTGTACCGTGTCTTCCGGCAAGCCTGCTGCAACACCCCACACCGTACGTGTGTAGTTGCTAGCGCTATGAGCTTCAGCGAAAAGATTTGTCAGAGGTGTACATGGAAGCACCAGATAGAAAAAGATGAGTGCTCGCGCCAAGCAAAGGCATGGGCTGATTTCCGTGGGCGTCCTGTTTTGCGGCGCTGCGTCTCGGCTGTCGATCAAGGGCAAGCAGGTAGCTGCCAGCCGCAGCTGATCGCAAGCCCGGCATTGCAAGAACTTCATTGGAGGGGATGTTGGTGGACCTGATCGGGATCGAACCGATGACCTCTTCCATGCCATGGAAGCGCGCTCCCAGCTGCGCCACAGGCCCACTCTCGGAGGGACTCAGTTATTCTCGCGGATGCATCCGGCGAAGTCAATGAGAAGTCAGCAGAGTGAAGAGAACAGAGGGAAGAGAGCAGACGGACGTGGGGGATGGCTGAGAGCAGGTTCTTCCGCTGCGCGGAAGGATGACAAAAGGAGGAGGCTATCTCTTTGGCGTGAGCTTGATCTCGAAGATCGCCGGCCACTGCTTTCCTGTCACAAAGAGCCGGTCGTGCTGGGCATCGTAGGCAATGCCGTTCAACACTGATTCCTCATTGACTCGTTGTGAGTCCGGCAGGATGCCCGTGAGATCGATCCATCCGAGAACGTGTCCGTCCTGAGGCGAGATGCGGGCGATGCGGTCAGAGTGCCAGACGTTCGCGTAAATTTCACCCTTCACCCACTCCAGCTCGTTGAGTTCCTGGATCGGTTTGCCGTTGTCTTTGACATCAATGTGCCGAACCTCGCGGAACGTTGCGGGATCGCGAAAGCGTAACGTCGGGGTGCCGTCGCTGGTGATGATCTGCTTGGCATTGCGTGCCATGCCCCAGCCCTCGCCGGTGTACGTGAACTGCCGCAAAACGCGCAGGCTGAAACGATCCAGCACGAAGCCGACGTGTGACTGCCAGGTCCACTCGTAGATATTTGGGCCGAAGTCGACGATGCCTTCGCCAAAGTACTCAGGTGGCAGATCACGATGCTGCGTGGCGCGGCCGCTTTGCGGATCGATGGCCAGCAACTGCGAGTGGCCAGTCAGGCCGGTGCCCTCATAGAAAGTGCCATCGAGATAGAAGAAGCCCTCAGTGTAGCTCTGCGTGGAGTGCGGGTATTTTGCAACTACGGTATAGCCGTATACAGGGGTACCTGCGCTGGCCGATCCGCAACCTAGCAGGGCCACCAAAAGAAAACAGGCTGCCAAGCTCCGCAGGAGTGACAAAGACTTCATGCTTCCAATGTAACGCCAACAGGAAGCTCTATTTGCTCGTTCGGACGCGGAACAAAGCGGAGGCTTGCGGTGTCTAAATCCCCAGAGTGAGCGAGCACTCGGCCGCCGGCGGCGCAGTTCTGCTGTTCATTTCTCTCGAGTTTCTGCAGCATTCTGTTACAAACGTTCTATCGCTGGACAATTGAGTTTTGCACGGCATACCATCTGCACCTCGCCAGGATGATGTTAAGGCGAAAAGGTTCATCGCATGGCGGATCTGGCAAGCGCGAGCGGCATACAGACAGAGGAACAGAGCCTCGTCGCGGAGCTGAAGAGTGGCTCCGAGCAAGCGTTCGCCCTGCTGATTGCGCAGTACAGCCATTCAATTTATTCACTGATTGCACGCAACCTGCGAGACACGGCGGATGCTGCTGACGTAACGCAAGAAGTCTTCGTCAAGGTATTCCGCAATATCTCCGGCTTCCATGGCGAAGCAAGCCTGCGGACATGGATTTACCGGATCGCGCTGCACGAGGCAAGCAATCACAGGCGCTGGTGGAGTCGGCATAAACGCCAGGAACTGACCATCGACGCACCTCAGGAAAACGAAGAAGGCGAGACGTTCTGCCTGGCCGATGCACTCACGGCCGGCGACGCTTCGCCGTACGACTGCGCTGCGCGAGCGGAGCTCAAGCGTCGCGTGGAAGCCGCGTTACAGCAGATTCCAGATGCATTTCGCGAAGTGGTTGTACTACGCGAAATCGAAGGCTTTGGTTACGAAGAGATTGCTGACATCTTGAACGTCAATCTCGGTACGGTAAAAAGCAGGTTGACTCGGGGTCGAGCGGCACTCCGTGACGCCCTGATGAAAGGCACGGCTGCGAAGAGCGCTGCAAAGCCGTCAGCAGGTACCATGGAGATGGTGCACCCATGATTTTCCGCAAAGCCACATCGATCGGAGAGAACTGCGAAGCCGTTCGCGCGAACTTCTCCGCCTATTTGGATGGAGCGGTGACCGGCGTGGAAATGACCATGCTGGCGCAACATTTCTCGGGGTGCAACGAATGCGCGGAACGGTTCGCCGAGTGGCGTTCGGTGCAGACGGCGCTGTGTGATCTTGGCCGGGCAAAGGCACCGGCGCGTTTGCAGTCCCAGTTGCGCAGTGCGCTTGCGATTGAACGCGAACGAGGCACTAACCTGTCGCTGCCAAAGCAGGTGACGCGCATGTGGCAGAGCTGGCTGGCTGAGGCTTCTGCGCGAGCGGCGGGTGGGCTTGCCGCGGCAATCCTTTTGCTGGGGGGCGCAGCACAGTTTCTGGCAAGCAATACACCCGTGCTGGCTAGCGACGACAACATGGCTCATCTTGTGTCGCCGCGTTATCTCTACTCGCAGGTTCCACCAAGGCCACTGCAGACCGGCCACGATGTGCCGGTGCTCGTGCAGGCGATGGTGGATGAGCGCGGCCGCGTCTACGACTACACCATTGTCGCCGGGCCGGCAGATAAGGACGTACGACTGCGTGTCGAGGAGAACCTCTTGGCCAGCGTTTTCAGGCCGGCGACCGCATTCGGAGTCCCAGTGTCTGGGCAGGTCATCATGACCTACTCCGGCGTTTCCGTGCGCGGCTAAGACAGCGCAGGATTCCCGCTTCCAATAGACTTATCCGGTGCGTCGAACTGGTATCGTGACCTCCCCCAACCGGCATCTCCTGCGATCGAGCGCCACCCTCCTTCTGCCGTTCCTCCTGATAAGTCTCTCTTCTGCACAAAGCTCCTCATCTTCTTCCGGGCCTGGGCAATCGACAGTGGTAGAGCAGAGCGGTCCCGCTGCGCGCCCGCGAGTTGCCCAGATCGAACCCGGTGGCGCTGCCGTTACCCTGGAGACGAGCGAGTCGCTGTTCGACCTGGGAGTTGCGCTGAATGCATGCGGTTACGACGCGGACCTCGACCGTTCTGCCCCGGTACGAGGCGAGGTTCGGGCTGAGCTAAACGAGATGCTTGCAGGCTCCGAGGAAGCTCGGGCGAGCCGCGACGCCGTTTGCAGCTACATCACGTTGCATCGCCTGAGCGACTCCGGATTGAGCGTTGGGCAATATGTGTCGTTGTCGCTTTATCTATCTCCGCCGCCGGAGCTGACGCCCAACGTAGCCGAAACGGACTTGCCACCGCAGGCGGCTGCCGTCGTGAACATCCTGCCGCTCCTTCGCACGTTTGCGCAGGAAGCGAAGCTTCACCTGATCTGGTTGCACCATCGGGCTGAGTACGAAGCGCTGGTAGAACGCGTCCACGAGCCAATGACGCGCACAGTTCTAAACACCAACATCTACCTGCACCAGCCGGTCAGCAGCTACGACGGCCGCCGGTTTCTTGTGCTGCTGGAACCTATGCTGTCGCCGAGCCTGACCAACGCGCGCATCTACGGGTACGACTACATCATCGTGACCTCGCCGGACAACACTGCCGGGGATCCGGTGCGCATGGACCAGATCCGGCACATTTATCTGCACTATGTCATCGAGCCGATGGTGTACAGCCGCGGCTCCGCGATGGAACGCATCCAGCCAATGTTGCGTGGCGTGCAGGATGCGCCGCTTGAGTTCTCCTACAAGAGCGACGTCGTCGCATTGATGACCGAATGCCTGATCAAGGCGGTGGAAGCGCGCACCTATGAGACCTCGACGCCGAAGCCGAAGAAGCCAGCCTCGAAGGACAGAGCCGAGGGCGAACGATACGCCGCGGAGAAGGATATCTACGACCGCGAAACTGCTGTCGCACGCGAAAAGCAGGTTGCAATCGACGAACAGCAGGGATGGGTGCTGACGGGATACTTTTATCGGTCATTACAGATGATGGAACGCAATAGTGACGGTCTGCGCGATGAGATTGCCCCGATGATTTACACCATGGACGTCGACCATGAACGACGCCACGCTGAGCAGATCGAGTTCTCGAAGACGAGCTCTGCCGACCCGTTGGGGCGCGCCCCCGTGGCGCCGCGCAAACTCTCCGACATGGACCAGGCTGAAATCAGCCTGATGAAAGGTGACACCGCGACAGCCGAGGAGATCGCGGAGAAAGTCCAGGCAGACCCCAGGGGCGACCATGGACGCGCTTTGTATGTGCTGGCACGCGTTGACCTGATGCAGCGTGACGCACCGAAAGCGCAGTTGGAGTTCCAGGAAGCGCTGACGACCACAAAGGACCCGCGCACAATTGCGTGGAGTCACATTTACCTTGGCCGGCTGTATGACTCCATGAATCCGCCGAACCGTGAGCGCGCAGTGGACGAGTACAAAGCGGCGCTCGCCAACCGTGACAGCCGCCCCGATACGAAGATCGCCGCGGAAAACGGCATCAAGAAGCCTTTCGCGTTACCGCAACGCGAGGCCAAACCCAGAAGCGAAGACGACTCAGATTTCGATCCGACCGGTAAAGCAGAGAAGGAAGCCTACAAGCCTGACGCGACTCCGAAGAGTCCCGCGCCTCACTAAGCAACAGGCCTGCCGCCAGCGGCGAATAGATTAGGGAAAGCGATTGCGATGGCGAAACGTACAAAGCAAAGCGATGTGGTCGCTCCCGCGGCAGAGGCGACCTGGAGCGCGCGTCTGGAGGCGCAGCTCAACTGGAAATTTCATCGCCCGGAGCTGCTGCGGCTGGCGCTAACACATCGTTCGTTCGCGTATGAGGGTAGAGGCGGCGCCGCAGCCGATGAAGGCCTCACTCAGGGAAAGAACGCTCCCGGCGAGGATAATGAACAGCTGGAGTTTGTCGGCGACGCGGTGCTTGGACTGGTTGTTACGGAGGCCCTCTATCGTGAGTTCCCAGAATGCACCGAGGGAGAGCTCACGCGCATGCGCGCAAGCCTTGTCAGCCGCGAACGCATGGCTGAACTCGGCACAGCGCTGCGCCTGAGTGACTTGTTACTGCTGGGCAAGAGCGCGGAGCGGACCGGCAGCAGGACGAAATCCGCTCTACTCGCGAACGCCGCGGAGGCGGTGCTGGCAGCTGTGTATATCGACGCCGGCCCGCGCGGGCTTGCGGCAATTCGAACGATTGTGCAAAAGCACCTGCTGGAGCCCGAGCTACCGATGCTCCGTGAGGCTCTGCGCCAAAGCACAGGACACGGCGCGTTGCGCGACAACAAGACGCTGCTGCAGGAACGCGTCCAGGCTGAGGGCGCCGGCAAGCTTCGCTATGTCGATGCCGCAGAAAGCGGCCCGGCTCATCAGAGGCGCTTTGTTGTGGAGGCGAGACTGCATGGCGAGGCGGGCGAGATCACGCTCGCAAGCGGCGAGGGCAGCAGCAAGAAAGAAGCTCAGCAGCGCGCAGCATCTTTGGCTTTAGAGAATTGGGCTTCATCCTCCAAGCGCGAGATGACCGCTGCAAGCTCGCTTTCCAATGAGGCTGCTTGAGCGCTTCCGTTCAGCAAACCGCCATCACGACGACAGCGAGGCCATTCAGACACGGCAGCAACGATGGCGTGCTGACGGTGATCAAGGCGCTGCTTGAAGTCCTGGTCACTGCCAGCTTCATCGTAACGTTTCTCGTGCAGCCGTTTCGCATTCCTACCGGCTCTATGGAGCCTACGCTCCGCGTTGGCGACTTCTTGCTAGTCGACAAGCAGAGTTTCGGACCCAGTGGTTTCCTCGATGGTCTGCTTCCGCCGGAGAACGTTCATCGCGGAGACTTGGTCGTCTTTCACTTTCCGCCCGATCCCAAGCGCGACCTGGTGAAGCGAGTCGTGGGTGTGCCAGGCGATCGCATTCGTCTTCACGACGGTAGAGTGCTTCTGAACGACGCTCCGCTCCACGAACCATATGCGTACTACTCACCTGCGTTTTTGGAGTCTTTTCGCGATGACTTCCCTTCGCTGCGCATGACCGATCCGAATGTAGATCCACGCTGGTGGGCCGAGCTGCGGCGCATCGTGCGCAATAGCGAGATCACCGTGCCTAGAGACAGCTACTTCGTGATGGGAGATAACCGGAACAACAGCGAAGATAGCCGCTACTGGGGTTTCGTACCGCGCGCAGGCATTGTCGGGCGACCGCTGGTCGTGTACTTCACCACAAGCGTGCCGGAAGCAGCGTTCTACGCCGGCCCGGTTGCGCGGCTGAAAAGCGTCGTCCAGCAAATGCGAGTGCTGCGCTAGACCGGTATGAGCACCGTCGGCTCGTTTACACTGACAAAGCTGCGATTTGCTGCAGGGAGAGCACCTAGTTCATGAAAACCGCACGGGAAGCCGCTGCCGCGGAGGATACCGCGATGGCAGTTGCTGACGAGAACGCTGCGGCGGGTCAGCCGAAAAGCACAGAGCCTGCCGAAACTCCGCTGGAGGCGCTGGCGTCCATCTGCACCGTGCTGGTGATCGGGCTGTTTGCCTTTGCATTCATCTTTCAAAACTTCGAGATTCCCTCCGGCTCGATGAAGAACACGTTGCTGGTCGGTGATCATGTGGTCGTCGACCGCGTGACGCTTTCGCCGCCGACGAAGTGGGCGCCGTTTGTGCACTATCGTCCTGTAATGCACGGTGACATCATCGTGTTCCTGAAGCCGCATCCGGAGCAGCCGGATCTGATTCTTGTGAAACGCGCCATCGGCATGCCCGGCGATCACATACACCTCGTACACGGCGTGCTGTATCTGAACGGAGTCGCGCAAAATGAACCCTACGCGGCGATGCCCATAGATGGTGGCGCGGACGATCAGGGGTACGAACAAGCCAGGGACGATTTCCCAGCCTACGGGCCGCCGCCTTCAGAACTCACGACCGCGCTTTGGACGCAGGACATCCCATCGCACATCAAGGACGGTGATGTCGTGGTACCGGACGGCATGGTGTTTGCCATGGGCGACAACCGCCTGCAAAGCGCAGACAGCCGGTTCTGGGGGTTTGTCCCCATGGAGAACATCATGGGCCGGCCAATGTTTGTGTATTGGTCGTTCAAGACTCCTGAGGACCAGGAAAATAAAACAGGCACTGGCGAGCGACTCGCTTTCTTCTTCCACGTAATCGTCCACATCTTTGACGGAACCCGTTGGGCGCGCACGTTACACATCGTCCGATAACGCGATAGCCCCATGGCACACACTGCATGACCTTCGCCACAGCGGAGTAAAGCGCCGACCTATGACGCAGAGCGAAGACATAAGCACAACCGAGCACGCCGGTTCCAACCGCACACTGCGGGGCCGCTGGATTGCGGTTGGAGTCACGGTGCTGACAGTTGCGGCGCTCGTTCTTACGCCGCCGTACGTGAACATGAATCGCTACCGGCGGCGCATTACAACCACCATGAGTCAGAGCCTTGGCCGGCCTGTGCATCTGGACAACGTCACTCTGCACCTGCTTCCCGTGCCCGGGCTCACACTGTCGAACCTCGTGGTGAGTGAAGACCCCTCGTTTGGCTATGAGCCCGTCATCCGCGCCAATACCGTCGAAGCCACAATCCGCGCAAGTTCGTTGTGGCGCAGGCAGGTGGAGTTTTCGCGAATTCACTTCATCGATCCGAGCGTGAACCTTGTTCGAAACGCGCAGGGCCGTTGGAATCTGGAAGACGTGCTGATGCAGGCATCGCACGTGCAAACAGCGCCGACCGCGCAACGCAAAGCTGGTCCGGCACCGCGCTTTCCTTACATCGAAGCCACGGGCGCGCGCGTGAACGTGAAGTTGGGCAACGAAAAAATGCCCTTCTCCTTAAGCGAGGCACAGTTCGCGCTTTGGCTGCCCTCGCCACAGCTGTGGAGAGTACGTCTGCGCGGACGACCTACACGCACAGATAGCAATGTGTCGCAAACTGGCGAGATCAATCTTGAAGGCTCACTGCAGCGCGCCCAGAAGATGGCGAACGTTCCGTTAGACATGCATGGGACCTGGAACGATGCGCCGCTTGGTGAGACGAGCCGGCTGCTTGGCGGAAACGACGCCGGATGGCGTGGGACTGCATTCGTGGAAATACGTGTCGCAGGAGAGCTCAGCAACGCTGCTGTTACGACGCACTTGCAGTTCAATGACTTGCGTCGTGCAGACTTCGTTCCAGCACAGCCACTCGACATAACCGTGGATTGCAGCGCAACAGCTGATGTCGCGAGAGCAACTCTCACGAATGCAGGATGCGCCCTGCCTATTGGTGACACGAAACCGATCATGCTCTCAGCGCCTTCTGTCGATTTGGAGAATCCACGAAGATCGCAAGCCAAGATGACCTTCCGTGGTGTGCCGCTCGTGTGGACAATCGAGTGGGCGAAGCTCTTCGCACCTTCCATTCCTCCTTCGCTGGAGCCGCCGGGTGACGTATCGGGAGAAGTGGACTGGAACACTGTCGCCGCGAGTTGGCAGGGTTCACTCAGCGCGAAGCTGCCGAAGCCAAACCCTGACGCAAGTGGAGCGACCAATCTAGCGCCAGCGGACGCAACACAGTTCGTGCTTGCCGTAAACTCTTCACCCGTGCCTGCGGGCGCAGCGCCTGCTCCCATTGCACGTCTTTCGCCGGTGGAATTGCATCCGGGGCCCGGCTCAGCACTTACACTTGCAGGGCAAGCGGACGCGAATGGCTATGGATTACAACTGACTGGGACGGGAACTGACGCACAGGTACTTGCGCTCGCCAACAGCTTGCCGCCGCTCAACGAGGGCGTCGCCGCGGCGCTGACTAGCGATGCCAAAGCGGCAACACCACGCGTTGCGCTTACGTGCTCCAGGTTGTGGGGTGGCGCGCAAACATGCACGCCTCTCCCGCAAGCTGCGGTGCCAAAGCCCCTTCGCGCCAGGCATCGCCGTTAGTTCGTCGGCTTCGCTGCAACGATTTCTCGGATGTGGCGCACGTTCTGGATCTCGGGTGTGCTTCCATCGTTCACCACAACTTCAGTCGGCGCGCTTTCCACCAGAACGCGTGCGCTTGCGCTTTGAAATCCAGCAATGCGCAGCGTTGATGTCGTGCTGAACGAGCCGGAACGCACCACAACGGGAACCTCGGCAGTCGCTGCGCCGTCGTTGTGTACTGTGACGGAGACGAGCCATCCACTGTTGTGGCCGGGGCCTGCGGGTAGCTGACGCGAAGCGACGTCAGTAATGCTCAGGTCCGGCAGTCCGCGATCGCGCAGCACCCAGTCGTCAAAGAACCATCGCAGATCTTTGCCGCTTTGCTTCTCCAGTAAGGTTTCGAAAGCGCGCGCCTGATCTACAGAACTCGCATGAGACAGCGGCTGCGTACGCCAAACCCGTAGTGACTTCTTCAGTGCGTCTTCGCCAGCAATCCCGCGCAGCATGAACCAGACCGCCGCGGCCTTGCGGCGAAAGAATGCCTCCGATGTCGCCGCAACCAGCGGCTGCCCAGCGGGCGCGGGTTTGTCTTTCTCGATGTTCGGTTCTGCAATCGAAACCGGCTGCAACATATTATTCAGTTGCAAAAGCGCAGCATCGCGGCCCTGCGTACGTTCTACCCAGAGCAGCGCAAAGAACTGCGCCAAACCTTCATCCATCCATGGTTGCCCTGTCTGTATCCAGGCGTGTGTCAGGCTATGAGCCATCGCGGGAAGCTCGGGCGATGCCACGAGCGAGCCGACCTGCGCAAGAAGTAGAGGACCGTCCTCAAACGGCTGACCCGCGTTATCAATGATCGTCAGCGCGGAGAGCGGCTGCTGGCCAAGCCAGCTTTCGAGCAGTGGCGCGACCTGCTGTGCGGCATCCGCTAGTGGTGGCAAAGCTCCTGTGTCGTCACTTTCTACAGCGAGCAGCGGTGCGCCCACGGCATTTGGGTCAACCGTGGCATCCTCCTGCGCTCGCGGTGTCTCCGAAGAAGACGAACTCGAACTGGACGATTGCGGACCAGCGGCAATCAGCGGCAATGGCGCAAGCAGCGTCTCCTGTTTCTCGACGACGATCAAACTAGGGAGCCGGAAGCCAAGCGGCTGGGTTGGAAATTCTGCGCTTGCAATGCCGGAGCCTACCGCAATGGGAGAGTCTGGATTGTCGCTCTGTGCCGTGAGCGGCTGCCTGCGTCCACAGAAGTACGCGGCTGCGGGTGGATCACCGCTGTATTCAACGCTGATGCGAAACCGCATGCTGGCGTTTTGCTCTCGCAGTTCTGTTTGACCAATGGCGTCGAATAATTGCGCTCCTTCACCGAGAAAGAGCTGCGGCGAAGCTACGGGATACCAAAGAACATTTCCAAATCCACGCATAGCCGTGTGCGAAGCCGCGACTCCGTCCCAATCGGTCGCCAGTGCCTGCTGACGCGAAGCCCCAAGGCGCTCGAGGCGGCCCGTGCTGACTGGCATTGCGCCTGCATAGAAGGTATCAACACGAATGCTTCCACCCGGCTTCAGCGGAGTGGGCAGCACAAGCACCGCCTCGTTCGCTTTCCCGGTGTGGTCGGCGTCCGTG
Source organism: Verrucomicrobia bacterium Tous-C9LFEB (assembly GCA_903970445.1). GTDB lineage: Bacteria > Acidobacteriota > Terriglobia > Terriglobales > Acidobacteriaceae > Granulicella. The sequence goes on along the minus strand of CAJCIP010000065.1, from coordinate 102,884 downwards.
TCGAGCAGATGCTGTGCAAGCTCCAGCTTCGTGCTTCCATCTGGAGCAAGAAGGCTCGCGCCTTCCCAGCGAAGTGTCGAAGAAATCTGCAGGGCGATGCGAGTCAGCGGCGTTGCCCCGTCATTCCGCAGGGTAAGTCGCGCACGTGCTGAGAGCTGCGAGGCCGCGGGCCTCAGCCGCACATCGAGGTCGTAGGCGGTAAGGACGATTGCGGCTCGTTCGATGTCCGTGAGCTCAGGTCCCCCTGGCGCCTCAGTAGCTTGCCACTCCTTCAACTCTTCGGGAGTAGTCGAGCCGGTTGGAGGTTCACCGTGACTCTGGAACAAAACGGTTCCGTAGGGCGGCTGTGTTGTTTGTGTTGTGGCGGACGGTTGCGCGCGTGTTTGCGGTGCAGCAGGAGCAGCGGTCTGCGCAATGGCTGAGCCGATTGTGGCAGCTAGAAACAATGAGCAAGCGAGTAAGGACGTTCTTTGCAGGGACAGGTATGACTTCCTTCTATGCGCTGATACGGTCAAGATCCGAGACCTTTGCGCGGTCTCTCCGGTTTGGACGCCGCTGTAGCCGGAACCGCGTCGCCACGACGCTGGCGCATGGCTTCATACATCACCACAGCCCCCGCAACAGACACGTTCAGCGAAGAAACGCTTCCCGCCATCGGGATGCGCAGGAGATGATCGCAGGTGCGCTTCACCAGATCGTGAAGCCCTGCGCCCTCGCCGCCCAGAACAAGGCAGCAGTCCTGCCGAAAGTCGAACTCCGTATAGTCGGGCGTGCCGCGTTCGTCGAGGCCCACAATCCATATATTTTGCTTCTTCATCGCTTCGAGCGAGCGGGTGATGTTGGTGACACGCGCAATGCGAACGTGCTCTGAGGCTCCTGCGGAGCTCTTCGCGACAGTCGCGCTTACCGGAGCCGACCGGCGCTCCGGCACGATGACACCATCGATGCCAGCGCCGTCGCCGGAGCGCAGCAGCGCTCCAAAGTTGTGCGGGTCTTCTACACCATCCAGCGCCAGGAAAAAACGGTGTCCGCTCGGCCCCACTGGCGCGTTAAGCAAGTCTTCCAAGGCCAGCAGTTTACGTTCTCGAAGGAAAGCGACCACGCCCTGATGAGAGTCCGTGCGTGCGTGTTTCGTCAGTTGTTCACGCGGTTCCGTTACCACCCGAACGCCCGTGGCGCGGCATATGTCGAGCACGGCTTCGAGCCGCACGTCACGGCGGCTCTCGCGCTCGCGAGCAACGCTGACATGGTCGACCTGTCGGGAACCCGCTCGCAAAGCCTCTTCGACAGGATGGAGTCCGTACAAAATGTCCATCTCGCTAGTTTAGTTTGGGTCGAAGAACAACACAGCGCAGGTTACATTCAGCGCACGGCCAAAGATCGGAGTGTTGCACGCGTCTGAAACCCCGCAGCACGATAGAATTTGTTGATACGCGAGACTTTTCGTAGCGAAATCGCGTCCATACCAACGTGAGAAGCTCTGTCGCCCTTACCGCCGAAGCTGTTCGTGAGATTGAACGCGAAAACGCGGCGATCGCGCACGGCCTCAAGCGCCAGGATCCGGAACTGCTTGACCGGTTGATTGAGACCTATCAGCACCGCTTGATGCGGTACCTGATGTTTCTCACCAGCAAGCGCGAAGTTGCCGAAGATCTCTTCCAGGAAGTCTGGATTCGTGTTCTGCGCCGTGGCTCGCAATACAACGGCAAGGCTCGTTTCGACACCTGGATCTTTACGATCGCTCGCAACCTCGTGATTGATCTCTCGCGCAAGCGGACCATGGCGAGTCTGGACGAGATGCGTGAGGCCGGCGAAGATGAGCGCCCATTCGAGATCGCCGAAGACGGGCCTTCCCCTCTCGATCAGTTCCAGTTTCGCGAAAACGCCGCAGAAGTAGCCGCCATCCTGGCGACTCTTGAGCCCAGCTACCGCGAAGTTCTCACCCTGCGCTTTCACGAAGAGATGTCGCTGGATGAGATTGCAACCGTGACACGCGCGCCACTTTCTACAGTCAAGTCGCGCTTGTACCGTGGATTGGCTGCTCTGAAGCCGCAGCTGCTTCGGGTGCGGTCCGAGAGGCATGCTCTGGAAGCTCGCCAGGGCGGTGTTCGATCATGAGCAACCGTCCGAACGCGAATCAGCAAGTCATTGGTGCTCGCGCTGAAGTGGTAAATCGCACCCACCGCGTCGTGCGGGAGCAGGCAGTCGCGATGCGCGATCAGAGGGAGCGCAGGCGCAGCTTGTGGGTTCCCCTGGCTGTTTGCTCTGTCTCTCTGCTCGTACTGGTCTACGCGATCTGGGCAGTGTTCGAAGGCTATGACCTGACTCCAAGCGGCATGCTCGACGCGAGCGATCAGATGCTTCTATTCTTGCTGTGGTCTCTGCCGGTGAGCGCTGTCGCGCTGGTGCTTGTCTGGTTCCGTCGCGGTCGCCTCATGAATGGTGAGGCGTCGTTATGACCGGGTGGATGCAGCAGCGCAAAACGGAGGAGACCTCCGGCGATGAAGAGCTGCAGATGATCCCGCGCTGGTCTTTGATTCTTGCAATATTGCTTTTCGCCGCGATGCAGTACATCTTTCACGGTGTTCTGCCGCACCACAAGCACGAGTTCTTTCCGCTCAGGCTGCTCATGGGGTATGCCTGGGGGACGTTGTGGGCGAGCTATGCTTTGCTGCTCGGCTACGTCAGCCGCGACGTCCGCAGGCGTGGCATGTCCGCAAAGTTGTGGATGCTGGTGTGTGGGATTCTCCCCGGCGGTCTCGGCGCAGTCATCTACTTCCTGCTGCGCCAGCCCGTGCTGACGCGCTGCCCGAACTGCTCTACATCCATCACAGCAAGCTACCATTTCTGCCCGCAGTGCCAGTTCCAGATAGCGCCGGTGTGCGGTGTATGCCATCGCTCCGTAAAGATCACGGATGCGTATTGCACGCAGTGCGGGCATGACCTGAACGTTGATGGCGCACCTGCGCGGCTGCGCGTCTACAGCGACGAAGCCTAGCCCGCGTATCATCGAGAGCAGCTTATGGCTGCATCACTCACAGCGCTGATCATCGATGACGAACCGCTTGCGCGGCAGGAATTGCAGTACCTGCTGGAGCGCACGGGCAATGTGCACGTGATGGCGCAAGGCACCAATGGCATTGAAGCCGTCGACCTGATACGAACCCACAAACCGGATGTCATCTTCCTGGATGTCCGCATGCCCGGGCTCGACGGGTTTGCTGTACTGAAGAAGGTGCTGGCGCTCGACCGCAAGTTCCAACTGCCGCAAGTGGTGTTCGCGACCGCGTTCGATCAGTATGCCGTGAAGGCGTTCGAAGTGAACGCTGTCGACTACGTGCTCAAGCCGTTTGATGAGAAACGTGTCGCGAAGACTTTGGAGAAGGTTCGGTCGCGAGTAACCGCTGCGCCGGACGCGCCGGCACCAGATGAAGCGCCGACTCGTGGTGCTTTGGCAGGTCTGGTCGCGGGGGCGGAAGCGAAGCTCGATGCGCTGTTGCGGATGGTAGGCGAGCGCGAGCCGGTTGCGCTGGCGCAGCCGATGACGCGCACGGGCAAAGTGGTCGTGCGAGCCGGCAGCCGTCTGCTGCTCGTCGATGGCAAGGACATCTGCTTTGCCTCGATTGAGGAAGGCAGGATTTCGGTGGTGACGCGGACGCTGGAGGGTGACTCCAATTGCCGCACGATCGAGGAGTTGGCCGATCAGCTTGACTCGGACAAGTTCTGGCGCGCGCACCGATCGCACCTGGTAAACATCGAGCACATCCGCGAAGTTGTGCCGTGGTTCAAGTCCAGTTATCAGCTGCGCATGGACGACCGCAAGAATACGGAAATTCCTGTGAGCCGCACACAAACGAAGCGGCTTCGCGAACTGTTCAATCTGTGACCAAGAGGAAAGCTAGACCTTCACCGCTTCTTCGGGCACTGGTTCCCATGTGCGGCAGTGATAATACACGCGCTTGGCAAAGTGCTTGTAGAGACTGTCAGGGTCGTAGGTCGCGTAGGGGGCGTAGGTCTTCATCGTGTCGATGAGGGCGCTCTTGAACTGCTCGTCCAGATGCAACACGATGTCTTCCATTTTGACTTGAGGCATTCTTCCCCTTTCGCGTGGCCTTGACGCGCGGTCTGTTCTCAAGCGGGAGTATACCCTCGGCGCGGCTCTTGCGTAGTGCGATAAATCGCTACATCTTTTCACCGCGTATGGCGTACGTGGCGACGGCTATGGGTGAAATGAAAATGACAAAGAAAGCTAAACCAATCAGGAAATGGTACATCTCAGCGTATCTCCAGTAAGCGGCATTGCCGCAGTGTGCCTTATCGGCAGACGGATGGCCCGCGGACATGACCCATCCGTGAGAGCAAGCAGAAGGGGCAGCTCATCACTGCGTTACCTCGTCGTCAGGAGGTTTCGACGCCGATCACTTCCGCGGCGGCTGAAGCCGCGTCTCTGCTAGGTAAGAGAATGGCCGGACTGAGGCCCGGCCTTTCAGAGCTATTTCTGCTTTTGCTCGGTGATGAGTTTCCACTCATGACGACGAAACTGTCGTGAATGGGCTACCCGCCGGAGCCTCGAAAGCGGAAGAGAAGCGATAGTCTTCCGGCCTTCCGCAGATGTGTGCTCGAACTGGATTTTCGTGGATGTAGTTGCGATGCTTCGCCATGTCATCTTCGTCGCGGATGCGATGGTCAGTGAAGCTCTTTTGCCAAACAGGAAGCTTTGAGGCCAAGCGGTGGAAAAGCCTCCCTTGATGAGCATCATTGCTCGCTCGAGGGTGACGCCTGTGGGAGTGAGCATCAGGTGGATGTGGTCAGGCATGATGACGAAGGCGTGGAGCATGTAATGGCCTTCGCGCTCGTAGTGTTGAAGCGTTTCGAGGAAGAGTTCGGCGTTGCGTTCTAGCTGAAGGACGCGGCGGCTATTGGAGGTGCGACTCGTGACGAAGTATGTGCCTGGGCGCGCGCTGCGGGCGGGGATCGACATGGGAGGAAGAGTAGCGTGCGGGCGCTGCTTTGTTAAGGGCATGACTTCAGTCGTGCTGAAGTGAGGACACTGGAGCGCCTTAGGCGCTGAGGCGAAGGGGTGGGTGTGAAACGGCTTGCCTCAGCGGCTAAAGCCGCCTTACGAATGGAGTGGTATGGCACGGCTGAAGCCGTGCCCTTAAGCGGAACAAAGACGCACGATCGCAGCTACTCGCGGCGGCAGAGCTTGTTCCAGAGGCGGCGGAGGAGGCCGGGAGTTTCGAGGGGCAGAAGGAATAGGTTGCGGGTGGCGGCGAGGGCTTTGATGTGGGGTAGAGGGTAGTCGCAACTGCTGTAGCCGACGCGCCGCTGGATGATCGGGTCGTGGCCCGCATAGCGGTGGCAGCCTAGCTCCTGAGCTTCGAAGATGGCGATGGCTTGGTCAAGCTCGTGCTCGGTTTCGGGCTGCTTCTTCCAATAGCAGTGGCTCATGCTGCTGTCGACATAGCCGATCAGGTCTGGAGCGACCAAGAGTGGAACCCCACAAGCCGTGCAGCAGTGATTCTCGACGTAGAAGTCGCCGGGAGCGGAGTTGGGTTCGCGTTCGTATCTGGATGGGCTACTCATCTCGAGCTTGTGTCACAAAGTTTAGTAGTGAGTGAGAAAGCTCAATGGTCCAGACCGCAAAGTACAAGACCGACTGGAGCGAGGACAGGCCCCTTGATGTCATGCGTACTCGGCCACGGAACGAAGACGATCAACGCGATGTTTATACCGGCGACTATGGCAATCGTGGCCCAGAACCAAACCAGCGCGTGTAAGTTCCATCGCGCCGAGATGACGTACATGAGGCAGGCTCCGCAGATGAGACTAAGCAGTGTTCTCCCGGAGTCTGCGCGACGGTAATAGAAAATGGCAAGTGGTGAGGCGATCAACGTGCCAATGAAGGTCAATGCGGTAGTGGAGTACGAGCCAAGCCCCGCGCTTTCTTCGTGTGTGTCAGCCACAGGCCGATAATTCTAACGCGCGATGCCGAACGAGAATAAGTCACAGTGAGCTTCGCTCGAAGCGGCGCCCGTTGTTTACATCTTGAAGCTCAGCGCGATCCCTGTGGGCTCTCCGACCTCGTTTCTTCGCCAGTTTACGAAGGCTGCGCATTCGATGAGGGCTTTGTATTGTTCGGGGCAGCGGTCGGAGAACGATTTCACGTTCTCTAACTCAAGAGTCATGACTGTGCCTGGTTCGCAGTGGATGCTAGACATCCCGTCTTCGGGAGCACCCAGCGACGTCATACAGTCGATCCAAGCATTCATGTTCTTGCCGTAGAAGTCGGGGAAGCCGAAGACGCGAGCGAACTCTTCATGGAAGGTCGGCCAGTCGTGGATGTTGTCGCAGTCGAGACGCACTCGTGAAGTCATCATGACGCTTGAATGCTATTCGATAGCTGTGGTGTTCCCCACTCATGACGATGAAGCCGTCATGAATGGGCCACCCGCGACGGTCCTAAAGTCTTCGAAAGAGTGGCTTCGGTTGATTCATGCGATCCTCAGAGCTTCTCCAATGGGCAGGAGCGCATTCTCATCGATCTGATAATTTTGCACCTTTCTCATACCGGCTTCTCCGGTGTATAGGAGCGGTGCCGCTAATAGATCGGCTGGAAGTGAGTAAGCACGAAGAGTGACCGATAGTGTCTCAACCTTGTCTAAATCGCTTTCTCGGTTCAAGATCGGCAAAGGAGCGGAACACCAAATGATTGCATCAGCCTTTCGGCTGATCCTCTTGGCCTGCGCTGGCGTTACGCATCGGCCCAGGGCCTCCCAATGCATTTCACTCCAGGTTTTCACCTCTAGCCTTTTAAATGGGGCCGATTGTACGACGATGTCGCAATCAGAATCGCGCGTGGGATCCAAGTATAAGGGGAGGCAATCGGCACCTAATGCACTGAAGGCTTTGTGTACCGCAACCTCACCAAAGCGTCCTTTTGTATGGCTGTTGAACGTATTGTTGTACTCGCCATACGCCGCAATGTAGCGGGCCAGCGTAGCGCGACCCAGCCGAAGGGAGAGCTCAATTTCACTTCTTTGCAAAGCTATGACCATTTGAAGCTACCCCTCTTATTCACCTCACGCTGTTCTGAATCACGACGAGCGCCTCTGATAAGGAGCCTCCGTATTGCTTCAGCCAGGTGGGCGGGTTGCTGGCTTGAAAGGAAAGCCACTTCGTATCTTTTCCCTCTTTACCGCCATGCTGAGGGATAGTGTTTGACCACATCACCGATTTTGGTACACACCAAGCGTGAACATCAAGGGGAGATATCCCCAAGCAGAGGACGAACGCGTAGTCCTGATCTCTTACTTGTTGGAACACATAGCCGCCAGTGCGCCATAGAGTGGAGAACTTTATCTCCATCTTTCGCCCATTTATGATGCGGTCGCAATCTGTATTCCCTGATCGGGCTACAGAGCAGCCATTGCCAGTCAGCCAACGATCAACAATCGCTTCACCCGCTGCACCACGGGAGCGTGATGGCAAGGTAAGCAACCAAGCGAAGGGGCTTTCCGTCCAGCCTTCGAGTTGCCCGGCATACTTCTTACTAATTTCGTCTGTGACCGCGATGAACTTCGAGAGATTTACGTCAGTTACAAAAGGCTTAATTGGCATTTGTCTAGCTCCGCATCCATACCCGATATCTCGGGTGATGCGAATGATAACCGTTGAGCCATGATTTTGATCGCGTCGGGATTACTATCAACCAAAATAAAACTGCGTTGATGTTTCGCAGCCGCTTCGCCTGTCGTTCCACTGCCCGCGAAAAAATCTAGAACTACCGCTCCTGGAGAAGAATGAACTTTCACAATTCTTTCCAATAGCTTTAGCGGCTTTTGCGTTGGATAGCCAGTTTTCTCCTTGCTGTTTGTAGGAACTATGGTCATCCACCAAACGTCAGTGGGAACTTTACCCCGCTCTGCTTTTTCTGGTCCAACGAGATCAGGAGCCATGTATGGTATGCGGTCGATCGCGTCGAAGTTGAAGATGTAGTTATCGGGGTTCTTCGCATACCAAAGTACATTGTCATGTTTGGCTGGCCATCGATTCTTTGGTTTGCCGCCGTAGTCGTACGACCAGATGATTTCGTTCTTGAACGATTCTCTGCCGAAGATCTCATCTAGTAGCACCTTCATGTAATGCACTTCGCGGTAATCGATATGTAAGAACAGTGAGCCATCGTCTTTGAGCAATCTGTATGCCTCGATGAGTCTCGGGCGCATGAAGCCTACGAAGTCGTCGAAAGTATCGAGGTAGGAAGGCGACTCTAATTTCTGAACTGCGTATCGCGCATTCCCAAAGCCGCCGCGAGTTCCTTCATCCGAACGAATGACGGAGATTCGATCTCGTTTCTGCGTCTTCTGGGTGTTGAATGGTGGATCGATGTAAATCAGATCGCAGCTCTCATCAGCCATTCGCCGGAGTGCCTCTAAGTTTTCGCTAAGTATGATTTGTCCGCCGCGCTGCATCAGTTCTCCAGCTCTATTGGAACAGAAAGAAATCGGGCAAAGAAAAACCCCGTTCTTCGAACGGGGCTTTTCTTTCACTTAGTCCTCAGGGATCTGTTTAGCTGCAGCCGCTGGTGCTTCCGCATTCCATGCAGCGGTAGCAGGAGCCGTTGCGAGTCATGATGGCTCCGCAGGTGGAGCAGGACGGGGCGTCGCCCATGTCGTAGAGGGACTTCATGGCGGAGGCTGCGTGGTACAGGCCGCGGTCTTCGGCTGCGCCGGAGACAGTAGACGTTAGAGGGAAGACAGAAGACGGGCTGGTGCCGCTGCGGGCTTCCAGGTCAGGCGCGATGCCGGCTTGTGGGGCGCGGCGGTCGTTGAGCTGGTCGGGTGCGTTGTGCTGGTTGCCGTTATTCCAGGTGTCATTAGGGTTCGAGGTGGGTTCCTGCGCGGCGGCCAGGGAAGGGACGACGGTGTTGTCGGGGGCGGTTACGGCGCCGGTTACTGGGATGGAGTTCTGTGGCTGAAAGCTGCCGGCACCATACGACTGACCGGCACCGTTGAGGTCCTTCGACTGCGCGGCTGAAGCCGCTTCGCTCAGGATGACAGCGTTGGTGTGTGTGGCTCCGGTGGGTTGGAGGCCTTTGAAGAGGGTGAGTTGTTCGCCGGAGAGGAAGCGGAGCTGCATCCAGCGGAAGAGGTAATCCATGATGGATTTGGCGAAGCCGATTTGCTCGTTGCCGGTCCAGCCGGAGGGCTCGAAGCGGGTGTGGGCGAACTTTTCGCAGAGGAGCTTGAGCGGGACGCCGTGCTGGAGGCACATGGAGACGGCGGTGGCGAAGCTGTCCATGAGGCCGGAGATGGTGGAGCCTTCTTTGGCCATGCGGATGAAGATTTCGCCGGGGCAGCCGTTCGGGTAGAGACCGACGGTGACGTAGCCCTCGTGCCCGGCGATGCCGAACTTGTGGGTGATGGAGGCGCGCTCGGCGGGGAGGCGGTGACGCACGGCGCGCGGTGGGCCGTCGGAGTTGGGGGCGTCGGCGTCGTGGGTGGCGGAGTGCAGCAAGGCGTCGAGCTGGGCCTTGACGGTGGCGAGGCGGGCGGTGGCTTCGGCGGCTTCGTTGCGTGCGGAAGCGGTTAGGGATTTTTCGGCAGCGAGGAGCTCGGCTAGCTCGATGTTGCCGGCTTCGTTGGGGGATGTGGTGGCTGAAAGGGCTCCAGCGGTTGCGGTGACGCGTGCACCCTCGGGGTCCTTCGACTCGCTGCGCTCGCTCAGGATGACAGATTTTGAAGAGGTGACCTGGGTGCCTTTGCTGTCGGAGTCCTTTTGGGCGGAGACGTTGAGGGGCTGGGTGCCTTTGGAGCCGTCGCGGTAGATGGCTACGGCCTTGAGGCCGAGGCGCCAGGCTTCGGTGTAGGCGTCGGCGATGTCCTGCGGGGTGCAGTCGTTGGGCAGGTTGACGGTTTTGGAGATGGCTCCGGAAAGGAAGGGCTGGGTGGCGGCCATCATCTTGACGTGGCCGAGCCAGGAGATGGTGCGGGTGCCCCTGGCGGGCTTGAAGGAGCAGTCGAACACGGGGAGGTGCTCGGGCTTGAGCGCGGGTGCGCCTTCGATGGTGCCGGTGGCGTCGATGTAGTTGACGATGCCTTCGACTTCGGCTTCCTTGTAGCCGAGCTTGAAGAGCGCGCCCGGGACGGTGTTGTTGACGATCTTGATCATGCCGCCGCCGACGAGCTTCTTGTACTTTACGAGGGCGAGGTCGGGCTCGATGCCGGTGGTGTCGCAGTCCATCATGAAGCCGATGGTGCCGGTGGGCGCGAGCACAGTTACCTGCGAGTTGCGGAAGCCGTATCGCTCGCCGAGGCGGAGTGCGTCGTCCCAAGCGGACTGCGCGGCGGATTTGAGCTCGGTCATCTGCGGGGCGGTGAAGCCGGCGGCGTCCTGAAACGCAGATCCCCGTTCCGGGGATGACAAATTCTTCGGCTTGAGGGACTTGTCGATGTTGTTGACTTCGGCGCGATGCATGCGGATGACGTCGAGGAAGGGCTCTCGGTTGACGTAGAAGCCGGGGCAGGCGCCACCGTCGATGCTGGTGGATTTGGTGAGCGGAGTGGCTGCGCCGAGGGCGGGTGCGTCGGCGGCGAGGCGTGCGGACTGCGCGTAGGATTCGCCGCAGAGGATTGCGGTGAGCGTGGCGGCGAAGGCGCGGCCGGCGTCGGAGTCGTAGGGCAGGCCGAAGTCCATGAGCAGCGCACCGAGGTTGGCGTAGCCGAGGCCGAGCGGGCGGTAGTCGTGCGAGTTGCGCGCGATGCGCTCGGTGGGGTAGCCGGCTGCATCGACGATGATTTCCATCGCGGTGGTGACGATGCCGATGGCGTGCTTGTAGCTTTCGACGTCGAACTGGCCGCCGGGCTTGAGGAACTTCATCAGGTTGAAGCTGGCGAGGTTGCAGGCGGAGTCGTCGAGGAACATGTACTCCGAGCACGGATTGGAAGCGTTGATGCGGTCCGTGTTTTTGGAGGTGTGCCAGCGATTGATGGTGCTGTCGTACTGCATGCCGGGGTCGCCGCATTGCCATGTGGCTTCGGCAATCTGGTGCATGAGGTCCCGGGCCTTCATGGTCTTGACCGGGGCTTTGTCCTTGACGGTCTTGGTGGAGAACTCGTCGTCGTTGAGGACGGCCTGCATGAACTCGTCGTTGACGCGGACAGAGTTGTTGGCGTTCTGGAAGAAGATCGAGGTGAAGGCCTCGGAGTCAGGGCCGGAGCCGTCGTAGCCGGCTGCCATGAGGGTCCAGGCTTTCTTTTCTTCCTGCACCTTGCACTGGATGAAGTCTTCGATGTCTGGATGGTCGACGTCGAGGATGACCATTTTTGCTGCCCGGCGTGTCTTGCCGCCGCTCTTGATGACGCCGGCGAAGGCGTCGAAGCCGCGCATGAAGCTGAGCGGGCCGGAGGCGGTGCCGCCGCCAGAGAGGGTCTCCATGGAGCCGCGAATTTTGGACAGGTTGGAGCCAGCGCCCGAGCCCCACTTGAAGAGCATGCCCTCTGTCTTGGCGAGGGTCAGGATGCTGTCGAGCGAGTCCTGCACGGAGTTGATGAAGCAAGCCGAGCACTGTGGGCGCGTGTAGCCGGTGCGCGAGAAGACGGTTTCGCCCTGGTTATTGTTGGCGGCCGCGTCCCAGTGCCAGTTCTGCGCGTCGGAGTTGGGCTCGAGGCGGTCGCAGCCAACGTTGAACCAGACGGGGGAGTTGAACGCGGCTTTCTGGTTCACGAGCAGATGGGTGAGCTCGTTGAAGAAGATTTCGGCGTCTTCGGCGGAGGCAAAGTAGCCATCGCGCAGGCCCCAGTCGCGGATGCTTTCAGCGACGCGGCTGATGAGGTCGCGGACGCCCTTTTCGCGCTCGGGCGTGCCCACCTGGCCGTGGAGGTACTTCGACGCGACGATGTTGGTCGCGGTCATGGACCAGTCGGCGGGGACTTCGACATTCTTCTGCTCGAAGATCAGCCTGCCCTTGAAGTCCTGAATGACGGCGTCGCGGAACTCCCACTTCACTTCGTCAAAGGGCGAAACGCCGGGCTTGGTGAAGTGGCGCTCGAACTTGAGGCCGCGCGCGCCGGAGTGATGCGGTGTGAAGGCCGGGGCTTTCCCTGAAACATGGGCAGGAGCAAATACGGGATTCTCTCCGCTGCGCGGCTGCGCCGCTTCGGTCGAGATGACAGTGTTGGGGGCGTCGGTGTGGAGTGTGTCTGCCATGGGCGAAGGAACCTCGATCAGAAAGCGGGATACCGGAAGCAAGCTCCGGGATTTGCATGGTGCCGGTCGGTAGCCGGAGAAGTCGAGGAGGACGAGGCGCTGGCAACATGCAGGCGCAGCGGGGCGTCAACGGTTCACAGGCAGTGGCAAGCTGACCGGAAAGAACCGCTCCAACTTCGCCAAGACTGTGAACTGGCGGTGAAATCGAAAGTAACGCCACCGATGGTACGAGTCAAGTATAAAACAACAAGATATTGTGGTGCCTACGCAGGTACGCCCCGAATGGGCTGTTTACACAACAGTAACGTTATTTTCACGGGATTTCGCTGTGGAAGACGCGGGCGGGTGCGTGGATATTGGGATTCATCTAGACGGCAGACGGGTAGACAGTAGACATGTTCCGCTCCCCGTGTGGTGGTGAGGTACGCGGTGTGTGTGTGCAGAGCGCGCAAGAAGCGCGCGGACGTGACAGTCGCGTGCCAAAAGAAAACGGCCATCCCGCAAGCGGGATGGCCAGTGAAGTTACAGCTTATTACGGTTTTACGCCGTACTGACCCGCTGCGAGAACGGGATTGGTGGGTGCGGCAACGCCGAGGACCTGCACAATCGGATTCTGACCAGCAGAATTGCCTGTCGCTATCCAGACTGCGCCTGCTTGATCAATCGTGAGGTTGCGATCATAGCTGGCGACAATATAACCACTTGCGGTCGTAGAGGTGGCTGTTGGATTGAAGCCATTACCGGAAGCATTTACAAGAAAACCATTGTTGGAACCGGTAGGCTGCGCCGCGTAGATTGCAGGGTCAAACTCGACAAGCGCAGCAGTGCCAGTGGAGCTTGTAATGAAAAGACGGTTGCTCCCGTCTGTCGCGATGCCACGCGGACCGTACAAGCCATTCGTCGCCGTGGTTACTTTGATCTGATTCGCGGTTGTGCACGCAACTGGCGCAGTTGGCGTGAACTTGCAAAGGCTTCCGCCATTTGCACCTGAACTCTGAATAACGCTGTAGGCGTTATCTGAAGAATCAAAAGCTGTTCCGTTTACCGCACTTGCGCGAGTCGCAAGAGAAGTGACCCCGCCCGTGTAGGGGGTCACATCATTGAAGACATACGCCGTGCTCTGACTGCCGGCCCACGCGGTATTCGAGTTAACGTCTACCGAAAGGAAGTAAGCACCTGAGCTGGTTTGATTCAGAATCGGGCTGGTGGCATAGCTGGTCAGAGCCACTGACGAATTTGCCGGAATCTTTCCAATCATGTTGGATGTAGTCGCGGAGGTGTCGTACGTGGCGTATATGACATTGTTTGCTGAGTCCACTCCGAGACCAACTGCCTTCTGATCCACTGTGGTCGCAGTTGAGCCAACGGTTACAGAGGTTGGGAGCGTTATCTGCGTTGTCACACTACTTGATGGGTTGTACGAAAACACATTACCCGCCGGATCGGCCACCCAAACGTTGGGCGAAGATGCACGGTCCATTGCAATGCTACGTGTACCCGCTGCCTGTAAGGCTGTTGAGCCATACCCACCGTTAGGAGAAAGAACGTTCCCATTGGAAGCCAGCTCAACAAGTCCTGCACCGGTCAGTCCGCTGACCCAAATGTTGCCCGATGCATCCGCCTTGGCATCCCAAGGGAAGTAGGTGTTGGTGACACCATCGGATGCGAAGCCCGCCTTGTAGGAGATTCCCAAGGAAAGATCTGTCGGCGCAGCAGCACCTGTACCGACGGTCGGAGTAAAGAAGGATGTTTGCGCCGTAGGGTTACTGTAGACAGTCGCTACGTTGTTGCCTGGATATTTTGCCCAGTTAAGCGCGAGCTGCCAGGTTGTTCCCGGAGTCGAAGTGAGCGTTCCAGCGGGCGGAGCCACGAGGACGCCGCTACAGCCGGAAGAACTTGCGCCAGTAGAGTTTACGCAGGCTGCAAGTGCATTCGCAAGAGTGTTGATCTGTGCTCCGGGTACCGTGCCGTTGCCGCCCGGCGTGGTCGTTCTGGAAAGACCATAGTGGTAATCGGCAAGGTTATTCGCGTTGAGGAACGCGTGCGCCAGACCTGTCGCATTTGTCGTACTCGTTCCAATACTGATCGATGTGCCAGTCGACATGTCGGCGAACGGAGCCAACGCGTACGCCGCAGCTATCGTCGTCACTTCGTCTACGTTCACGGGTCCGGTGAGACCAGCGCAGTCCCCCAGTGCGGCTACAAGAACCGCAGCTGCATTAGCGCTGCCTGCTCCCGCGTTGCCCCCGCTCGCCACCAGGTATAGCTGCTGTCCACTCGTGCAGGTGTAGTTGATCGCGAACATGCCGTTCGCATCGGTTGTGGGCGATCCTGTGCTCACAGTGGTTTGCCCTGCACCGTAACCCCCTGTGCCTGCTGCGTACATGGTGACGGTAGAGCCCACGATCGGCTGATGGCCGCCCATGATGTGGCCGGTCACGCTGGTGTTGGAGGTGATCATTTCGGGGCCGGCGGAAGTTCCGATGCCGCAGCCGGTCAGCGCGGCGAAGCCGGAGATCGAAGCGAGGGCGAGGACGATACGGGAAACACGGGTCATTGGCGTGGGGTCCTGGGGTGCTGGGTTTAGACAGTGCAACTATGGAACTAAATTGTCAGAGCTTTTTTGGGTGCACGCAAATCATAGGTGTTCCTGGCCTCATCATGCAATGGAGTCTTGGAAAATTCATCGAACTGCGATCATTTGCCCTCTCTCCGGTGCAGAAGGCAAACCGGCGGGAAGGCCGGGTTCCACCCTGCGGCGGCTATTAACGAAGGAGTTATCTTTCTCGCACCCGCGTCACGGTACGGCGGTGTGCACGAGAGTCATTGCACAAACTGACTATGGTCCGTGAAGGCGCAGCACCGTACTTTCGCTGAGTAGGGTCTTCCGAACGGGAGCATCAGCGCTTGGGGAAGCAATGATGCTTCGGGGATTTGCAAGACCTGAATCAGCAACCGCCTTTTGGGAACGGGAGGCTGAGTTCGTTCGACAACAATTTGGGGCAGCTGCCGAGTGATGGGTGGAAATCCGTCCCACGGAAAAGCGCACCCCTTCGAGTTCTGAGGCATAACCCGATCCTCAGAAATACAGACGACGGCCCTACGGGGCCGTTGTGTGTTTGAGAGACAGACAGTAGAGGGTAGACGGAAGACAGCAGTGAATAGTGAATAGTGGCTAGTGAATAGTGAATAAGGCCTGTTATCTATTCTGTTCGCTTAACTGTCCCCTTTCAGTGCCCGGGTGCTGCAGCGTTCGCCGTGAGAGGCTGCTCTTAAAGCAGCGGGACGATTTTGGCGACGACGCCGATGATTTTGGTCACCGCGTCTAGGACTGTTTGTACTTCCTGGAGATTTTTGACTGCCGCGTTGACGCCGTTGATAGCGCTGGTAAGCGCTGATTCCTGAGCCGTCATCTGCGAGAGGATGGCGCTGAGTTGCGTGTTTGACAGCGTCGTGATGGCGTTGCTTGTCTCAACAAGTTTCACGCTCGAGTCGATCCTTTGCTGCTTGGTAGTAGTGGGGCTGGCGAGGGAATCGTGCCAAGCATCGCTGAGCAACGTTAGTTTGCTTTGGTACAAGGTGCTGAGGGTGCTTGCGTAGAGGTCAGATGGGTTTGTCACGAGCTCTCCAGTGAGGCTACTTCGTTGATTTGGCAGTGGTACTGTTGACAGCGGTCACGTAGCCGCTCATCTTCTGGATGGCATCGAGCAAGCCTTTGAGGTCGAGCTGCGCGTTCTTGTTGGAGACGAGGTCTTCGAAGCTCTTGCGCAGTTTTGTGCTGGCTTCTTTAGCGCCCTCGGCGTTATCGAGTACGACGGTCGTGCGAATGACCTCTTCGCGATCCGCCGCCCAACTCGCGGGCAAATTGCCTGCCGAGGCGTAGGGCCGCTCAATGTGTGAGACCTCGAACATGTCGCTCGAGTCTTTGAGCGCGGCGGCAAGTTGTGCGCTGATTGCCGCGACAGCAGCCTCCTGCAAGGCGAGCGCGTGATCGATGACGGGAGCGTCGGCTTCGAGACGCTTGTCCAAAGCTTTCACTTCAAAGTGCGCGACAGCGACCGTACCCGCCTGCGGAAGAAACGATGCGACGGAGTTCGTGCCTATCTTCAGGTCCTCAATCTGAGGCGCTACGCCTTTCAGTGCATCCACCAGGGACGCGGTAGAGGCGCTGATTGCATCCGAGCTTTTCGTGCCGCTGAGTTGCGCGGTGGCGGCGAAGTAGCTGCCGAGAAGATCGGCCTGCGTGTCGAGCTTTTGCAGGTTGATCAGGTAGTCACGCGTGAGATCGGCGTTCTTCTTTACGAGCGGAAGAAGCGTGGGCGCGGCTGCCACCGGATCTCCTGACATGGTGCGGGCTTCGATCATGGTCGCGTTGGAGTTGGCGATGTAGGCATCTCCGGCGGCTTTCGTGAGTCCGTGGAACGCGGTGACGTAGGTCGTGCCAAGGCCTGCGAAGGTAGCGAAGTTCTGCAGGCGATCAGAGTCGCAGCCCGTTGCATAAAAGATGAGGCAAACTGCCCCCAGCATGAGAGAAGACTGTTTCCGCATACGTGTCACGCTCCTGGAATGTGAATCGCACCCTCAGACAACGCGAGCTTATGCGATGCCTGGAGGGAGTTGACGAGCGCAAAGCTCCGGGCCGGGGTTCGCCTCGAAGCGTAGCAGAACCTCCTCATGACGCGGCGGCGAAGTTTGTTTTCATCATCCTGCTTGCGTGGAAAGTGACTGGCGAGTAACCGCTCATGATGAAAAAGATGCGAAGTTTTTGTATCTGCGCGACGGTGCTCTCTATCCAAACGTAAGCTAATAGCTCAGTTGAAGCTGGCAAGGTAAGGGAGAGTTCTATGAAGAATGTTCGGTTGAGTGTACTGGCTTCAGCGATCGTGCTGACGCTCGGCGTGGGTGTGGGTAGCGCGCAGGTGAAGGACTGGAAGATTGATCCAGCGCACTCTGAGGCGGACTTCGCGATTAAGCATATGGCCATCAGCACGGTGCATGGCAGCTTTCGCGGGGTGAGCGGCGTTGTTCGCTTCGATGCGTCGAACGTTGGGAAGTCCAGCGTCGACGCTGAGATTGATGTGAAGACGGTGAACACCGGTGTCGACGCACGCGACAACCACCTGAAGAGCCCGGACTTCTTCGACACGGCAAAGTTCCCGACCATGACTTTCAAGAGCACGGCTGTGAGCAAGAGCGGCGATGGATACAAGGTTGCCGGCGACCTGACGCTGCACGGTGTGACGAAGTCTGTGGTGCTGAACCTTGAAACGCCCGGCAAGGAGCAGGTGGGCATGGACGGCAAGAGCATTCACCGTGGGTTCACGGCAACGACCACCATCAACCGCAAGGATTTCGGCTTGACCTGGAACGGATCTGTGAAGAGCGGAGACGCGGTGCTTGCGGACGACATCAAGATTGAGCTGGATATCGAAGCTGTACAGAGCTAAGCGCAGCAGGCTGTTATTCGAGTGAAGGGTGGGCGTGAAAGCGCTTGCCTTTTCCTTTGGCGGCTCACCTGGCATGGACTGCATCTGAAGTTTCAGAACAGGAGACATACGATGGCAGACGAGCAGGCGCATCACGGCGGAGACAAGGGCACGATGCAAGGTGATCGCGGTGACGCGAAGGCACAGCCCTCCGGCTATAAGGGCGATAACCCCTCGACGGGTGGCGGCGGTGAGACGAAGGTTACGTCGGATACGGCAGAGAAGGCTGAACAGAAGTTGAATCCATCAGCACCTGGAGAGACGGGAACAACGCCGGGCAGCAATGGCTAGAAGCTTGTCGTAAGA
The DNA here is from genome assembly GCA_903970445.1 of Verrucomicrobia bacterium Tous-C9LFEB. Lineage (GTDB taxonomy): Bacteria > Acidobacteriota > Terriglobia > Terriglobales > Acidobacteriaceae > Granulicella. The sequence goes on along the minus strand of CAJCIP010000065.1, from coordinate 84,882 downwards.
GGGGCTGCTATGACTGCTGATCACTTTCGGCGAATTGCGTTGAGTCTTAAAGGCGCGGAAGAAGGCTCGCATATGGGCGCCGTTGACTTTCGCGTGGGTGGCAGAATCTTTGCCACTCTCGCGAGCGGTGCAAAAGGCTTCGGAAGCCTGATGCTCACGCCAGAGCAGCAAACGGCGTTTGTTGCGGAAGCGCCGAATGTCTTTCTGCCTGTGTCCGGTGGCTGGGGACGGGGCGGTGCGACGCATATACGGCTGGAAGCGTCGAGCGAAGAGGTGATGCTTGGAGCGCTGCGCACGGCATGGAAACTGCGCTCCGAGAAGAACGGCGCAACGAAGAGCAAACCGCGTGGAGCAAGCAAGAAATCTTAGGTTTGTTTCTTGCCGGCGAGCATGGAGGCGACTTCCAGATCGTTGGCTTCGATGCGCTCGCGTACAAGGCGCAGTAGCTCCGGCCTATCTTCCGGGCGGAAGCGCAACACTCGTTGCACGAATGCGTCTGCCATGGAAAGTGCAGCGGGTTCAATAATGCTGGCGGAATAAAGATAGGAGGGCGTCGTGCTCGACTCGTCTGTTGGCAAAGTATTCCTCGGCATATGCTGTCAAATTTCGTACGCCTCCTTGGACGAGGGCGCACGAGAAGCGGAACTCAACATCCCTTCATTCATCGGCTATGGAATGAGCGGATATATATTGCAAAAACCCCGGAAATTGGAATTCGCATGCAAGTACATGCTCGCCCGGTAGGGCTACGTAATGTTTTGGTTACACGTTTTAACTAGCACTGACGATGAAGCATAGAAATCCATCAAAAGTTCTATTTTGAATAAACCCAAGAGTCTAATGAAAGTCGTGTGACCTGACTTCGATAGCGGAGATTTGCAGAAGCTCCAATAAATCCGCCTTCACATGCACGACGCCGTCCTGGTTCTGGAGCGTGCCATACACCTTTAGGAACTTTCCGCGTGTTACCAGCACGCGTTGCTGCTCGTATATCTGTGGGTGAATGACCACGTTGGAAATACCGGTTTCGTCTTCCATGGAAAGAAAGATGAAACCAAGTGCGGTGCCGGGTCGCTGCCGTGCGATGACCGAGCCTGCAGCGATCACGCGACTGCCATTGGGTCGCTTTTGCAATTCTGTTGCGGAGCACACACCCATGGCGCGGAGCTCTTTGCGGCGGAATGCCATGGGGTGGTGACCGGTTGTGAGGCCGGTACCTGCGTAGTCGGCGACGAGGCGTTCTTCTGTTTTCATCTGGCTGAGCGGCGATGATGTGTTGCGCGGCGCAGCCTCGCTTTTGCGCAGCAGCGGGCCAACTGGGCGACTGACCTGTTCGATCTGCCAGATGGCGTCGCGTCGATGGACCACGCCGCCAAGCTTGTTGAGAGCGCCGATGCGTGCGAGTTGTGCGAGATCACTGCGGTTGAGTGCAGGGACGCGCAATGAGAGATCCTCGACGCTTTGAAATGGGCCTTCTGAGTTGCGTGCGGTGACGAGCTGCTGCGCGGTAGCCGCTTTCAGGTTGCGGGCGTAGTTCAAGCCGAGGCGAAGCGAGAGTGAGCCGTCTGCTTCGTGTTCCACGGTGCAGCACGTGTCAGAAGTCTGCACATCCACTGGTTTGACTCGCAGCTTGTGGCGCTGCGCATCTTTCACCAGCACCGCAGGAGTGTAAAAGCCCATCGGCTGATTGTTAAGCATGGCGCAGGTGAAGGCGGCAAGGTATTTCACTTTGAAGTAAGCCGAGGCGTACGCGATGAGCGCGAAGCTGGCGGCGTGTGATTCTGGGAAGCCGTAAAGCGCAAAGGACGAAATGCTTTGCACAATAAGCTCTTGCCGCTCGACGTCGATTTCGTTTTCACACATACCTTTGCGGAGCTTGACCATCAATTCCGACATGCGTTTGACGGAGCGGCGCATACCGACGGCCTTACGAAGCTCATCGGCTTCGGTTCCGCTGAAGTTGCCGACCACCATGGCCATGCGAAGCAGCTGTTCTTGAAATAAAGGGACACCTAAGGTGCGTTCCAGAACTTTTTCAAGCTTTGGGTGAATGCATTCAACTTTTTCAAGACCCTGCCTGCGACGCATGTAAGGGTGCATCATCTTGCCGACGATGGGGCCGGGGCGAATGATGGCTACCTGCACAACAAGGTCGTAGAACTTACGAGGTGCATTGCGCGGAATGGATGCCATCTGCGCACGACTTTCCACCTGGAACATTCCTACGGTATCGGCTTTGCGAAGTACGGCATACACCTCAGGGTCGTCGGCTGGAAGTTGGGCGAGGTCAACGGGATGGCCATAGTGCTTAGGGATGAGCTCGACGCAATCCTTCATCACGGCCATCATGCCGAGGCCAAGCAAATCTATCTTCACCAGGCCAAGCGCGCCGCAATCCTCTTTGTCCCATTGCACGACACTGCGGCCGGGCATGGAGGCGCGTTCCAGTGGAACAACCTTGTTGAGCAGACCCTGGCAAATAACCATGCCGCCAGAGTGCTGGCCGAGATGGCGCGGAATGTCCTGTATGCGTTCGCAGAGTTCGACATATTTCGCGATGCGCCAGTGGTTAAGGTCGAAGCCAGCGTGCTTGAAGTTGTCACCGAGCGTCTCGTCTTTTTTGCGCCACTCCCAATGGCCGATCAAGCTGGATAAACGGCCGAGTGTTTCTTCATCAAAGCCGAGGGCCGTGCCGACTTCGCGTGCAGCGGATTTTCCGCGGTAGGTGATGACGTTTGCGGTCATCGCCGCGCCTAACTGACCATAGCGCTCGTACACGTATTGAATTGCCTGCTCGCGCTTGTCGCCGGAGGGAAGGTCGAGATCAACGTCGGGCCACTCGTCGCGATTTTCGTTGAGGAAGCGCTCAAAGAGCAGGTCCATGCCGATGGGGTCGATGGCTGTGATTTCCAGGGCGTAGCAAACGACAGAATTTGCGGCGCTACCACGGCCCTGAACGAGAATGTCATGCTGTTTGCAGTGCTTCACGACGTCGTGAACGATGAGGAAGTAGCCTTCAAAGCCTAGCTTTTCAATAAGCGCGAGCTCGCGTTCGGCTTGTTGTTTTGCGCGTTCGTGCAAGTCTGCGTTACGCTTTGGGCCATAGCGGTTCTCGATACCTTCCGCGACACGCTTGCGGAGATAGACATTCATGGGCTCACCGTTTTGCGTGTCGAAGCGCGGGAACTCGTAGCCTAGCTCGTGAAGCTCAAATTCGAGACGCTGTGAAGCGATCAATGTATTTTCGAGCGCTTCCGGAACATCTTTGAAAATGCGGTGCATGGCTCGCGGGCTGCGCACCTGCCGTTGCGAGTTCGCCTGAAGCAGCCGGCCGGCTTTATCAAGCGAGGTGTGATGTTGAACGCAGGTGAGGATATCGAGGATTTCCCGCTCATACTGCGTGGCGTAACGGACGCCATTGGTAGCGAGCAGTGGGAGTCGCAGGCTTTCGGCGATGCGCATCGCTGTTTGGTTGCGTGCTTCTTCCGCGCGGTCGCCGTGGCGTTGCAGCTCAATGTAGACGTTGTGTTTGCCGTAAATGCGAACGAGCTGCTCGACGCACTCGCGGCCTGCAGCTTCACCACCGCGCTTTAGCGCAGCGGCAAGCGGACCTTCGTCCCCGCCAGTGAGGCAGATGAGCCCGTCGCTGAACTCGGCCAGATCATCGAGCAGAGCGAAGCCTTCGCATTTGTGAGGCTGGCGCATTTTGAAGCGCGTAATGAGCTGGCAGAGATTTTGGTATCCGGTTTGGGAGGCACATAGCAGCGGCACTCGCGCTGGCTGTTCTGGATGCTGGTGTGGCAGCCATGCTGGTGGCCGCAGACACGCGCCGATATCACCGACGGCGATCTCCGCACCAATATGCGCACGCACACTGTTCTCTTTTCCGGAAGAGTGGAATCGGGGTGAGCCATAAAAGCCGTTGCGATCAAGCAGCGCGATTGCGGGCATGTCATTGGCAAGTGCGGCGCGAATTAGGGACTCAGGCTGCGAGGCTCCTTCAAGAAAGCTGAAGGCGCTGTTGGCGTGCAGCTCGATGTACTCGGGCTCAGTCATACAAGCCTTCCAGCTGCCAGTGTTTGTGCAGGAGGTCATGCGAGATGACGCAGTTCAGCATGACGTCTGGAGAACACGTGGCATACACGTCCCACTCTTCGCGCGACCACAGTTCCGCGGACCACCACTCACCACTTTTGCGCCACGGCCCGTAAGCATGCTGCACGATGTAGCGCTTGCCTTGAAGTGAGAACGAGCCGAGACAATCGCCATCGCGCTGCATGTTGATGGGCATTGGTGGACGGCAGCGTCGTAACGTCGCTTTGAGTTTTTCTGTTCGTTGCTTCGCTTTTGCTTTGGATACGTCCGGAACGATGAAGCGCTCCATCTTGAAGCTGTCGGCAGAGTGTGTGTCCAGAAGCCTGGCGCGACCGATGCGATCCTCGCCGACGAGCGAAGCAATGCGCGCGAGCGTGACACCGAGGCGCGTGGTTTCAGGTAGCTGCGGAGCGAAGATGCCGAGCTGAACTTTGCTGCGTGCGCCGGGTTCAGCGTGAACGCGCAGACTTACGACGCCTGCAGATGGAGGATGAGCCTGCAAATCGAGATGGAGCAGCTTGAGCAGCACTTCCCTTTGCGCTAGTGGAAGTGCAGGGCGCACTGTGCGCTCATGTTCACCGCCGCCATCAAGGCCGAGCTTGACTGTGACGCTGGCCAGTGCCAGAGCACGGCTTTGTGCGCGGGCGAGAAGCTGGTCGAGCATCGGGCCGAGGATGAAGAGAAGCGAGTCGAGTATTTCAAGTGGCGCGTCGAAGGCGAGAAACTCTTCGAGAGCAAAGACCGGCTCTTCGGGAACCATGAGGTGTGGGCACTCGCCGCGTGCGAGCAAGCGAAGACGTTTGCCGGGTTGGCCTAGACGGACCACAAGTTCTTCCTCCGGCAGGCGGGCCAGGTCGCCGAAAGTGTGCAACCCCCAAAGCGACAGCGCATCGGATTGTTGAGGATCGAGCGGGAGCGCGGACAGCGGCAGATCGCGCAGATACTCGGCTTCCTCTCCGGCAGGAATGATGCATGGAGCTTTGCGCGCATCAGGAGCGAGGCAGACGGCGGCATGAAGGTTGGCGCTTGCCGCAAGTTGTGCAAAGAGACGCAAACCCGTGGCTGCGCGAGCAATGCGGCTGAGGGCTTCAGCTACCAGGCCGAAGATGCGCCGGGTGCCGGCCATGTCCAACACGAGCACGAACGCTGATAAGCCGGAGCTTGATTGGATTTCCAGCCGCGGAGTGAATTGGCCCATGGCTTCGAGCAATGCGTTGCGCGCACTGCGCTCTTCGGGCTCAGAGCGGCGCAGCAGGGATAGCCCTTCGAACGGTGTGAGCTCTGCGCGAGTCATGCCGTGAGCGACGCCCAGCCTCAGCGCATGAGTGTTGACGCTGCATACTACCTGTAGCGGCGGCTCGCCTTTGAGAACGACGACGGGAGACTTGGCCAACTCAGGCCGAAGACGAAGCAGTGCTTGTGCCGGAAACTCCGGCACGTAGATGCAGACATAGAGCGGACTGACCTTTTCGCCTATGCCCATGCTGCCTCGCTTTGCCAGCGGCCGTTTTCCTGCGTGGCGCGTTCAGGCTGTGGTGGCTTGCGGATAGACACAACGCGCGCGGTTCGTTCGTGCGAGCGGCTGCGTTCCACTTCGGCCTGATAGGCAATGCCGGTCATCACCTTGCCTGTGTCCCGCATCGTGCCGGCTCGCAGACGCAAGGTGAGCTCTGCGCTGCTGCGTGCGCACGGATGTTGTGTGAGTAGCAGGAGTGTGGCGCGCGTGCGTTCGCATGCGGCACGGAAGCGGAACCATGTGGCCAGGGGAATGCGCCAGACGAACTCTGCCGGTGTGCTACCAAGATCAAGCACGATCGCACCGAAGCCTCCGTTCTGTAGGAGGAGGTCCGTGGCGCGCAGGGCTTGATCGAGAGCATGCCAGGGCTTGGCGGATGCTGCGGCTATCTGGGCAGGGCGTGGCTGTGTGTACGTAATGGGCTTGGCGGTTGATAGCTGCAGAACGCGTGCCTGCGGCTCCGCGCAACGCGGTGCGTTGGCGAGGTTTTCTCCGCGACGCGGTGGCAGGCGGTCGGAGTTGACCTGCTCTTCGCGATCTTCCGAGCGCCAGATTAACTTGCGATTGGGTGCGCCGGGCGTGCCGATGATCTTTCGTTCGCGGCGAAGCTGTTTGTCGTACAGACCACCATGGGCCTGCAGCATGGAGCTGATGGCCTGCGGCATGTCTCTGCCTTCGCTGCGCGGATGCGGGCTGCCGCCGCCGTTGTGGCCAAGCGGCCTGCCAACGGGCGCTGCAAAGGAAATTGCGGTACTGTCTTGAACTTGCGGACTCTGTGCCGGTACTTTTTGTTGCGAGCAGCAGCGAACCCAGAGCAGCCGCTCGAGATCGACGCCATTGGCCGCGGCACTTTCCGGATCAAACGCATCCGCAATGTCGATCCATGCGCATACACTTCCAGTCTCCACAAGTGATGCCACATAGGTCAGCGCCATGGTGGTGCGTCCGCTGCATTCAGGACCGACGAACTCTGCGATAACACCGATGGGAAGGCCGCCGCTGAGGAGATTGTCCACTTCAGCACTGCCGCATGAAACGCGCGGGACCTCCGACCGCAAGCGCGGAGACAGAGCAGAAGGGTTCTTTGCGCTAAGGTCGGCTTCGATTTGTTCGCGCAGGGCGGAAGACTTCAAGGCAGCACCTTCGCCTTATCTTCGCCTAAGTGCACATGGTTGTGTCAACTTGCACCAAGGATGGTGCTAAGAGATATTTGGGCCTAATGCCCTGCTGTTTTTACTTCCAGAGTAACGAGATTGCTGACATGGCGAGCCGGCATTTTGTCCTGATTGTTGAACAGAGCAAACTCGCCGATGGGTCCAAGCGGCTGGCCGTCGCGCTTGATTGCGATGATGTTGCTGATGCCTGAGAACGCTTCGATCAACTCGCCTGCTGACGAGACGACCATATAGCCATCTGTGCCAGTCGCAACGACGTACTTGCGAAGGATTTCGCGTTCGGTTTCCGCACTGAACGGCATTCCGGAAGCAGCGAAGATTGTGGCGAGTGATGGCCCGCTCCACACCATGTCGCGCTTGGCTCTCTTGTCAAAGACGGTGACATCTTCCTGAGGCATCGCCTGCAAATCAACCATCGTGAACTGCTTCGCTTTACCGTCGACAGTCACCGTCAACGTAGTGGAAGCCGGACCCAGTTTGTGCACGTGTCCATCGGGGTGTGGCTTTGCAGCAGCGTCCTGTGCGCCAGATACAAGGGTTATGCCTGCAGCGATGACCACAATAGCGATCCACTTGGTAGCTTTCATGTCTCTATCTTCCTCATCAGTCAGTCGTGCGGTCTCAAATCAATCTGAATACAAAGCTAACGCTGCAGACTCCAATTCAAGTAGAGCTGCCTGGCATACGTGAAGGAACCAGAACGTACTTCGCATCACCAGCTTAGGAGAAAGCAATGGAAGAGACAAAGAAAGTTGCACTGATTACCGGAGCAAACAAGGGTATCGGCTTCGAGGTCGCAAGACAGATTGCGAAGGCTGGATGGACAGTGCTCGCCGGTGCGCGCAAAGAAGAGCTTGGGACGCAGGCTGCTGCGAAGTTGCAGGCAGAAGGTCTCGATGTGCAGTTCATTCACGTTGATCTTGACTCGCCGGAAAGCGCGCGCACAGCGGCTGAAGCCATCAAGAAGCAGTTCAGCAAGCTCGATCTCCTGGTGAACAATGCTGCCATCGCAGGCAAGGGCGATGGCCCACCGAGCAAGGTGAACGTCGAGATTGTGGAGGCGGTAATGAAGACGAACTATGTGGGCACTGTCGCGGTGACGCAGGCGATGCTGCCGCTGCTTCAGGCTGCCGGCAAGGCACAGATCATCAACGTCTCCAGCGAGCTTGGCTCGATCAGCCAGCAGACTGACCCGAACTGGAAGTACGCTCCGGTGAAGGTGCTTGCCTATTGCGCATCGAAGGCTGCGCTGAATATGTTCACCATGCAGCTCGCATATGAGTTCCGCGATGGGAGCATTGCGGTGAACTCGGTGAACCCCGGGTACACGGCAACGGACCTGAACGGCAACAGCGGGCCTCAGACTCTGGAAGAAGGCGCTGCTGAGATCGTTCGCGTAGCGCTGATGGAGGCACCAGTTACAGGCAAGTTTCTTGAGACCGGCGCGGAGATTCCCTGGTAGGAAGAGGGCTGCAACTCGTCACAGATGACCGTTCGTTATACTCACTTGAGCCGGTCTCATGCGTGTCACAGCAATTCCGATTGCTCGGAAGGGCCTATAGCTCAACGGTTAGAGCAGCGGACTCATAATCCGTTGGTTCCAGGTTCAAATCCTGGTGGGCCCACCAAATTGCAGTGAATAGTGGTTAGTGAATAGAAAGAGCCCCTAGGGGCTCTTTTCTTGCGTATTAGATCCTGGAGCATTCTCCATGAGCGAGTGACGATCTGCAAAAGAAGCGCACGATAACCACGCGTCCTTGTCTATCTTTCTTGCTGCTTGAATTAGAGTGCCTTGATTAAGTTGTGTTGTCAGGGATGAGGCGGCCCGTGGAAAGGCTGTTCGCGATCTGCGTGAAGATCTGATTCAGGTTGGAAGAGGGATGCGAGGCGGAGATGCAATCGCTGGCGCCACCGGTAGAGGTGTAGTCGGAATAGAAATAATCCGGTGAAGAAGCAAGGGCCTGTACGTCCTGGCAGGGAGTAATGCCGCTGGTGTCGGTAGAGCAGCCGGAGTCCGTGGCGCCATAGGCGACTGCGTATACCCGCACGTTGTAGTAATTCGCGTAGGCGGCAAGAGCGTCAGCTTGGGCGCACTGCTTGACGCTTGAGGCGTAACTGCCCGAACTAGGATCGGCATTTGGCATGTACTTCGCCGGCGTGTTCATGTCTCCATCAGTCAGGACAACGACGACACCCTTATGGGTTGAGTCGGAATTGTCCAGGTTGATGAGGTCAAGCCCAGCGGTGTAGATCACTCCAGCGATGTAGGTATACATTTCCAGCGGCTGCATGCCGGGGCAGTTTGGAACACCACCAATGGCTTTCACCAGATTCGAGTTCGGATTGAGAGTGGTTGTGCTGGCGCTGGTTTTGTAATCGCTCGAATAGTCAAGAATCTTATAGATGGAGGCGGGACCGGTGTACTGCCCGGTACTGCCGTCCGTGTAGTAGTTCACCTGCGGCGTGGTACCGCTGCTGTCATACTCATGCTGCACGTCGGTGGAACTGTACAGCGATGGGAACGTATAAAGTGCTACCCGGTCATAAGGATTGCTGACATTGCCGTTTGAGACCGCGCCGCATGTGGCTAGATTGGGCGAGCACGGCGAAAGGTTTTGTAGCAGGACCTGAATACCTGCAAGCGCGCAGGCAAGTCGAGTGGTGTTGCACTGGCTGTCAGAGTCCGTGCTGCCCATGGAACCTGTGCTGTCCACGATGAGCGCCACGTTATAGGGTGCTCTTTGCGCACCCTTTGCCGCAGCGGTGGCCGAGGCGGTCATGGTGAGCTGGCTGAATCCGAGCACCTTCATAAAGGTGAGTGGAATGGCAATGCTCTGCTTCACTTGCAGCGCATTGCCATTTGCAGGCGTGCCACAGGTAATGCCGGCGTTGGTAATCGTGTTCAGGCACTTAATCTTCGGGTAACCCGAAACCATGCTGACGTTTGGTAGGTTGGCGCGTGCGTTCAGGTTTCCCGCAACCGCACTGTATTGAGTGGCCGTTGTGGTTGCAGAACTGCTGGGCAGAGCGGAAGCTCCTGCGAGGGCTGCTGCATCGGTGGTAGCTTGCAGCACCTTATAGGTGAAGAGCGCCTTTCCAACGTCGAGGGTAAGCCCGGTCATGCCGAGGAGCATGACCATCATCGCGCAAAGCATAACGGTTGTTTGGCCCTGCTCTGCGCGAAGAAAGCAGCATGCAGAGGATGAAAATCTTGTCACTGTACCAGCTCCGCATCAACCCCCTGCATGCTGCAATTCGGTATGAGGTTCTTGCCGTAGACCTGAAGATTGCAGGGATAGGTTACGGTCACCTTGGCAGTGGCGTTCTGGGTGAGCGCCGCTGCCGCACTGGTGCAGGAAGTCCCCGTGTAGGTCGTCGTGGAAGAACTGCCAGAAGGCGTGATCGCAAGCGAGTAGATCAGGTTCGACGATTTGAGCAAGGGAGCCGACGTGCTTACGGTTTTCGAGAGATCAGAGCACGGATCAGTGCTGGCGCCGCGGCTGAGCGCGACCATGCGCGCACCGGAGTTGGTGGAATTGGTGAGCAGGATGTAGTTGTTCATGGCCACGCCAAACGTCGTGATGCCCGTCACGACGAGCAGCATGATGGGCAGGCAAAGTGCAAGCTCGACAGCAGACTGACCCTCTTCCTGGTGCTGCACGAGCGCCTTCCAGCGGGCAGCCGCACGGCGGCGGGAATTGAACTTATGAAGCAGACGTAGTTTCCAGCGACGAAGCACGATGTGATATCTCCGACCAGCGACATCTCCGACGATATCGAAGGGGATATCACGGGTGAATCCCACGTTTTGACCAGCGGTAAGTAATTACCCAACGGTGGGAGGTGTCGTTACTTTCGCGGCGCTGCTTACTCTATTGCAGGGCGAGGGTTGACCATTCGTGGGATTGCCAATGTCCCGCGAATTAGGCGCGATGACATATCCTGCGGCTGGGCTTAGCGGTCATCACCGTACTGCAGCACGTGCATGGCGGGGTAGACGAGTGTTCCGTCTGCGCGGTTCTGGAACATGAAGATCTTATGAGTTCCATTCACGCGCACGGCCACAATGATGCCGGAGCCAAACATGCCGGAGCCGTCAGTCTTTGATATATCGACGTGATGCTCTGTAATGGGTGCATTCACCGGCGACTCTGTCGTCCAATCCTCGGTAAAGCGCTCCAGCGGGTAGTTGGAGTACTTACCCGGATGCTGCTGCCAGTCAGCATCGTTGTAGTAAATGCCGTAGGCCTTGGCGTACTGCTTCGCCTCGATAGCTTTGAAGAAGTTGTTGACGTTGTGCTCAGCGCCCAGGTTCGTGAAGAGCCAACCGTGGCCGAGGATGAAACCTGCAAACGCGAGAACTACCAGCAGCGCGACCAGCACGCCTGTGCCGATCAGCAGGTTCATCTTCAGCTTTTCGCTTTTTTCGTCGTAGGCAGGTGCGTCAATCAACATGGCTGCAGTGGTCCCTTCCGCGTCTTGCTAAATATTAGACACCGGAGAAGCGCAAAGAGGATGGGTGGACTGTTGACGATTGCGGCAGTGAAAGCCGAAGCTTGGCTGCACGGTGTTGGACGTATGGCGAAAAGATTAACGCGAAGAGACCTCCTGATGGGCTCGGCGGCTGTGGGGCTTGCGGCCACACTACCGGGTAATGTCGCGGCTTTGGCAGAGCCGGATTCATCATCGAGCTTAGTGCCGCTCGAGGAGTTTCGCTACGACCAGGTTGCGGTGACAGGGGTAAATCAGGCGGCGCAGCGAGCAAACGTGTGCGGCATTCTCAGCGGCTTTCGCGAAGACAGCTTATTGCAGCCCTTCCTGCAGATGGCTGGGAAACCTGCGCCAGGCGCGAGCCTCGGCGGATGGTATGAGTGGAAGCCGGAGTACGACTACCACCATGATGACGCCGGCTTCTGCCCAGGCCACTCATTGGGACAGTGGATTTCTGCGATGGCCCGGCTGGACGCGAGTGGAAGCGCCGGCGGCGGTGCAGGCGAGCCTGAACTGCGAGCCAAAGCGTTGCGGCTTACAGAGGCTCTGAGCTCCGCCGTGACACCCGCGTTCTTTGAGCAGACGCGCTTTCCGAGCTACACCTACGACAAGCTGGCGTGCGGACTCATGGATACGCATCGCCTGCTGAATGATCCGCACTCGTTTTCCACGCTGGAGCGTGTCACGGATGCGGCCCTGCCTTCCATGCCGGGCCATGCGATGGAGCGCGACCTGCAATGGCGTATGGGCAAAGATGCCTCGTGGATGTGGGACGAGCATTACACGCTTTCAGAGAATCAGTACTTGCTTGGCGCGATGGGTGCGGGTGAACGACACCACGAGCTGGCGCAAACGTATCTGCTGAATGACGGCTTCTTCGAGCCGCTGTCGCGCGGCGTGAATGCGTTGAGCGACCGCCACGCGTACAGCCATGTGAATGCACTGTGTTCTGGGATGCAGGCGTACTTCGTGGATGGAAGCCGCATGCATCTACGGTCAGCAATCAACGCCTTTGAGTTCTTGCAGCAGCAGAGCTTTGCGACGGGCGGATGGGGACCCGAGGAGACGCTCGGCAGGCCGGGCTATGACATGCTCGCAAAGAGCTTGACGGCAAGCCATGCGAGCTTTGAAGTGCCTTGTGGTGGCTATGCGCACCTGAAGCTGACCCGCTATCTATTGCGTGCGACGCGTGATGCTAAATACGGCGACAGCATGGAGCGCGTGCTGCTGAATGCTCTGCTCGGCGTGCTGCCGTTGCAGGCGGACGGGCGAACGTTCTACAGCGCGGACTACAACTACGATGCGAAGCGGGTGTACTCCCTGCATCGCTGGCCATGCTGCGCGGGTACGTTGCCACAGGTGGTTGCTGACTACGGCATCAACACGTACCTGCGTGAACCGGGCGCGGTTTGGGTCACTCTGTACCAGCCATCCGAGGCCCGATGGAACGAAGGCGGCACCGCGGTGTCCGTGAAGCAGGTGGGTACATATCCAGACACAGATGTCGTCAGGTTGGAGGTGAATGCTAGCCGGCCAGCCAGTTTCACGATGAACCTTCGTGTGCCTTCTTGGACGGACGGTGCGTCGCTCCATGTGAACGGAAGGCCGGAAATGTTGAAGGTCAACAAGGCATTCGCAAGTGTGCGCCGGACATGGAAGCAGGGCGATGTCGTCGAGCTGAAGCTGCCGATGTCGCTGCGGTTGGAGGAGCTCCCTGCGAACGGCGGCTCAGCGCAGCCGAACGTGGTTGCACTGATGTTTGGCCCGCTCGCTCTGTTCCCTTTGAAAGCGTCAGGAGAAAGTGGCCCGATCAACGTCTCTCAAGACGCCTTGCTGAAGGCTGAGCGAACAGGTGCACGGGAGTGGACCGTGCGTTCAAGCGGTGCAGCCAGGACGTTCGTGCCCGTCACGGAACTTGGCGACCATAGCTATTCGCTGTATACGCGGCTTGCATAGCGTTCGCGGCGCAGAGAGAATCGTACACAATCCGCAAGAGCGAAGAAGCGGCGAACAGCGGCGCTACAATACGGCATGGCTGCCCTGCCCTTAGCGCCCGAAGAAATCACGCCCGTACATGAAGCATTGGCGTGGGCACATCCACTGGTGCAGGAGTGGTTCACGGCGAAGTTCGGCACGCCAACGGAGCCGCAGGTTGCAGGATGGCCCGCAGTTCTTCGTGGTGAAGCGACGCTGATTTCCGCGCCGACGGGCTCGGGTAAGACGCTGGCGGCGTTTCTGGTTTGTATAGATGGCTTGTTGCGTGCGGCGCTCGAAGGCCGGCTCGATGGACACACGCATGTTGTGTATGTGTCGCCACTGAAGGCGCTGTCGAACGATGTCCAGAAGAATCTCGATGGACCGCTGCGAGAGATTCAGCAGCTTGCGATGCAGCACGGCTATCTTTGCCCCGAAATTCGCACCGGTGTGCGCACCGGAGACACGCCCACGAAGGACCGCGTGTGGATGCTGCGACATCCGCCGCACATTCTGGTCACGACTCCGGAATCACTGTACCTGCTGTTAACGGCGGGCAAGAGCCGGCAGAACCTCACGCGCGTTTCGACACTGATCATCGATGAAATTCATGCGGTCGCGGACGACAAGCGCGGATCACATCTTGCACTGAGCATGGAGCGGCTGGACGCGCTGGTTTGCGGCGAGAACCGGCTCTCATCTGGAGCGATGCTCGCAGGCATGAGCCGCGCGCCACAGCGGATTGGACTTTCGGCGACGCAGAATCCGATCTCGCTGGTTGCTGATTTTCTAGTAGGGAGCAGTGAAGATCGTGCGCCCGCGACGATTGTGCAAGTGGGCCAGCGGCGTCAGCTCGATCTCGCCATTGAAGTGCCAAGTGATGAACTGAGTTCCATCACAAGTACAGCAATGTGGCAGGAAGTGTTCGACAAGCTGGCGCGAATGGCGATGGAGCATCGCTCGACGTTGGTGTTTGTGAACACGCGGCGGTTGGTGGAAAAGATCAGCTTCGAGCTTACCGAGCGTCTCGGCGAAGATGCAGTTGCGGCGCACCACGGATCGCTGTCGCGTGCGCTAAGGCTGGATGCAGAACAGCGACTGAAGAACGGCGAGATACGCATCCTGATTGCGACGGCCTCGCTGGAGCTCGGCATCGATATTGGCAATGTCGATCTGGTATGCCAGATTGCCACGACTCGCGCTGTTGCCGTGGCTATGCAACGCGTGGGGCGCGCTGGACACTGGCGCGGCGCGATTCCCAAAGGGCGCTTCTTCGCACTCACGCGCGATGACCTGATGGAGCAGGCCGCGTTGCTGCGCAAGATGACGGTCGGTGAGCTCGATCAGCTTGAGATTCCGGACGCGCCGATCGATGTGTTGATGCAGCAGGTGGTAGCTGCGTGTGGCGCTGAAAGCTGGGATGAGGAAACATTGTTTCGCGTGTTCACGCGCGCGTGGCCGTATCGCGATCTCACCCGTCTGCAGTTCGATGAGGTTCTTAGCCTGCTGCATAACGGCATCGAGAGCTCTCGGGGAAGATACGGCGCATACTTGCTGCGCGATCGCGTGCAGGGACAGTTGCATGCGCGGCGCGGCGCTCGCATGACGGCGATTGCCAACGGCGGCGCGATTCCAGACACAAGCTTGTTTGCCGTAATGCTGCAGCCGGAGAACGTGCAGATTGCGACACTCGATGAGCACTTCGCGGTGGACTCGCACCCCGGAGACGTGGTGCTGTTGGGCAACACAAGCTGGCGCATTCAACGCATTGATCCGCAGGGCAAGGTCTTGGTGGAAGATGCGCACGGTGCGCCGCCGAGCATTCCTTTTTGGGAAGGTGAGGCTCCGCAACGCACTGGTGTGCTGAGCAGCGGGGTGGCAGAATTGCGTGCCGAGATCGATGCGCGGACGCGGGCTGTGAAGCCGAGTGACGTTGGGGCGATGACGGCGGGGGATGTTGAGGCTCACACTAGTGACCTTGCCGGTGTCGGAGAGAAGCAGATCCCCTGCGGGGATGACAACCAAGAAAGCAACAACAACAATAGCGATGCTGAAGCGCAGATTGCAGACTGCATGGCTTGGTTGCAGCGCGAGTGCTTCGTCAGCGAAGCGGGTGCGCGGCAGATGGTGGCGTACATCGTTTGCGGGCGTGCAGCGCTCGGCATTGTACCGACGAAGACGACCATCGTTGCCGAGCGCTTCTTCGATGAAGGTGGTGGGCAGCAGCTCATCCTTCATGCACCGTTCGGTGGGCGGCTGAACAAAGCGTGGGGACTGGCGCTGCGCAAGCGATTCTGTCGCGGTTTCAACTTCGAGTTACAAGCGGCCGCCACGGATAACGGCATCAATATCTCGCTGGCGGAGCAGCACAGCTTTCCGCTGATGGACGTGTTCCATTTTCTTTCCGTGAACACCGCAAGGGACCTACTCGAGCAGGCGTCGATTCCCTCACCTCTGTTCAAGAACCGCTGGCGCTGGGCGGCGGGGCGTTCGCTGCAGTTGCTGCGCATGCAAAAAGGCAAACGCATTGCACCGGCTATCCAACGCACGCGCTCTGCTGATTTGCTGGCAAGCGTGTTCCCGCATGCATCGGCGTGCCCTGAGACAATGACGGGCGACATCGAGATTCCGGATCATCCACTGGTGCGCGAGGTGATGCGCGACACCCTGACCGAAGCGATGGATATCGACGGTCTGAACAAACTGCTCGAAGGCATCGCCAACGGCACGATCACATGCGTCGCAATCGACACGCCGGTGCCGTCGGTTTTCTCGCACGAGTTGGTGAATGCGATGCCGTATGCGTTTCTCGATGAGGAGGATGCGGCGGGCAGGCGCACGCGTGCTGTCTCTTTGCGGCGTGCATTGCCGGATGCCGTAAGCGAAGGCGCCGGAAGGCTCGATCAGTCGGCGATCGACGCGGTGCGGTCGCAGATTTGGCCGGATATTCGCGACGAGCACGAAATGCACGATCTACTGCTTGCGCTTGTAGCACTACCGGTGGCATTCATCGACGCAGAAGTTGCGGGGCGAGAGCAGCAGACGAAACACTGGCCGGAGTTCCTGGCCCGGCTGCAAGACGACGCGCGCGCATACCTGGTCGAATTGGATGGGGCGCCAGTGTGGCTCGCGGCGGAGCGTTTGCGAGACGCCGGTTTGTTGTGGCCGGATGCTGCGCTCCCAGCACCGATGTGTGCCGGAGAGGGAGTGGCGCCACTCGTCATCGGCGGAACGGAAGAACGTCCGGCGCAGATGGTGAGCCCCCGCGATGCGGCGACGACGCGGCTTGTGCAGGGCTGGCTGCAGGTACTTGGCCCAGCCACTTCCGCTCGTTTGAGCGCGATCGTGCATCTGCACCCGCACTCGATTCTGCAGGCCCTGCTCGGCATGGAGATGCAGGGGCTTGCCATGCGTGGCGTGATGGAATTTGCGAAGCCCGCGGATGACGCGCAGTTTGAGATGGAGTGGTGCGAGCGGCGCATTCTGCAGCGCATCCATCGCATGACGCTGGCTGGTCTGCGCAAGGCCGTGGAGCCGGTTGCACCGAATGTGTTCATGCGGTGGCTGCTGGAGTGGCAGCACGTTGCTGCGGGTGCACAGCTCAGCGGCGAGGAAGGCGTGCTTGCCGCAATCGAACAGCTGGAAGGCTTTGAAGCGCCTGCTGCCGAGTGGGAACGGACGCTGTTGCCTGCGCGTGTAGCGGGCTACGATCCGCAGTGGTTGGATAATCTTTGCCTCGCTGGTGTGATTGGCTGGGGCAGGATTTCACCGCACCCCGCTTGGCTAGGCGATGCTGGGGGCGCGCCACGGCGAGTGATTCCGACCAGCGCTGCGCCAGTTACCTTTTACTTGCGCGAGTCGTCAGAGTGGCTGCATGCCGCGCTCGAAGCCAAGTGCGTCGACGATCGTGTACTCGAGCAGTCTCTGTCAGAGGAAGCAAGAAAGGTTCGCACTCTGCTGCACGAACGCGGTGCAGCGTTCACTGCTGATCTGCAACGCCTGAGCGGATTGACGAAGCTGCAGACGACGACTGCGCTGTGGGAACTCGCTACGGCGGGGCTGGCGTCGGCTGACGGATGGGACCAGATGCGGGCGATGATGGACCAGCGGCGGAAGAGTGTTGCCGTTGCGCAAACGCCTGTGGTGAGCCTGCGCAAACGTGCTGCGGCAAGGACGACGGCGGGACGATGGTCGTTGCTGTGTGAGAGCGGTGGCATGGACGGGAGAACAAAAGCAGGTCCTTCGCCTTCGGCTCAGGATGACAAACGGGATAGGTCAGCAGTGCAACAGGAAGCGATTACGCGCGCAAAGCGCAACGACGCTGCGATGGAGGCTCACGCACGTATTCTGCTTTGCCGCTACGGTGTGCTGTTCCGCGAACTGCTGACGCGCGAATCGAATGCTCCGAAGTGGCGTGATCTGGCACCGCTGTTGCGGCGCATGGAGGCGCGTGGCGAGATTCGCGGAGGGCGCTTTGTTTCTGGAGCATTTGGTGAGCAGTTCGCTGTGCCCGAGGCTGTCGACGGCTTGCGGAAGGCTCGGCGTGAAGCGGCCGAGCGGGCTACTGAAGAACCTGTAACGATAGCCGCAGCGGATCCGCTGAATCTTATTGGCATCATGGTGCCGGGGGATCGTATTGCGGCGATTCCTGGACGCGAGGTGCTGTTCGCAAATGGGTGCGCAATCGACTCGAGTGTTGAGGCCGTTTCAGCGCAGCCTATTCGCGTGAAACGTACGCGCTCGATTGCAGATATCCTGAGGACCGAAGCGGTACCCGTGCGGAGTGTTGCGCGTGAATCTTCACCTGGGTTGTTCTCTTGAGTCCGGAAAAGACGCTGCACGAAGAGAGTGAGCCTGTTGCTTCTTCAACGGATGGAGCTGGCGATGCGCTCAAGCCGGGCGACTTTTATATGGAAGGACCGTATCTGGTCTTCACTGCGCAGTATCACCTGCGCCGCGGCTACTGCTGCAACTCAGATTGCCGGCACTGTCCGTACAAAGAACTAGTGAGCAGTGGATAGTGGTGAGTGAACAGCAAAGAGGCTAGTCCGTGTCGATGACCTGCACCTGTGAGGGCGAAGACGAGCCCAGCGAGGGTGCAACGGTGGTTGCGGCAACTGCCCTGCGGCCGCGCAGGCCGTCGATGTTGGCCAGCATGATGCCCACCTCGGGATTCTTGAGTAGCGGCACGAGTGCAGAATCCTCTCGCATGCCGTGGCGAATGTCGTAGCCGTGTTCGCCTGCTTTCGCGAGCCACAGGATCGCATCGCCAGGCTTGCCTTCGCGAGCGTACAGACGCGCCATTTCGAAGCAAAGCTCAGCGTAGTTTTGCGTGCCCACGACATGCGCTGTGCTGCCACCGCTTTCCGCCGAGCCGCCCATGATCTTCGGGTCGATGCGCAATGCAAGCGCGAACTCTTTGCGCGCGGTGTCCATGTCGTGCATCTCGAAATACGCCATGCCGAGATTGGAATGGTAGACAGCAGAATGCTTGTCGATCTTCGCAGCCCTGCGATAGTCCGTCACGGCTGCGCGGAAGTTTTGCGAGGAGTACTCGGTGACGCCGAGGTTGTTCCACGCGGAGGCATTGTTCTTCTGCACATGCACGGTGCGCAAAAACATCTCGCGGGCTAGATCGTTCTGGCGAAGCTCAATGCGTACAACGCCCATTTTGTTCAGCAGGGTGCTGATGTTGCCGCCACGCGCCATGGCGTAGCCGTAGTAGTCGAGCGCGTCCTCAGGAAAGCGCCGCGCGCGAAGAACGTCGCCCGCGACCTCTAGATCCGCCGCGGTGGCGGTATCCGGGTTGGGAAGATGCGGCTCAATCACTGCCCAATCCGGGCCACTGTGCAGCCCTGCACGTTCTTCACGGGATGTGGCCGGGGCTTCGTGTTTTGCGGTCTGTGCGCGGAGCGTGACAGCACACAAACAGCATGATGACAGGACTATGGGAAGAGTGTAGGAGCGGAGACGCATGAAGCCTCCTTAACTGCGGAAAGGTGGCACAATACTGCGCCTCGCGCGATGGCACCGTCAAGAGAAAAGCTTTACGTGCGCAAAGCGACAATGTAACCGATAACATCTAGTTTATTCGGGGGCGTATGCGAGTTCTGGTCACAGGCGGGGCGGGATATATTGGCGGCACGGTGGCGACAATTCTGATGCAGGCGGGTCACCAAGTGACGGTGCTCGACAACCTGTGCCATAGCAAGAGGAACGAAGTGCCGGCGGGCGTGAGTTTTGTGCAGGCCGACGTCGCCGACCGCGCGCGTGTGGAGTCGCTGCTGCGCGAGTTGCAGCCTGACGGCGTGCTGCACTTCGCCGCGCTGATTGAAGCCGGCGAAAGCATGCAGAAGCCGGAGATCTACTTCCGCAACAACACGGCATCCACGCTCTCGCTCTTGGAAGCAATGCACGCGACGGGAGTGCAGAAGCTCGTCTTCAGCTCAACGGCGGCGGTGTATGGCGAGCCGGAAAGCGTACCCATCCTGGAGACCGCGAAACTGGTGCCAACGAATGCGTACGGCGAGTCGAAGCTGCTGGTGGAGTACATGCTGCAATGGTTCCACCGCATTCATGGGCTGCGGTATGCGTCGCTGCGCTACTTCAACGTGGCGGGCGCGTTGCCCGGCCGCGGCGAAGCGCACGAGCCTGAGTCGCATCTGATTCCGCTGATTCTTGATGTGGCGCTTGGCCGCCGCGAAAAGATCCTCATCTTCGGTGAAGACTATGACACGCCAGATGGCACGTGCATCCGCGATTACATCCACGTCGCAGACCTGGCCGACGCGCACATACTCGCACTGAATGCTCTGCTAGGTGCAGGCGACGGCAAACTCATTTGTAATCTGGGTAATGGCAGCGGTTTTTCAGTGAAGGAAGTAATCGAATCCGCGCGGCGCGTCACAGGGCATCCCATTCCGGTTGAGGTTCGTCCGCGGCGTGCAGGCGATCCGGCGAGGTTGGTTGCGGGTTCGGAGAAGGCGAAGCGTGAGTTGGGATGGACGCCGAAGATTACTGACATCGACGCCATCATGAAGTCTGCTTGGGAGTGGCAGCAGGTGCGCTACAAGCATTGATTTCGAGCGCGATCCCGCTCATCGAAGGCAATACTCAAACGATAGGAACTGTGGAATGTAATTTGTACTTGACTTCGCACCACTTTCCACTACCATTTGGTTGTGAATAGTTTAGATACGGCATTCGCGGCTTTATCAGACCCCACCCGACGGGCGATGGTCAAACGCCTTTCCCTTGGGCCGGCCTCTGTGCATGGCTTAACGGAACCGTTCGCGCTGTCGCAGCAGATGATTTCAAAACATATTGCCGTTCTGGTGCGGGCGCGGATCGTCATCAAGACAAAGCGCGGACGAGAGAGTGTGTGCACGCTTAGGCCGGAGGCAATAAAGAAAGTTAGCGATTGGGCGATGAGCTATCGCCGATTCTGGGAAGAGAGTTTCGACAAGCTGGATGTGGTTATCAATCAGATGAAGGAAGAGGAGATTACAAATGGCAATAAGCGCGGTACATGAGACAGAGCGGATGGTGGTGACAAGAATTTTCGATGCCCCACGAGAACTTGTTTGGAGGGCGTGGACGGATCCGAAATACGTGATGCAGTGGTGGGGACCGAAGGGCTTTTCGTCGCCCGCTTGCCAGATAGATTTTCGCGTTGGCGGGAAGTCTCTCCTCTGCATGAAGTCGCCGGATGGGCAGGAGTTCTGGAACGGGATCGAGTACCACGAGATTGTTCCGCACGAGAAGATCGTTTCCTCGATGTACTTTTCCGACTCGAAGGGCAACAAGGTTAAGCCCGCGGAATACGGAATGGAACATGAGGCCATAGACGGCGCGTACGACGTGACCCTCTTTGAAGATCTCGGAAACGGGCAGACGAAGCTCACCCTCATTGGCAATGAAACGATGGAGGAAGCAACGAAGAGCGGTCAAGTGGAAGGCTGGAACGAAATACTCGATAAAGTTGCCGCAGTCGTTGCGGAACTGGCGAAAGCTTAGTGAGAGCGCGCTTCTCGTCACTTACCCGAACAGCTGCCTTTGGGTAAGTGACGAGGGGCTGGTGTCCAATTCTCGGCTGTTGAGATGTGGATCGCAGGATGCCGCCGCCTGAAGAGCCAAAGCCTCATTGTGCAGACGCGAGCACTTCACGTCTCGGACGCGATGCGTGGGACGCTTACTGCCCCGGCGACAGGCTAGGGGGCGATGCCGCTGAGCCGGCAATGCGTAACGCCATGCGTGGGAACGTGAAGCTGCCGCCTGCGTCGTCGATCACGTTCACCTGGCAGATGTAGCTGCCGGGCTTGAGCTGCGCGAGTGGGATGTCGAATTGGAACGACACTGCACCACGCGTGGGATCGTTGATCGCATCGGCGGTGACAAGCGGTGTCTCATAAACTTTGCTACCGCCAGAGAGGAATTCGATACTCGTGAGCACATGTACCGGCCCGCCTTCGCGACGACCCAGACCGGGTGAAGCAGCGGGATCGGGCGCGTTCTTTTGCTTAGACGGGTCGTAAAGCTCGTAGAGAAAATACAGGTGCTGGTCCTGGCGGAAGATGTGCGCGACGTTGGGCACGAACTCCTGTCCGTCTCGCACCAGCGGATTGCGCGTGTTCTTTGCAGTGTTCGGTGTGCGCTGGCTCGCCATCACAACCGAGCTGAGCTTGAGCGGCGTCTTCTTCCAATCCGGCACGTTCAGGTCGGTTTCGAAGCTGCCCATGTTCCCGGTCTGGTTTTCGCGGACGACGAACTTCAGATGATAGTGTCCGGGCGCGAGCGAGAAGCCGGTGGAGTATTGAATATTCTTGCGTTGCACCTGCTGCGACTGGTCGAGCGCAAGCTTCACGGTATCTCGAATGTTGCCGACGGCGATTCCCTGCCCGTTGCGCACCTGGCCGAGGATGTCGAGTGATGCCTTGTCTGTCTCTTTACCGCGGGCGCTATCACCGTTCTTGACGAACGGAATTTGCGAGCCGGGCACGATGACGCTGACCGGGATGAAGAACAGGTTGTCGTGCGCTCCATCGCCCTGGCGGAAGTAGAGCGCCTGGAGGTAGAGGCTGACGTCGGTTGCGGGAAGATCGCTGCGCATCTGTTCGGTGAGCGCGAGTTCGCGGTCTTCTGTTTTCTGGTGCTGGAAGTCGGCGGGGCCATAGTAGCCGGGACGGTATTCCAGCTTCGCGTCAGAGCGGTTGAGCTTGATCGTGAGGTGGCGATAGGTGCCGTCGCGGCGCTGGTCGGTGGAGTGGAAGCCGAGGATGTAGTACGCCTCGGTGTCGCGCTGCACCTGTTGGAACGCAGGGCCGAAGTCGTTGGAGTCGAAGAATGCTTTGCCGCCGGTGTCGGCTGAGAGTGTGGCGAGCGTCTCCTGCGACGTGAAGTTAGAGTTGAACGCTGATTGCGTTGCGGCTCCGTTGTACGCGGATGTGCCGCGCAGGCTGCCGCTGCTCGCATCGCCGACCGGGTTGATGGCCTGCAGACCGCGTGTGTCTACGGAGTAAATCGCCATGTTAGCCTTCGCGGCTTCGTTGGTTGCAGCGCGCAGGCTTGCCTGATTCTCGATGCCGTTGCGCGAGAGGCCTCCAGAAAAATACAGCATCGATTTGTGCTGGTCGACGCGTTCCAGCGATTGCGCTATCTGACGAATAGCGAAGAGTTCGCGATCAGTGTTGAGGTTGTTGTATTCGGTGTCGTCGGTGACGAAGCTGGAAGCATCGTCGCTTGTGCCTTCAGCCGTGCCGGTTGTACCCGCGCCAAAGCCGTCGGAGTTCGAGCCGTTATATGCCTCGAGGCCGCGAAGCAGCGATGGTTTGTCGGCAGTGAAGTCCTGATCCATGCGCAGGCCGGTGCCGAGGCTCACGAGCGCGACGAGGTCAGCGGGCTGCATCTGCTCACGCACATATTTTTGTGCTGAATCAACGGCGCGGTCGACGTCTTCATCCTGCATGGAGCTGAGGTCGAAGAAGAAAACGATCAGGCGGTGATCGCGTAGCTGCTGCGGGTTGGCAGCCATGTTGCGTTCGAGCAGATCGGCGATGGTGGCCTTGCCGCTGACGGTGTTCTTTTCTGCGAGCACAGCGGCATCATCCACAGTCTGGAAGTCAAAGCTCGCGAGCTTTTGCGGCTTGCCGTTTTCAAGAATGGTGAAGTCGCTTTCCTTCAACCCCTTCACGACGGCCCCGGTCTTTTTGTCGCGCACGACAACGTTGGTGAGCACGATGTTGGTGTTGACGCTGATGCGGTAGCCGGATTGGTCTTGCGCCTGCGTTGCGGACTGCTGCCCGCGGAGCGTGAGTGTTGCAAAGCACAGCGCCGCTGCGATGGGAGGTCCAGCGAGCAATCGCGCGAAGGATAAGTTTCGCATCGTTAGAACCTGTACCTTCCGGTGAACTGGATTTGCCGCATCGCTGCCGCGCCTGTCACGCGGCCGAAGGTTGCTGAACTCAGCACGGTGTCGATGCCGTTGTACTGCACGGTATTGAACACGTTCGAGGCCTGCATGCGGCCTTCGAACGAGCGCGTATCGCCGAGCTTTACGGTTCGCGAAAGAGCTGCGCTGACGAGCACCTGGCCTGGGCCTTCGATGGAGTAGCGCGAGGCCGTGCCGTATTGATCGGGAGGCGGCGCAACGAAGGCGTTCTTGTTGAAGAAGTTTCCCAACGTGCCGGAGCCATGGAGCGGCTGCGAGAAGTCGCGATCGGGACGAAGCGTGTAGTTGCCGCCGGCAGCGATTTCCGCAGCGGTGGTCTGGTAGCTCGGCGTGAAATAGCTGCCCGAGGCAAAAGTGAAGTTGCCGCTAATAGAGAAGCCATCGAGCGCGGCGGCCATGAAGCCGCCTTTGTTCAGGAAGCGCCGGTTGGGGCCGACAGGGAGCTCGTAGATCCAGTTGCCGGTGAGCCTGTGGCGCACGTCGAAGCTGGAGTTGGAGCGTTCGAGGTCCAGGCGCGCATCGTTCTGGATGGAAGACGTGTTGCTCGTGCCACCGAAGCTCGAAGCATCGTCAATCGAGTGTGCATACTGGTACGTGGCCTGTAAGGAGATGCCGCTCTGCAGCCGCTTACGTGCATTCACAGTGAGAGCGTTGAAGTGCGAAGCGGCGATGGAGTCTTCATAGCGGAAGGCGACCGCGTCCGGCGTAGTGACTTTGTTGAAGGTGTGGTTCGGCGCGCGCGTTACATCGAGATCGCTGCCCTTGGAACCGTTGTAGCCGAGGTTCATTACGACTCCCCAGGGTAGCGTGCGCTGAATGTCCGCGTTGTAGACCTGCACAAGGCCAAGACGATAGTTGGGATCGACGCCGAAAGAGTTCTGATGGAGAATGCCCGAGCAGTTGAAGCCCGACGCGAAAGTGAGGTTCGCGTTCGTGCAGCCTGTCACGTTGCCCGGTGTGCTGAGCAGGTTGTTCTGGGAGATCGCGAAAGGAGGCTCGTACGCGAGCAGGCGACCAAACGTGGCGAACTGGCCCGTGTTGTAGTTAATGCCGTAGCCGGAGCGGATGACCGTTTCTTTCAGCCATATGGACTTGCTCGATGGTCGCCACGCCACAGCAAAGCGAGGTGAGTACATGGAGCGGTCGGGATGAATCAGCGAGCGCGTGTCCGAAGCTGTGCAGTTCAGTGTGCCTGCCGCGGTTTGCTGGTTGAGGCCACTCGGTGTGACGCAGCCGACGCTAGTCGTTCCAGAGGTTACTCCCGTGAGATTTGCGAGGCGATCGTTCTTCTCGTAGAACGGACCAAAGTACTCCCAGCGAACGCCGTAGTTCAGCGTGATTCCATTGCGCACGCGGAAGTCATCCTGCAGGTAGTAGTCGAGAACGTTCTCGCGCAGGTAGACCTTATTCAGCGCGGCCTGAATCGTGGTTTGTTGCGGAAGGCCAAGAAGGAAGTCCGCAAAGCCTGCACCGCTAACAGTTTGGCTCGTTGAGGGGCAGTTAGTGAGGGCGCCGGTGGAGCAGCCCTGATCCATGCTGCTTTCCGTGTTGAAGCCGCTGAACTGGAACGTGCCGAGAGGGTTGGTGCCGCCAAGCGAGTCCTGGTGGACGCGGCGCACATCGAGGCCGAAGCGGTAGTTGTGCTTGAGGTGTCGCCAGCTTACGAAGTCGGAGAAGCTGATGGTCTGGCCGACCGAGAGCGACGGGTTGACATTCACGACGGAGAGGAAGTTTGTGATGGAGGCAGTCGGCAGGCCGTTGTAGAAGTTCGGATGAGCGCCGACAGCACCCTGGCTCGGGACATCGATGGCTGAGGAGCCTGCAGGATTGATGGGCGTGTCAGTGAAGTAATTGCGCGTTTCCGCGTCGCTGCGGTTCCAGGTAAGTGTGGCGTTGTTGCTCAGCCGGCCGTAGCCAATCGTGTAGCCCACGCCGACGTTGTAACCCTCGGATGAGCTCGCGCCGCCAAGCGCCAGAATGGGCTCGCGCTGGTCGGAGGCGCTGTGCGTGTAGCTGAAGTTCGCATTGATGCTTTGGCGTAGCGTCGGCGGCGCGTTGCTGTTCCCGTTACGCCGCCCGCCTCCACCTCCTCCGCCGCGGCCACCTCCGCCAAGACCGAAGGGACTACTGGCGTTTGAACCGAGGCTGCGGACGTAGCGCATGGAGAGGTTCGCGGTGTTCGTTCCGGTGACAGTGGTTGCGTTGTAGTTGTAATCCTGGGGGCCAGCGTTTGGAACATTCGGTTCGGGATAGTAGTGCTGCAGGATGTAAAGCGCCTGCGGCGAGAGCCGTGCACGTGGAATGACATTGTTAGCGAACGTTTGCGTGTTGCCGGTTGTGGGATCGTAGATTGGTGTCGGTACCGACATGCCACTCACGGTTTGGGTAAGCCCGGTGAGGATCGCATTGCCGTTTGGATTGTTGACGGGGTCGATGTCGCCGCGTTCCAGCGCTGTGGGAACGACCTCGTTATAGACAACCGGCGATGTGTTCTTGGTGACGTTCGCGTTGAGGAAGACAAACTGCTTCGGGTTCGGCTTGGTGAGGCCTGGAATGTATGGCGAACCCGCGAGCGTAGCGCCAAATGTATTGCGGGCGTAGGTTGTGTTGCGCTGCGGCAGAAGCGTGGCGCTCCATGGCGCGGAGTCCAGTTCGGAGAAATCGCCTGAGTAGTTCAGGCCTCCATGAAGCTGCGTTGGGTCAAAGTTGCGGAAGGCGCCGCCACCACCGCCGCCACGACCTCCCCGGCCTCCACCGCTGCCCGGACCGCCGAACCCGCCGCCGCCCATCATGCCGCCGAGTACACCGACGATGGCGTTGGTCGGGTCGACACCCTGCGGCAGCATGCCACTGGCGCGCGCCTGGGCGACGCCGTCTTCGACTCGCTGGCGCATCTCATCTTCGCTAAAGTTTGCAAGCGCGTTCGTCGAGCCGGTCTGCCCGCTGATGGCGATGGCGTTGTCGGAGCTTCCGGCTGTGTCGCCAAGGCCGGACATGCTCGGCATGGCGGCGCCTGTGTTGCCTCCTGAGGCCGCGCTGGCGTTTTCCGTGTCTTCGCTGAGGCCGGAAGTAAGGCCGAGGTTCTGAAGACCGCGGCGAAGGTTCGCGCCGGTAGATGCTGCGGTTGCAGCGGCTTCGGCAGCTGCCGCGCGGCTTGCGAGCTCAAGGCCGAAGTCAGAGGCTTTTGCTATTGCCTGCGTGTCTTCGCCCGTGATGACAACTTCGAGCGTTGCTGACGCGAAGCCTGCAAGTTCGGCGCGGATGACGTAGCGGCCATTGCGCGGTATGGCCATGGCATAGGCGCCGTCGATGTCCGTTGCAGTGGTGTATTTGCGGCCTGTAAGCGTATTCGTGGCGGTGATCGCGACGCCTGGGAGCGGCGTGCTGCCTGGCTTGCCTGGCGCGCCGGCAACCACTTTGCCGCGAACCGTGCCGCCTTGTACTGCAGCTGTGTTTGTCGAGGTCGGCGTGCTCTGCAATGTGGATGGAACAGAAGTAGCTGAGGTTGTTGCCGGAGTTTGCGAACACGCAAGGGGACACGCGAGAAGTAGCGCGGCGGTGAATTTCAGGCACGCCCGACGATGCTCTTGCTCCGCTGACACAGCTGCTTCTGGATAAGTTCTCAATCTCATCGCGTTGTCGCAGTTTTTCCTAGTTTGCAGGGGGCTTGGAAGCAGGCGCAGGCGCGGCAGCTCCAGCGCCCTGCGCTTCACGGCGTCGCTCTCCACGCGGGCGCGGCGTGCGCACGACAAGCTGTGTGGGAACAAAAGAACCGCTCTTCACCGAGCCGGGACCATTTACGTTGTCACCCACCTTGATGTCGGCCAGCGTGATGCTTTCGCCGACGTCGGCGGCGGCGTTCGGCGCATTACTGCGACCTCCGCCCATGGATGCGTACGCTACGCCGAAGCCCATACCGTTGGCTTCTCCAGCACCCATGCGGCCCGGCACTGCTCGCCGGAACGAGGTTGATTCGTCGAAGCGGATGGTTTGCGTAACGTGGTCAGGGCGCTCCAGCGTCAGCTTCGCATTGTCAAGATCGATGGCTGTGACGCGTCCTGCAATGACCGTCTTGCCGAGGTTCGCTATGAACTGATCACGTGCCGCTGCCACCTTCTTCACCTGTTCGGCGTCAATGGAGATGACCATGGCGGCGTGAAGTGTTTTATTTAGCGCGTCGAGATTGCCGACAGACATCAGGCCATCGCCGGGCTTGAGGTCCGTCAGCTTGAATGTCGCGTTGTTTCGCATGAAACGCGTGTTTGAGGTGGTGACAACCTGGTACACCGCGCCGTCTTCCGCCTTCACGGTGACCTTATTCGGCGATACGGCTGTCACCAGGCCCGAGATACGCTGCATACCGGCGAACGCGCCGCGAGTGCCTTCGGCTTCGCCGGAATCCTGAGCGTGCAGCAACACCGCGAAGAAGAGTGCCAGTGCTGCTGCCAGCGGACGAAGAGGTTTGCACCGCATCTTATGCCTCCAAAAGCCATTTACGAAGCCTTACCACTAGAGACGAAGAGAACCGCAAGAAGACGCGTCACGCGCTAGCAATCAGAAGAAGAGGCGGCAGATCGAATCTGCCGCCTCTTGTGGCGCTCCTTCATCTGTCTGCTGGACGCTTCCGGCTTGCGAGCCTAGCCGTTCAGTTCTTTTTCAGCGCGCAGCCAATGATCGACGTGGGATCCGTGGTGTCGGCCACCTTGCTCCCAAAGCTTGTGAGCGTGCTTGGAAATCTCGTCATGTGAAGCGGACTTCTTCGCTGATGCTTTTGTTTCACTGGATGCTGTCTTCTTAGCCGCAGATTTTTCTGGGGTTTTCGTCGCCGCCGACTTCGCCGCGGGTTTTACTTCCGAATGCGTGCTGCTCGCTTTGGCTGATTTCTTTGCGGGCGTGCTCGTGGCCTTCTTTGTTGCCATCTTTGAATCTCCTATAAGAGCTCTGCGTTAGCCGCCGGCAAGAGCAGCGGCGGACATTCTCTACGATGCAACAGGTTGGCGCCTGGCTTCACGCTTCGGCGGAAACAGTGGCGCGCTCGGGCTGCGCTATGCGGTTTCGGTAGCTGGCGGCAACGAAGTCGCGGAACAGCGGGTGCGGCTCCAGCGGCTTCGATTTGAATTCCGGATGAAACTGGCAGCCGAGAAAGAACGGGTGATCGGGTATTTCCACGATTTCTACATAGGTCGCGTCCGGCGTTGTGCCGGTGAGGCGAAGACCTGCCCCCGTGAGCACCGCTTCGTACTCGCGATTGAATTCGTAACGATGACGATGGCGTTCACTAATTTCGGTGGCGCCGTAAGCTTTCGCGGCGAGTGTGTCCGGCGTGAGTACGCAGGCCCACGCGCCAAGACGCATGGTGCCGCCCATCTCTTCCACGCCGATCAGTTCGCGCAGCTTGTAGATAATGCGGTGCGGTGTGGATGGGTCAAATTCGCCGGAGTTCGCTTTGGCCAGTCCGCAAACGTTGCGCGCGTATTCAATGCACGCGGTCTGCATGCCGAGGCAGATGCCGAAGTACGGGACCTTGTTCTCGCGCGCATAGCGGATCGCGTTCAACATGCCTTCGATGCCGCGTTTGCCGAAGCCGCCAGGGACGAGGATGCCATCAAAGCCTTCGAGCTGCGAGGCATAGTCATCGACTTCAAGCCCCTCAGCCTCAAGCCATGTCACGCGCAGCTTCAGGTTGTGTGCCAGGGCGCCATGCACCAGCGCTTCCTTTAGCGACTTGTAGCTGTCTTCATACTCCACATACTTGCCGACGATGCCAATCGAGACTTCATCGAGAGGGTTGTAAGCCCGATGCACGATATCTTTCCAAAGCGATAGGTCTGCTTCTCTTGCATCGAGGCGAAGGTACTTCAGAGCGAGTGTGTCAACGCCTTGATCGGCAAGGTTGATGGGAACTTCGTAGATGCTGGGCACGTCGCGCGCGATGACCACGGCAGCTTCTTCGACGTTGCAAAACGCGGCGATCTTCGAGCGCATTTCGCGTGGCACGGCGCGATCGGCGCGGCAGAGAAGGATGTCCGGCTGAATGCCGATGGAGAGCATCTCTTTCACGGAGTGCTGTGTCGGCTTGGTCTTCAGCTCCTGCGCCGCAGCGATCCATGGAATCAGCGTAACGTGCACGAAGCACGTATTGTCGCGACCAAGCTCCTGCCGCATCTGGCGAATTGCTTCGAGAAACGGCAACGACTCGATGTCGCCGACTGTGCCGCCGATTTCGCAAATGGCAACGTCACAGTCCGCCGCGACCTTGCGCATGGCGTTCTTGATCTCGTTGGTGACGTGCGGGATGACCTGCACCGTCTTGCCGAGATAGTCGCCGCGGCGCTCCTTGGTGATGATCTGTTCGTATATGCGGCCGGTGGTGAGATTGTTGTCGCGCGAGAGTTTCGCGTGTGTAAAGCGCTCGTAGTGGCCGAGATCGAGATCAGTTTCTGCGCCGTCGTCGGTGACGAAGACTTCGCCATGCTGAAACGGCGACATCGTGCCGGGATCGACGTTTAGATAAGGGTCGAACTTCATGAGATTGATGCGAAAGCCACGGGCTTCAAGCAGGCAGCCAATCGAGGCAGCGGCGAGGCCTTTGCCCAGGGAAGACACAACTCCGCCCGTCACAAAGATGTACTTTGCTGACACGTTCGCGACCTCTTTGGATGTAAGTTTTGGTTGTGCCTGGTGTGCACGTCCAAGTATATCAAGCTGGTCGCAAGCGGGAATGCTGCTGTGCAAACGATGCTGGATTCGTCGAAGCCGCTATATTGGTGTGCATGTTGCGAGCCATGCAGCGCAGGTTTTTAGCCGTTGAGCGGCGGCTCTATTTCGCTGTTTCTGATTTGGTGCAGAAGCGAAGCAGAGCGAAAACAGGGCAACATGTCGGATCGCGCTCGAAGCCGGAACACTTGATCACGGGTGAGCGCGGCGAGGACGCGGCCTACTTCTATTTACGCGAGCGCGGCTACACGATTGTGGCGCGCCGCTGGCGTGCGGGAACCCTGCGCGGCGATCTTGATCTCGTCGGATGGGACGGCGATACGCTGATCATCATCGAAGTGAAGACACGCACGGCACGCGACTTCGCAGCGGCCGAAGCGGAAGTGGATCGCGACAAGCAACGCATGCTGCGCAGAATGGCGACCGCTTACATCCGGCAATTTCCAGAGAGGCATCGTGAACGCGTGCCGGTGCGCTTTGATGTCGTCTCGATATATCTGCTAGAGACTGGCACAGAGGTCGAGCACTTCCGGTCTGCATTCTTTCGCAACGAAGCTCATTGGTAGTTACATGTTCCCTGCGCCGATGTCGCTCTTGGCAACCTCTTTGTTATGCGGATCTAGATATTTTTCTATCGTGCTTTCCAGCAAACCCTTTGCAGTCAGAATGAAGTCGATGGCGTCACGTCCGGCGCCGAAGCCACCCGCAAGCGGAGTGGTGTAATGCGCCGCTGCTTTGGTTTGCGGGCGAGCATTTGCAGTTGCAATCGCGAGGCCGGTCACGCGCATCACGGGGAGGTCGACGATGTCGTCGCCCACGTACGCGATGTCTTCGAGTGTGCAAGCTTCGTCGAGCATGATCTGTTCAATGGCTTGCATCTTGTGCGACTGGCCCTGATACACGTGGTCGATCTTCAGATCGCGCGCACGCATCGCCACCACCTGTGAGTTGCGCTTTGTGACGAAGCCGACTTTCAGGCCCGCCAGATGCGCAAGCGATATGCCCATGCCGTCATGAGCCGAGAAACTCTTGACCTCTGTCCCTTTGCCATCCGGTCCGGGAATGATGGTGATGTCGCCGTTGGTGAGCACGCCATCGACGTCAAAAAGCAGGACTTTGACTCGTCGCGCGCGATCTTCTGGTGTGAGTGGGGACATGTCACAAAGGTACAGAGAGGTTGAAGTGGAGGCGAATCCTGCATATTCGCTCACATGCACCAAAGAGAACAGCCAACTCTTTCTGAGTTGGCTGTTGCGGGTTGATCAGGCAAGCGGAGCTTAGCCTCTCCAGTGACCCTCGATCCACACGTAGCCGCCGCCACGGTTTGCCCAGTGGCCCGGAACCCAACGAGCGCCTCCATACGGCGGTGCAGCATACGTGCCCGGTACCCATATGTAACGTGCGCCATCCCAGCGGTGGTATCCAGGCTGCCAAACCCATCCGGGATGCGGCACCGGGCCTGGACGCTCATAGATGGGACGTGGCGGACCAACGCGTACAACAACCTGTGCTCCCGCTAGAGCGGCGCTCGCGAGCGAGAGGCCACAGACAGCGGTAACCATGCTTTTCCTGAGGATATTCATCGTTCTGACTCCTGACGGGGCTTGCCCGTACAGAGAAATCAGACACGAGGTCATCACCAAAAGTTGTGCTGGATACGCTGAGTTTCAGCTGCGATTGTCGCCCTCGCCGAGCAAGTCTATGCGAGAGGCTGATGCTTGGGTTGCGCCGCGCGAATTGCTTCCGCCATGCGCGCAGCAACCACTGGGACACCGAAGAGCACCGCCGAAACGAGCCCGGTAGAGACAAGATCGTTTCCGTAGAACGGCAGCGCTTTGACGTAGCAGTCAAGGAGCCCGGCAGCGGTGTGCGGGTACATGTTCGTGCCTGCCCACAACGCGAAATCAACGAGCAGAAAGAAACCTGTAGCGGACGCGAACACACCCGCAGCAATGCGAAAAATTGTCACCTTCCGCAACAAGCCGCTTGCAAGGAGCGCGACAGCGCCGTACCAGCACCAGGTCACAAGGTATCCGCGAAGGTGAAAGGCAAGGCCGTACACGCGCGTGGTGAGATAAATGTCCGTGAGAGCCATGGCGGCGGCAGCGGCAGCGGCTGCTTCCCAGCGAGGGCGTCGCGAACCGAAAAAAAGAAGTCCTGCACCCACTGCTGTGAAATTAATACCGACGCCATGCAATGCGTGCGGCAGAAGACGGCTGATCGCAGCAAGCAGAAGAACGACGTAGGCGATCATGGCAAGGTACATCCAGAGTTGTGAGATGGAGCGCCGCTCAGCGGCTACTCACGATTGTACAAGAGCGTGCCTGGGGAATAGCACTGCTAGTGCTGCTCTTTCCCACCCATTTCCTCATGGACGACCCGGTTGTTCTCATCCAATTCCACGCTTCCCTGCAACGGAGGGCGTGAGCGCATCAGCGGAATGTTTCCCATGAAGCGTGGGTCTTGAAAGACGACCAGTGTGTGCCCTGGTGGGAGATCGATGCCGGCCGCTTCAGCGGTACCCTGCCGCAGCACGCTGATAAAAGGCATCGGTGACCAGTCCATGTAGACTCGACCGAGCTGACTCCGCTCGGCAGAAAGTACCTGTGGCGTGGTGGAGCTTTTCACGACGGCCTGTTGCGCCGGGAAGAACGCTCCGGAGCGTGTGTTCGCCTCTCCAAGCTGATAGAGCGCGCCGAAATCGGTTACTGTCCACCAGCGGAAGATGCTGAATGGATCCGGGCTCGCGAGAACTTTTTGCGGCTGAAGGTATGCTGCTGAAGATGCCAGTGGAGTGTCGCCGGGAACTGCGATGCTCTGCGTCATGGCAAGGTCAATCGCGCGGTTATGCTGCACCCCGCGGAGCGTCCACAACGCCATAACCCCCAAGAGCGCAGCGATCGCCCAACCTCGTGCAGCAAATGGCTGCCGCCGGCCGCTCACCTCCGAGCTCACCAAACGAAGGATTGCGGGAAGTACCAGCGCGGCAAGCAGAAACACAAACATCAGCGGATCGAAAATGAACGTAATCGAGGCAGCGTACCAGCCCGGATGGAAAGGAAAGAACGGGCGGATGCCGTAGTTGTTTGTATAGTCCAGCAACAGGTGGCTCAATAGCGCCAGCAGGGCAAAAAGATAGAGGTAGCCCCAGCTGACCGGGGCGGCTGTCAAAGCATGTGATCTGCTTGCACGCGGCGCTCTTGCCTGAGGACGTAGGCACCACCGATGGAAGATGTAGATGCCTCCCACGATCACCGCAGCCTCAAAAGGAAGACCTACGAAGGTGTGCGTGATGCCGCGATGGTGCTGGAAAGAAGCCACCGGGCCGCGAAGGCTCCAGAGCGTGTCGATGTCAGGAAATTCCGCGGCGATCGCCATCGTTGCAGTCGCGTAAGCCGCGCGGCGATTCAGCCCTGCGCGAGCCAGGCATGTACCCGTAAGGATGTGAGTAACCGGCTCCATCGAAGCGAGCTAGGTGACCGAAGCGCCGGTAAGCCCCAGCTCACTTGGTGACGGCGGGCGGACAAACTCCTCGGAATGGGTAGACCGGCTCAGCTCCTCGATCTCAGCCGCGGAAAGCATCTCGGGCTTGAAACCGGAAACAGCAACATAGCCAGGTTCATCACCCAGAGCCTCTGAGATGCTGTTCCAGACGAAAAAGGGTGAGGTCGTGGGAAGGAGAATCATTCGGCGCTCCTGCTCCGGCAGGGCGAAGTAGACCGTCCATAAAATCGTGGTGCAAAGTGAAATGCAGCCGGTAATCGCAAATAACGGAGACGCAACATTGTGTCCCCACGAGGTCGGCAACCAGGCAGACTCCACCAGCGTACTTGCCGCTGCAATGCCTAAACCGAGAGCCACACCAAAAATCCGGCTACGAAACGTAAGCCCCAGCGGTCGGATGGCGAGGCAGACGAACAACAGAAGGCACAAAGAAAGCACGCTGATGCCCTGGTGAATCTGCGCGGTGATGATGGCATAGTAATCGGTGCTTGTGTGAGGACCCAAAGCGAAAAATAACGCTAAACCGAAGGAAACGCCTGCTATCCAGCGGAAAATGATCTGACCGATACGTTGAAGGCCTTCGAGTCCGCGCATGGCAAGCCGATAGACCGCATAGATCGTAAAGACCTGCAACACCATCTCAGCAACAAAAAAGATTTGTTCTGAATACCAGTAAGCATTCCAGGCAAAGTCGATGGGAATGTGGAATTGCCTTCGAAAATAGAGAAAAGGAATTCCAGCGCAAACCTCAAGGACCCGGCAACAAATATAGATACCGTAGTACTTATAGTCCTCGAACTGCCCCTTCCTCCACAGAACGAGCAGCAGTACCAGACAGATTACAAGGTCTGAGAGACTGACCGATTTTATCAGTACTTTAGTCGACATACACGTGCGCCGCAAACCCATACTAGAGGCTTGCGGCGCGTATCACAAGGTGCACAAAGGACGTAGAAGGCGATAAAGATCCAGCTTAGAACTGGTCAGCGCCGCAGTGCGTGGGATCGTGTGGACCACACGCGGGCGTTGGCATCGTGCTGGGGCCACCCTTGACGGCGATCTTTGTGGCAGCGTCTTTGTGGGCGATTGAAGCGATTGTGCTGGCGGAGAATCCGGCGAATACGATGGAGAGAACAGCAGCGCGGACGAGGGTGGTCTTCATGGGTGAGGCTCCTTGGGGGCCAGGTACGCCCCAAAACTTTTGTGCACTTAAGGCTAGTGACTACACCGAAGTTGCATGTGGATACAACTTAAGGGTTACGCCTTTCGAACACCAGTCTTTTCCGTCATATAGCAAGTTATGAAACAGCGGAAGTTACCAAGGTAACCATGCTGAACGGGGAGCTTGGTCCACATTACCGTTACCAATGGCGGCTTACCTTGGTCTCGACACCAGTAGCGCCAGTACCAGCAGGGGTTCGCGATTTCTGCTGCTGTGTGGTCGGATAGAGTTGTGGCCCGCACTCCTTATCCCCGCACTGATCGTGAATTGCTGTCACGCATTTCCCGCTCAGCGGGAAGCAAAGCCGGCTACAAGCAGTTGATTCGAGAATTCGGCTTAGGCGGCGGCCGTGAGCGGAGGCTCCTCGTGGAACAGCTCACCAGGTTGGTTGCTCGTGGAGAGTTGGTTCGTCCCGAGCAGGACCTCTGGGCACTGCCAAAGCGGGAACCTTCGCTTTCGGGAAGTCCTGCGGAAACGCCTCCTAAGTCCCGCTTCGATTCCTCACGGCGCGACCCCGCATTCGTGCAGAACCCGCCGCGTTCAGGACGCGAACGTCTACTGAGCGGGACACTCAGCATGCATCGCGACGGTTTTGGGTTTGTTCGGATGGATGCCGGTGACGACATCTTCGTCCCTCCCAACGAAATCAACGGCGCCATGCAGGGCGACGTCGTGCTGGTGGACGAAGCGCCTCTAGGACGCGATGGACGACGGTCCGGCCGCATTGCCAGAGTGCTGACGCGGCGCAATGTCACTGTGGTGGGTATCTTTCACTACGCACATCGTCAGAAGCGCGTAGCCGACCAGCCCTTCGGGTTGGTGCAGGCGCGTGGCAACTACGTGCTTCCGCTGGATGACCGAATTGGCGGCCCGATTGAAATTGCCGATGGCCATGAAGTGGTGCGCCCAACGGCAGAAGCATTGCACCGCACCCTCGGTGATGAGGCTCGCCACCAGCAGCGCGGATGGGAACTTAAGAATCCGGAATGGCCGCTGGAAGGCATGGCGGTGGACATTGAGCTCACCAGCTTTTCTCATGCGGGAAGACCCGCGCGGGGAAGGGTCATCGAGGTACTCGGGCCACCGGACGCTTTCGGCGTCGATGTAGAAATCGTCATTCGAAAGCACCACATTCCGCACGTCTTTCCTGCTTCCGTAATTGCGGAAGCCGCAGATGAAGCGGCGAAAGATGTCACAACGCTGACGCAGGATGAACTCGCATTGCGGGACGACTTCCGTGGCCTTCCCATTGTCACGATCGACGGCGAAACCGCGCGAGATTTTGATGATGCCGTGCTGGTACGCGCACTGCCGAACGGCAACACGGAACTACAGGTGCATATCGCGGATGTCAGCACGTATGTTCGCGATGGCTCTGCCCTGGACACGGAAGCGCGTGTTCGCGGAACGAGTGTTTACTTTCCGGACCGTGCCGTTCCGATGTTGCCGCACGCGCTTTCCAGCGGCATGTGCAGCCTGTTGCCGCAGGAAGATCGCCTGGTGCTGAGCTGCGTGATGGAAGTCGATCCTCGCGGCGAGATTGTCCGGTATCGCGTGTGCGAAGGAATCATTCGCAGTGTGCGCC
The DNA here is from genome assembly GCA_903970445.1 of Verrucomicrobia bacterium Tous-C9LFEB. GTDB lineage: Bacteria > Acidobacteriota > Terriglobia > Terriglobales > Acidobacteriaceae > Granulicella. The sequence continues at coordinate 48,156 of CAJCIP010000065.1, read as the reverse complement.
GGATGACGTACACGAGTGTGCAGCAGTGCCTGAACGCGTCGCCCAATCGGCAAGAGAGTGTAACGCCTGAGCCAACGGCTGACGACATCGCAGAGCGCGAACGCATTGGATTAGAGCAACCAGACCTGCCGAATGCTTTCGACTCCATGCTCGAGCTTGCGCTACAGCTGAATGCGAAACGCGCGCGGCGCGGCTCGATCGACTTCGATCTCCCCGAGCCGGTAGTGGAGTTTGATCCTGACGGCAATATGAAAGCCGTCGTTCGTTCGCAGCGTGGATGGGCTCACCGCCTGATCGAGGAGTTCATGTTGAGCGCAAACGAATGCGTTGCGACGTGGGTACAGAAGGAGGGCATTCCGTCGATCTATCGCATCCACGAGATGCCTGACCCAAAGCGAATTGCGGAATTCAAGGAAACTGCTTTGGCGTTCGGGCAATCACTCGGCATCGGCTCTTTGCCGGTGCGCAAGCTGACGATGAAGTCTGACCGCCGTGAATCGCAGCGCAACAGCGCCCGCGGGCGGGACGGCCGGAAGGCGACGGGGCATGAGATTCCTTCGAGCATCCCGGTAACACCGCAGATGTACCAGCGGCTGGTGCGCAGGATTTCCGGGCGGGCGGAAGAAAGCATCCTTACCTACCTCATGCTTCGTTCGCTGAAACAAGCGCGCTATGCCGAAAAGAACGAAGGGCACTTCGCGCTGGCGAGTCCCTGCTATACGCACTTCACCTCGCCCATCCGCCGCTACCCTGACCTGATTGTGCATCGACTGGTGCGAGCGATGCTGCGCGATGGCGCCGATCCGGTCGGCGGCCCCATTCGGAGCGATGACACCCAACCATGGAAGAGCGAGCAGCCACGCCAGAGAGTAGATGAGGCTATCCGATCTCCACGGAAAGCGCCTCGCGAGCGGCGCATCGGCTGGTCAGGTGACGAGCCCGTGAGCGCTCAAGTTTTTGCTGGCGACACTGCTCCGCGAAAACGCGCAGCGGACCAGGCCCCACCGATCCCTGCGGAAGAGCTGAACGACATTGCTGTCGAGAGTTCTCAGTCTGAGCGCCGCGCGGCGGACGCCGAACGCGAGCTGATCGAGTGGAAAAAGATCAAGTTCATGGCGGATAAAGTTGGCGATGACTTCCGAGCCATCATCCTTTCAGTCACGAAGCATGGCTTCTTCGTGGAGCTGGAAAATATGTTCATTGAGGGGCTGGTGCCGCTCAGCTCTTTAGTCGGAGACCACTACGCTTTCCGCGATACCGACAGAACGATCTGCGGTGCTCGCACGGGCTTTTGCTTCGCTATTGGACAGCGTGTCGAAGTCATTCTCGACCGCATCGATCGCCAGCAGCGCCGCTTGCAGTTTGCGTTGCTGCCCGGGACAGAGCCGCAACCAAATACAGGTGCAGGCCATGCGTCCGTGCGCGCCGCAAAGAGCGAGCAGAAAAAGACGAAGGCAAAGCAGAAGAAGAAGGGTAAGGCGAAGCAGCGGGAGCGTAAGAAACGCTGACCATTTGCTTCGCCCTGCTATGCAGCATCACCGCGCCAGTTGGTAGTTCACTGTGATGGTTGTGTCCACTTCCACCGGCTCGCCGTTAAGCAGATAAGGCCTATACGTCCACTGACGCACGGCATCGAGCGCGGAGGCCGTAAGTTCTTTTGGTCCTGAAATCACAGTGAGGTCCTCGATGGTTCCATCTTTCCCGATGATGGCGTGCAGCACAACGGAGCCGCTAATACCGGCAGCCTTCGCATCGGGAGGATAGGTTGGGTTCACCTTCGACAGAACGTTTCCGGCCATCACACCCCCAGAAATGCGGGCAGCGTCGCCGGACGCGGCGGACTGAGGCGGTGATCCTGCTGCGTTTCCAGAAACGCTGACGCGCATGGCGAGAGCGGAACCGCCTGCGAAGAGAGCGATAAGCGCGGATGCAAACGTTAGAGCAAATCGCTGGCTTGCCTTCATGTTGGCCCTTGGTTTGTGAGGGTCATGATTCTCCTTTCAAATGAGAGGCCATCAAAGATTCCGATGGCGTGTGATGTTTTGGCTGGACCCGTAACACAGCCAGCCGCTAAGCGCAGCAGTGATCTTGCATACTTCTGTTGTCCGTCTACCGCAGCCGCTGCCATGGCGTCGCAAACCATCTCGCGGCTTTCTCGCATGCGTGCTCGCGTGAGCCACATCACCGGGTGATAGGTCAGCGGAATGCAAATGAGTTCGTAGAAGAGGTTCTTTGCGAAGTCGTAACGCGCCATGTGGGCGAACTCATGCGAGAAGGCCGCATCGAGGTCTTCATCCAACGAATTCGTCACGAAGCCTTGAGGGACGACCATTACGTGACGAACGATGCCAATCGTGGATGGACCGCGTAGGCGCGAGGACTCTGTGAGTCTCGTTTCGCGAAGACCAAAGACCTCTTGAAGAGCCCCGTAGCGCGATGCGGCCGAACCGCTCAGTTGGACTGGCTTCGCATTTCTAAGTAGCGAAAGCGTGCGGTCAAGACCGTAGAACAGCCGCGCAAGGAAAGACAGAGTGACGCACGCGTAAAGTCCGAGAATCATGGAGAGCATCGGTATCGGCAAGCCGAGGTCGCCATGCACCTCGCTAGCGCCAGCCATAACGTTTACGCCTGCCAAGCGAGAGGCATCGCCTTGAAAGAAGTTCGCGAGCAGCATTTTCAGCGACGCGAACATATCGATCGGAGTGACGGCGACGGCGGGAAGGCAAACCTGCGCAACCAGCGCCCCAACCCAGATGCGATGTTGCACATTCGGTTCAGTGCGATGTGCGAGCCGGATGATGACCAGTGCCGCAACGAAGATCAGTGGCGCTTGCCAGATCGAATTTGCAAAGTAATTCAAAATGAATGAAGAGGTAGGTGTCACTTCTTTTTGCCCTCCTGCCGATCGAGGCGCTTCACCAATTCTGCGATCCGCCTCGCGTCGATGTGCTTGTTCTTGACGAGGCTCATCACCAACTCTTCGGCAGAACCGCCGAACATGCGATCGACAAGATCACGCACGGCGTGACGAGATGCCTTTGCTTCCGTTACCTCCGCGCTATAGACGTAGGCTCTCCCTTCAAGCTTGCGGGTAAGCTTCCCCTTACGTTCGAGGATGTTCAGCATGGTTTGAACAGTGGTGTACGCGAGTTCGCGGCCGCAATCTTCCTGAACGTCGGCCACAGTGCTGGCGCCCCGTCTCCAAATCACCTGCATAATTTCAAGTTCGAGCTTTGTGAGACCGTTCTTCGCTGGCTCTTTCAAGTCCGTGCTCCTAATGACTTAGGACAATAGACCCGATTCGGGAAATTTGTCAACTAAACATTTAGGAGATCGCGTGTCTCAGTGAGCATGAACGGCCTGTCGCTCTTTGATGAGCTAGCCAACTTATCTCTTCAGGTACCGCTCAGGCAGTATGTGTAGCGCCTTTAGCCTCGCGTGCCATGCGATCTGTATCTAGGCTGGTATGTGTCAGACCTTTGGCCCGCGGAGCGCTGGGGCCAACAGACAATGCCTAAGCTTTTCCCGTAATCAGCAACTGCTCGATCTTTCCGTCCGGCATGACGTACAGGCTGATGGTGAGCGCGGTCCCGGAGAAAGCAACTTTGTAGACGCTTCCGGTCATACCACCGCGCTGGTGGACGTAGGTCCTGGAAACCGACTTGATCTCACCGAGCGGAGCCAGTTCACGCTTGAAGTCCGCAAGTGCTGGATCGTCGAAGTAGCTGTTTGCATCTGCGGTGAACAGCGAACGATCAATCTGCCCCTGTCCCAACCCGGTCAAGATCGTTTTCAACTCATCCGCGAGTCGGTCTGAGGATTTGGACGACGTTACTTTGGAACCCGCATCAGCAAGCACCAGCGGCATGATCTCCTTCGCAATCTGCGAAGCTGCGGAACTGGCCACCTCATTCGTCAGGACGGCGATCGCGGCATTGCGATCCGGGAAAACGACATTCTCCGCGACAAATCCCCCGACTTCGCCACCGTGCTCGAAGTAGCGCACACCATCGCGGGAAGCGATGCGTATGCCAAGCCCGTACTGCGAGTCGTTTCCTTTGTCTTTGCCGGAGGTGTAGAGGAACGGCGTTTCCATCGCCGTGTAACTCGCCGGAGACAAAAGGCACTGGCGCAACATGCAGAGATCCCACGTCACGAGCGACGAAGCGGGCATGGCAAGATCGCCATCGCCGAAGTACCAACCGTTCGCTTCAAGGGGTTGCTCACGAACCGGCTGGAGCGCCACGGAGACGTATCCCGTCACGCGCAGCTTGTCCCTTTCGACATAAGTGTTCAGCGCGTGTTCTACGCCTGCGGGAGCTAAAACATGCTGGCGAATGAAGTCTGCAAACGGCTGACCCGAAACCTTCTGCACGATGAGCGCGACGAGCACATAGTTGGTGTTGGAATACTGCCACTCCGTGCCGGGCTCAAAATCAAGAGGTTTGGTCGCCCACTCGTGAACGATGGTTGCAGGATCCGTTGCTTTAAGCCACGCGGGGATGATGTAGTCCTGCGGCGCGAAGTCCTGATAGCCGGAAGTCATCGTCAGCAGGTTGCGAAGAGAAACATCATTCGCGCGCGTGAGTTCTGGAAAGAACTTCGCAACTTTGTCATCGAGCGAGAGCTTGCCCTGCTCTACAAGGAGCAGAACGGCCGACGACGTGAACTGCTTGGAGATGGACCCGATGGGATACGCCATCGATGGCTCAGCCGGAACGGAAGGTCTGATGTGGGCAAAGCCGAAGGCGCGCGCGTAAACCACCTTTCCGTTCTGCGCAAAGGCGATCGATGCTGAAGGAACGCCGGTCTCGTTGAGTACACGTTCAGCAATAGCCGCGACTTTTGATTCTGTTTCAGGTGAAACTTGGGCGCGGGCAGTGGCAGCAAGAAGGAGGGCGGCGGCGAAGACAGTACGCATCGTGAGCCGAGAATACCAAAAGCCAGTACTTCGCCTTTAGCCGCAGCTTACGAAGCGCGGAGCATTGGAATGGTTTTGTTCATCTGCCAGACCTCACGGTGCGCGTATGCCGCATCGGCAAGCATGCCTTCGAGCGCTCGCGCTGGACGGGGCTCAGAGAACAGGAAGCCCTGCGCGGTAGAGCAACCCATCTTCAGTAAGCTGTGTGCCTGCTCCACCGTTTCGACACCCTCGCCGATGGTGCCCATGCCGAGCGCGCTGGCGAGACTGACAATCGCAGAGACAAGGCTGTTGCTCTTCACATCCGTCTGCAGGCGACCCACGAACGAGCGATCGATTTTGAGATTGCGAAATGGGTACTTGTGCAGGTAGCTGAGCGAAGAGAAGCCCGTGCCGAAGTCGTCAAGCTCTATCTCGAAACCGGAATCCACTGCGCTACGCAAAGCAGTCGAAATCAACGGCTCGTCATCAAGCAGGATGCTTTCGGTGATTTCCAGAACCATTGACTCGGGGGAAAGACGTGCTTCCCGGCATTGCGCCATCAGGTTCTTGTAGAAGGCGCTGTGACGAATCTGCGGGGCGGAGATGTTCACGGCCATTGTCGTGCCCGTTTTTAGCAGATCGCGCTCAAGCCACTGGTGCAACTGCTTGGCAGAGCGCTGAATAACCCATTCACCGATCGGCACGATGAGGCCGGTCTCTTCGGCGAGCGGGATGAACGAAGCGGGGCTCATGAGGCCGCGGACCGGATGCATCCAGCGCAGAACGGCTTCCAGCCCCGTGATGCGGCCTGTACGAATGTCGATCTTCGGCTGATAGTGCAGTTCGAGCTGATCTTCCTGCAGGGCTCGCCGCAGGTCACGTTCCATCTCGAGCCGCGCTACTGCCGCAGCTTTCATGGATGAGGAGAAGAAGACGTGCCGGCCTTTCCCCTGCAACTTTGCCTGGTACATGGCGATGTCTGCTTCTTCCAGCATCTTGGCTGCGGTGGTGTTGATGCCATGGCCGGCGAAGGAGACACCGATGCTGGCATCGATATGCGTTGGCTGGCCATTCAGCGTGAGCGGTTCTTTGAGCAGCGCTTCGAGCAGGTAGGCGTACGTCAGAGCGTCTTCGTGGGTAGCGAGGTCGTCCACGAGCACTACGAACTCATCGCCACCGATGCGAGCTGCGTGGCTGTTCGGCGTGCCCTCTACCGTGATTGCCAGGCGCCGTGCGACTTCGAGAAGAACCGCGTCGCCGCTGGCATGTCCAAGGCTGTCGTTGATGCGTTTGAACGAATCGAGGTCGAGGAAATACACCGCGAAGTTGCGCGGTTCCTCTTCGGCTTTGTCGATGCGCCACTGCAGTTGATCGAGGAACGATGCGCGGTTGTGCAGACCCGTGAGGTCGTCCGTAACCTTTCGCGAGGTGATGTCGGACATCGATCCTGTAAGGCGCTCGATCTCGCCATTGCTGTTGCGCTGGCAGGCGGCACGAACGAGAAGCCAGTGCCAGGCCTGGTCTTTCTGGTAGCGCAGCTCAACCTCGAAACCGTTCGCGGTCGATTCGCGCATGTCGCTCCATGTCTTTTCGACGCGTGAGAGGTCACGCGGGTGCACACGCTGGAGCCAATCGCGAATAGATAGATCAGGGTCGTTTGCGCTTAGGCCCAGCAGCTCCCGGCAACGGTCAGAGTAGTAGATGTCGCGGCCGGGGAGTTGCACATCCCAGATGCCTTCGGTCGCAGCGCGTGTGGCAAGCAGGAATTTCTCATGCGACTGCCGCAGCTCATTTTCCAGAAGGTGTTTATCGGTGATGTCCGTGTGCAGGCCGACCCATTCTTTGATCGTTCCGTCTGCGTTCAGGCGAGCCGCAGCCTGGGCGTGCATCCAGCGATAAGCACCATCAAAGCGGCGCAAGCGAAGATCGACAACGAAGTTCGTCGAAAGCTTGTGCACACGCGAGATCAAGGCAGCAACACGCTCACAGTCTTCGGGGTGAACGCCCACCAGGGGATTCGCGCAATATTCATCGAACGTTGCGCCCGTGAACTGGAGTAACTCACGTAATGCGGCCTCGGAAGGATTCGTAGGATTGTAGGTCCAGATGATGGAGGAAGTCGTCCGGAGCAGCAGGCGATAGCGCTCTTCGTTGTCGCGAATCTCGTCGTCCGCCAGCTCCTCGGATGCGGTCGTCATCAGCAGGAAGACCGCGAAGCCGTCCGGTGCAGGATAGACTTCGGCTTTGAGAGCGTTGCCGCCGAGCCAGAGTTCGCGCACAACGGGTGCAGCGTTCGTGGCTGCGTCGCGCAAGAGGGCGCAGAAGTTTGCAAGTCTGCCATTGGCAATGACGTCAGGATGCAGCACCTGGCCCGGAGATAGGTTGGGGCTAAGCAGCGAGGCCGCCGTGCCATTGAAGCTACGGACGGCGAAATCCTGGCTCAGTGAAAGCAGGCCACAGTGCTCGTTGAGAGTAGAGCGCTGCTCCTGCATGAGCAAACGTACGGCTGAGTCGCCGCTGGAGCGGGGGAGACGGTGCTCGATGAGCCGCGCAGCGATGCGGGCGAAGTGGCGCAGCAGCTCTCGTTGCCTGAACTCGAACCCATGCCGCGGTTGCTGATCGATGATGCAGAACGTTCCCAGCCGCACGCCGTTGCTCACAATCAGTGGAGCTCCGGCATAGAAGCGGATGTGCGGCTCGCCAAGCACCAGAGGATTGCTGCAGAAGATCGGGTCAGTCTCGGCGTTTTCTACGACATACACCTCATCGCCCTGGATAGCGCGACTACAGAAGGAGAATTCGCGGGCGGCGTCAGAGGCCGGAATGCCCAGAGTGGACTTGATGAACTGCCGGTCACGGTCCACCAGAGAGATCTGGCATATGGCCACCCCGAAAAGTTCACACGCAAAGGCTGTCAGCTCGTCATATGCTCTCTCGGGTGCAGAGTCGAGAATGCCGTAAGAGTGTAGCGCCTCAAGGCGCTCGAGTTCATCGGAATCACCAGGCAGCGTCACGGCGCAACGCGTGTTGTTCGTCATCTCACGCCGCCCTGTTTGCTGCACGCGAGCGCAGCGGTTGGGAGGACGTGGCCATTCGGGGGCAGAAAGCAGAGCTTCCTTGAAGGTCAGCCGACCGTGGAGAAGTGAACCGAAGTTCTAAACCAGAAAATATAAGCATCGAGCATCTTCTTAAAACTCAGAGATTGTGAGACACCGACTTGTCCTAATTGTGCAGCACGAAGGTAACTTGGCCACTACACCGCAAGTTGTAATCGTCAAACCAATCAATTTGCGCGAAAGCACTCGCTTACGACTGCTTTTCGCGACTTTGTTGGAGAGTCAAATGCAAGACGCGAATTGGGCAGGAGAACAGGCCTCCCACGTTGGTGGGAGGCCTGTTTTGCGCTTATGTGCCAACAGAAGATCAGTTCTCTGCCTGGGCCGCGCGCACAAAGGCCATGTGTTCGGGCCTGGGCATATTGGCCTGCTGTTCCGGCGTCATAGCCTGCTGCGGCCAGCTAGCACGGTCTGCGTAGAGCTTGTTTAGGCCGTCCAGTACCTTGGGATTGCCACCGGTGAATTGACCAACCAGCGCCATCCAGCGCGTCGCCAGAGCCTGGCCCTCCTCGCTTTTCGGTTCAGCGCCGCGGTCGAGCGCGCTTTGAACATCCGCATAGAGTTGCTGCCACTCTGCGGTCACCTTCGCCTGGAGTTCGGGGTTCCACTCAGCACGTCTTTGCTCCACGGCTTCGCGCGCATTGCGGCTGTAATACTTCTCTGTCCAGTTCTGCTTCTCCTGCATCTGCATCTCCTTAAGAATGGATTGGTAAAGCACCCAGTCCGGCACCGTATCTTTCCTTTCGCCGGGCGGTGCTTTCGCCTGCGCTAACGCTTGATTCACGGCATAGAGCACACGATTGATCCCCTCGCGCCGCTCACGGAGCACTAAGGCCTGGCGAGCGAGCGTTTCGGGCAGGGACGCGTGGGCCTCGCCTCCACCGTTACCAAGCAGGTCTGCGATCTCCCGCAACGAGATTCCCAGATAGCGGAGCACGAGGATGCGCTCCAGCCGTCCGAGGTCGTCGTTTTGATAGAGGCGATACCCACTTTGAGAGCGGAGGCTGGGCGAAAGCAGTCCCAGGCGGTCGTAATGGTGCAACGCACGCACGGTGACTCCGGCTAAGTTTGCGAATTGTTGAATGCGATACATGTTCCGATTGCCTGCTGTGTTGCAGTCTGGGGCCTGACGCAAGGAGAGGGTCAAGCCTTTTTCGTGCAACGAAATCCATTCTTTCGCAGACTCACGGATTTCAGCATCCCAAGCAGTGAGTGCACAGGAACGCAACGGGGTGCAGAAATTCAGTGAGAGTTGGATGATATGGGAATCAAAGCATGGCTCGGGATGGAAGAAGAGCAGAAGGTTCGTTACGCCATTGTTGGTGTAGGTGACATTGCGCAGGAAGACATGATGCCGGGAGTGGACCACACGGGCAATTCCGTCATCACGGCGCTGGTAACGAGCGATCCGGCGAAGGCAAAGGAACTTGGCCAAAAATACGACGTGGAAGCGACCTACACCTATGAACAATTCGGCGAGGCGATTGCGAGCGGAACGTTCGACGCCATCTACTTGGCGACTCCGAACTGGCGTCACGCTGAGTTCATTGTTCCGGCTCTCAAAGCCGGCATTCACGTGCTGACCGAGAAGCCCCTGGAAGTATCCACGGCAAAGTGCGAAGAGATACTCGTTGCGGCACGCGGTGCGCAGGCCAAGCTGATGGTGGCGTACCGGCTCCACTTCGAACCCGCTACTCTAGATACGATCGAGAAGGTACGCTCGGGGGACTTGGGCAGCGTACATTTCTTCTCTTCCACCTTCGCGCAGATGGTCGATCCGTCGACCCACCGCGTGCACAACGGCGATCTCGCCGGACCGGTGCTTGACATGGGGCCGTACCCAGTGAACGCCGCGCGTTACATCTTCAGTGACGAACCAACAGAAGTGGTCTCTGCATTCGGAACGAAGCATCCGGAGTCAGGCTTCGATCAGGACTTCTATGACACGGTCGCGGTGACGCTGCGCTTCCCTGGTGAGAAGCTTGCCCAGTTCAGTTGCTCGTACTACGGCAACGCGACGAACTCGTTCGTTGCGATCGGCACAAAGGGCAGCGTCATGCTCGACCCGGCTTACATGTTCGGCAAATCACTGGAGCAGACCATCGCGATCAAGGATGACAAGAGCAAGAAGAGCTTCAAGAATACTGACCACTTCGGCGGTGAGTTGAAGTACTTTTCCGATTGCATTTTGAACAACACCGAGCCAGAGCCCGATGGCGAAGAAGGCTTTGCTGACGTGCGGGTCCTAGAGGGTGTGTTGAAGGCGCTTGAAAGTGGCGGCTCTGTGAAGCTTGCGCCGTTCATACGCTCGAAGCGAATTGATACCGACTCGCAGAAGATCACGCTCGGAGCGGTGTCGACGCCGGAACTTGTGGACGCAAAAAATCCCGGAAAAGACGTCGAGAAGCAGCCGAAGAATTAGGGCGCTCATGCCAGGCACAACAGGAAGGCCGCCCTCACAGGCGGCCTTCTTGTTGTGCCTACTGATCAAACGAGACTAGCTGTCTTCCCGCTCCGAGCGCTTCCAATTGAGCAGGTCGCCCAGCGTTGTGGAGGAAGACGAACCCGAGTTGGAGGACTTGCTGTCGCCCTTGTTCCCCTTCTCGCTGCGCGCCGATTCCTTGTAGCTTTCTACTTCCGCGCGGCTGGCTTCTTCCCCGACTGCCTTGATGCTCAGGCCGACCTTTTTCTCTTCCTGATTCATCTTGACGATCTTGAACTCGTGCTCATCGTCCGGGTTCAGCGTGACCTGCTTGCCGGTCTCGTCGACTGCTTCCGAGATGTGGCAGAGACCTTCAACGCCTTCCGCGATTTCAACGAAAGCACCGAACTGCGCCGTGCGCAGAACCTTGCCCTTAATGACGTCGCCAACGCGATGCTGCGCGAAGAACGTGTCCCAAACATCCGGCTGAAGCTGCTTGATGCCGAGGGACAGACGGCGATTTTCCGGCTCAACACCGAGAACAACCGCCTTCACCTTCTCGCCCTTCTTGAGCACTTCGGACGGGTGCTTGATGCGCTTGGTCCAGCTCATGTTGGAGACGTGCACCAGGCCGTCGATGCCATCTTCGATTTCGATGAACGCGCCGAAGTCGGTGAGGTTGCGTACGCGGCCTTCGATCACAGCACCGGTGGGGTACTTGTTCTCGAGCTGCTCCCACGGATTGTCCTGGAGTTGCTTCATGCCGAGCGAGATGCGGCGGTCGTTCGGGTTGACGCTCAGGATGATGGTGTCGACCTCGTCGCCGGGATGCACCATCTTCGACGGATGCTTCATGCGCTTGGACCAGGTCATTTCGCTGACGTGGACCAGACCTTCGATGCCCTGCTCCAGCTCAACAAATGCACCGTAGTCGGTAACCGAAAGAACACGGCCACGAACCTGCGCACCTACTGGGTAGCGCTCGGTGGCGTCGAGCCACGGATCGGGCGTGAGCTGCTTGAAGCCGAGGGAAACGCGCTGCTTTTCCTTGTCGAACTTCAGCACCTTCACTTGGATTTCGTCGCCGACGTTGACCAGATCGCGGGGATGCGTCAACCGGCCCCAGCTCATATCGGTGATGTGCAGAAGGCCGTCAAGACCGCCCATATCAACGAACGCGCCGTAGTCGGTCAGGTTCTTGACGTTACCGGTGAAGATCGAACCTTCTTCTAGGTTTTCGAGCGTGACGGACTTCTTCGCGTTCTGCTCTTCTTCCAGCAATTCCTTACGGGAGATAACGACGTTGCCGCGCTTCTTGTTCAGCTTGATAACGCGGACTTCGATTTCGGTGCCGATGTAGCCATCCAGGTTGCGGACGGGACGGATCTCTACCTGCGAGCCTGGCAGGAACGCCTTGATGCCGATATCGACAGTCAGGCCGCCCTTGACGCGCGACAGAACCATGCCCTTGACGGGAATCTTGGTGTTCGCGGCTTCTTCGAGCTTGTCCCAAACCTTGTGGCGCAGTGCCTTCTCGTAGGAAACGAGATAGCCGCCCTCGTGCTCCTCGCGCTCCACAACAACCTCAACCGTGTCGCCGATACTAAACTTCGGCGTTCCAGTGTGGTCCAGCACCTGATCCAGAGGAATAAGACCTTCGGACTTCAGGCCGATGTCGATCACGACATGCTTGTCGGTGATCTTGACGACGGTACCGGTCACGACTGCTTCTTCCGTAGTCATTGCCTGGGCGGCGTCTTTTTCGGCTGCCTGCTCGCGGTCGAAGCTTTCGAGCGCTGCGGCAAAGTCCTCGTCGGAATATTCTGGTTCGCCTGATGCACCAGCTGCGATGGATACGCTGCTGCCGTGATTGCCAGCGGTCTCATTCGCGTTCGCCGTGGCTGTCGACATGCTGCCGTCGTGGTCAGCAGAAGTGTCGAAAGTGCTCGCCTGCGTTTCAGGGTTGGAGGTGGGTTCGTGGGTGGCTTCGGGCGCGGTTGGTTCGAGTGTGGTGTTCAGGGGTTTGCTCTCGTTAGTTGAATTGGGGTCGTGTTGGGACATGTGCGGTGAATCGTCTTTCGGGATTCGTCACTCGCTGACGTTCACAGCGGCAGAAACTTTCCGGGGCATTGGATAGCCGTCCGGGCAGTGTACCTAAGCGAAGATGTCGAAAGGAGTGAGGTGGTGCATGCTGCGATAACCGTCTGCGGCCGAATCCCCTGACGCAGTGGATATTCAAAGTGTAGCGCGCCGTTATGCACGGGTCAACGAATGTTGGGTTGAACGAAGCGATGATCGTACAAAAAGGCGTCAAGCTACGTATCTTTTGGATGAGTCGCCTTTGAAATCGATTCAGCCGAAGTCCTCAATGTGCCGCCTATACTGCGGGAATGGATAGGCTTTGGACTCCGTGGCGCTACGCCTACGTCACCGGCCAGAACAAGGAAATGGCGAAGGCCGGCGTACCGGAAGCTCTTTCTGCTTGGCCGGGCGAACACCATTGCGTGTTTTGCAACATGCTTGCCGCGACAGCCTACGCAGTGGAGCATGGCACAGACATGGCGGAAGCTGATAAGGCCGCCTACATCGTGGCGCGTGGCGAGACCTGCTTTGCGGTGCTGAATGCTTACCCCTACAACTCCGGGCACGTGATGGTTGTGCCTTACCAGCACGAATCCAGCCTTGCCGCGCTTCCTTCCGAAACCGCAGCCGAAGTGATGCTGCAAACAAGGCGCGTCGAGCGTGTGCTTCGTAAGGAGTATCGCCCGCAGGGTCTGAATGTCGGCCTCAACCTGGGTGAGGCGGCCGGCGCGGGTGTCGCCGAACATTTGCACCTGCACGCTGTGCCACGTTGGTCGGGCGACACCAACTACATGACCGTGCTTGGCGAAACGCGCATTCTTGCGGAGATGCTCGAAGTAACCTTCACTCGGCTGCGCGATGGGCTGATAGCGGAGCCTGTGCTCTAATCCGCTCGGCGCCAGGCGGGCAACTATGCTTTGCCGTTCGCTCCCAAGTGACGTGGACGGTTAGTCCACGCGCACAGAGCTTGAATCGAAAATCGAGAAAAGGCTCTCGCATCGCTCTAAGGCTTTGGTAAGTCGCCAGGAACGTCGTTTTTTGACACCCGCGTGGCTTCGAAGTTCGTAATTTTCCAGGTACCGCTCGGCAGACGCTGATAGATCCGCGTGTAGCGAAAGCTTCCATCAACTTTCCGCGCGTCCGATTGGCCCTCAACCTGAGCAAGTGCATTGACGACGGCGACCTTTCCCCCACCAATCACCTTGACTTTCATATCGCTGGCTTCAAAACGGGTGATCACTAGCTGCCGCTGGCGCATGCGATCCAGTTGCTGGACCTTGGTCACCACTTTGCCGGCCACCGTGATCCCAATAAAGTTGTCGGAAAGTAGTTTCTCCATGCCCTGAACATCGCCGGTGAGTTGCGCCTGCCTCCACTGCCGCTCGAGCTCCATAATCTGCTCGCGCGGGTTCCCGCGGAGATGGGGCCGAGGCATCGCACACGCCGGCAGAACCGCTAATGCGCAAAGCAGGAATAGCTTTAGAAACTTCGCTGGACGTGGCATGGGCGTACCGGATAGTAAGACGATTCGCGAACCTGAGTCAAAGGGTATATAGGGTTGCCAGCCGCACCGGTGGGGCAAACTTTGGTGCGCCAGGCGATCAACTAAGCGATCGCCTGTAGATGCTCCACATGCCGGTCGAGCATTTTTTGATACAGGCCACCCGTGGCGTGCTTCGCAAAATGTTCGGTGCCACGATGAAACTCAACCGCCGCCTCGTCACGATATTGCTCATAGATCAGAACCGTTGCGGCGTCGCCCTCCACCCAATGCGGAACATAGCTTACGCAGCCAGGTTCTTGCCGGGAGGCCAGCGCGAGGCTTTCGAGGACGGAGGCTATCTCATTCCGGTCTTCTTCCGGAAAACGCATGCGAACCGTAAAGCTGATCATCTGCGCCTAAGCCAACGCTTCTTCAAAGCCGGGCAGCATCATGGTCTGCACACGGTCCGGGCCGGTCGAAATCATGCCTATCTTCGCGCCGCTTTCGCGCTCGATGAAGTCGAGGTATTCCTGCGCCCTCTTTGGGAGCTTGTCGTATTCGGTGATGCCTTCTGTCTTAGCTTTCCAGCCAGGCATGGTGGTGTAGAGCGGCTCAATCGCTTTAAAGCCGCGCACATCTGCGGGCACAACATCCGTTATCTTGCCATCGATCTTGTAGCCGGTGCACACCGGAATCTCGTCGCACTCGTCCATCACATCCATCTTCGTGACGACGAGCCACTCCGTCGCGTTGATCATGTTTGAGTAGCGCAGCAGCGGCAGATCCAGCCATCCGGTGCGGCGGGGACGTCCGGTGACGGCGCCGAACTCGTTGCCCCGCGCACGCAGCAGCTCGCCGGAAGCGTCGGAGATTTCTGTCGGAAATGGACCTTCGCCAACACGCGTGACATAAGCCTTCGTGACACCGATGACAGTGCCGATTCGCGTTGGGCCGACGCCTGTGCCCGTCACGGCGCCGCCGGACGTTGCCGAAGAACTCGTCACGAATGGATAGGTGCCGTGATCGATGTCGAGCAGCGCGCCCTGCGCGCCTTCGAACATCACGTTCTGGCCTTGATCGAGCGCATTGTTCAGCATGTAAGCGGTGTCGGCAACGAAGGGAGCAATCTGCTCAGCAAGGCGCGCGTACTCCTCGTACATCTGCTTCGGGTCGAGCGGCTCTGTACCGAAGAGCGCGTGCGCGATGGTGTTCTTTTCATGGCAGGCATTATTGATATGCGTGCGCAACAGCGAGGTGTTCAGCAGATCGACGACACGCAAGCCATTGCGGTGAATCTTGTCTTCGTAAGCAGGCCCGATGCCGCGACGCGTCGTGCCAATCGTTTGGCGACCCGGCGCGGTTTCCGCGGCAAGCTCGATCATGCGGTGGTACGGCAGGATGACCTGCGCTCGGTTCGAGATGAAGAGCTGGCCATCAACCGGCAGGCCTGCGTCCTTGAGCTTTTTCACTTCATTTAGGAAAGCCGCAGGGTCGAGCACAACGCCGTTGCCGATGACACCCTTGCAGCCGGGGCGCAAAACGCCGCAGGGAATAAGCTGTAGCACGAACTTGCGGCCGTGAATGATGACCGTGTGGCCCGCATTGTGGCCGCCCGCGTAGCGCGCGACGATGTCGAACTTCTCGCTAAGGACGTCGACAATTTTGCCTTTACCTTCATCGCCCCACTGGGCACCCAAAATGACGGCGGACTGCTTCTTGCTGGCTTGGCTCACGAGTATTTTCCTGCGGGTGGGAGTGCGCGTCAGAGAGCCGCGCCCATGAGTAATTCTATATGCGGGTATAGCAAGTGCTTCATGATCCCATTCTAGGATCTAGCCCACGTCCGCTTACTCTGCATGGAGCACAGTGAGCGTTCGTTCAAGGCTTGTCAATAAGCGCTGGTAGAGAAATTCGTGATATTCCTCACGCTCATTTTGCACCCGAAAAGCTTCGAGGCGGTCGTGATAAGTACGTCGGTCTTCGGGCAGAATCGCCAGGGGCGGAAAGCCCTGTCGCAGCAATAGCAAGTTCATGAGCAGCCGCGCAGTACGGCCGTTTCCATCGCTGAACGGATGAATGCTGACGAGGCGTTCGTGCGCATTGAAGGCTTTCTCCGGTGTGTCGGGCGTTATGTTCAACTCCACGACAAACTCCTGCATCAGCGCAGGAATTTCGTGGGGACCGGGTAAAACAATGCTCGAGCCAGTAATCGTGCGTTCATGACTCGAATACTTACCGGCTTCTTCGGGATCTATCGCACCTAAAATCAGGCGGTGCAGGTTGCGGATGTCTGACTCAAGCAAAGATTCGTTGACCTTCGCCAGTTCCCGCATGTACCGCAGGGCATCCCGATGCCCTGTAGCTTCGAGATGATCCTTTAGTGGTTTGCCGGAAACAGTGATGCCCTTCTCAAGCACGATGGCTGTCTCGCTGCGCGTGAGCGTGTTGCCTTCGAGGGCATTGGACGTGTACGTAAGCTCGACGTCATACCATGCGTCGAGTGCAGAGATCGTGCCGGGCGCGAGCGGCCGAAGCCCATAGAGCTTCGCCCTCTTCGCCGCAACGAGCTCGCGCAAAGCACTCACACCTTGATCTTACGTCCGCGCACCCACGGGGATGATGAAGGTAAAGCAGACGATCCACTCTGGTGTGCGACGATGTCGATAGTGCCCCAGGCATCCATACCCAATGCTCGTTGCCGATGACAATCAAGTCCAACTGAAGCGACAGCTTCGCTTGCGCGACCTTGTGCTAGCGCAGGTGCTGGTGGTTGTCGGAAGCTCGTGGGTGGGTATTGCTGCTGGGCTTGGCAGGGCGCAGCTTGTTGCATGGCTGCTTGCCTTTGCGCTGTTCTATGCGCCTATGGGCGTTTGCGTGTACTACCTGAATCGCGAGATGCCGCTGGAAGGCGGCTTGTATGCGTGGGCACGCGTCGCGTTCGGTGACGCGGTCGGCTTCATGACCGCTTGGAACATATGGGCCTATGCGCTGACTTCCATCGCGACGATCCTGTTCCAAATTCCGAGCGAAATGGCGTACATGCTTGGGCCTAAAGCCGCAGGACTACCGGAAGATCACATCTTCGTTTACTCAACCTTGGGCGCGCTGGTGTTACTACTCGCGTGGACGGCCTACCGCGGCTTGGGCCTGGGCAAGTGGCTCCACAACTTCAGTGGCGCGGCCATGCTGACCGTATTTGCGCTGCTGATCGCAAGCCCGCTGTGGGCCTGGGTGCATGGCGTTCACCTTCCGTATGCGCCGCTTGCTTTCCATGTTCCAAAGCACGATGCAACATCGCTTTCGCTTGTCGGTCAGGTGCTCTTCGCAGCGTCCGGGCTTGAGTACATCGCCATCATGGCTGGGGAGACACACTCAGCCACACGCAATATCGGCAGGTCTGTGCTCATTGCCACACCGATCGTTTTTCTTATGTTCGTGCTTGGTACGTCAGCCGTGCTCGCCTTCCACGAACACCTGGGCGGAGCGATCAACTATGTCGCCCCGATTCCACAGGTGCTCAATCAGGCGTTCGGCACAAACGGTCGCATGGCCTATGTAGCGAAGATTGCAATTTTATTGATGCAGATTCGAATCATCGGTGCTTCCAGCTATCTGTTCACCGGCGTTACGCGTCTGCCGATGGCTGCCGGATGGGATCATCTTGTGCCGGAGTGGTTTGCACAACTACACCCAAAGCACCGCACGCCGGTGAACTCGATCCTGCTCACCACAGCTCTCATCGCTGCTCTACTTGTATTGGGAAGTGCTGGCGTCCATGCGTCCGAAGCGTTCGCGGTCTTAAATGACACGTCGAGCGAGCTCTATGCGCTGGCGTACCTCTGCATGTTTCTCATCCCTCTCGCGGGAGCGGTGGTGCTGCGGCGCAAGATTCCAGGGTGGGTGTCTGTTGTATGTGCCGGAGGCATTCTTGCCATCATCTTCGTTCTGGTACTTAACGCGTATCCTTTTGTAGCCGTTCCCAGTCCGGGCATATTTGCCGCAAAGATTTTGGGAACAACGATCCTCATCAATCTTCTCGGCTATGTGTTTTACCTCGTGCGCCGGAAACGTCCTGCTGCTGCGGGAGCTGGTGAGGAATCTACACCCTCCTCCGTCATAAGTAGGTAAAGTCTTGCAAACACGGTGCTTAGATGGAGACCTCGGTATGTTTGAGCACACCACAGGATGAGAAGGCCGATGGACGAGGGACCCTTCTGAGGTGCTTCTGCGTCTGACCCGTGTCAAGTTTCCCCGGAGGAATTGCATCTGCCGTGCCTGAGTTACCCGAAGTCGAGACCGTAGCCAACGGCGTGCATGCACGCGTCGCAGGACAACGCATCGTGGGCGTTTGGACCAGCGGCAAGTCGCTCACCTTCAAGTCGCCGGAAGCGGAAATCGTTGAAACGCTTACAGGAGCGCGTATCGAAAAGGTACGACGCGTCGGTAAGACCATCGTCATGGATCTTTCACGAGGCAAAACTAGCGGAAGCCAGTTTCTTGTTCATCTCGGCATGACGGGAAGGCTGCTGGTCTCCGCGCCCGAAGTGCCAATGCCTCTGCATACGCACGCAGTCCTTTCTCTCGCCGACAGTCGAGAAGTGCGCTTCGTTGACCCGCGTCGTTTCGGCAAGCTTTCCGTGGTCAAAGAAGAGGGCGGCTACACAGGACCGGGAAAAGAGCCGACAACCATCTCCGCGGGGGAGTTTGCGAAGCTCTTCAAAGGACGCAAGCTGGCGATTAAGGCTGCTCTGCTGAACCAATCCATTCTTCATGGCGTCGGCAATATCTATGCCGATGAAAGCCTGTTTCGCGCAGGCATCCGGCCGCGCAAGCAGGCTGGGAAGCTTACAAAAGCGGAACTTGCCCGTTTACATCCAGCGCTGCAAGAGGTGCTGGCAAAGGCCATCCAGCTGGGCGGATCGTCCGTGTCCGACTACGTAGACGCCGATGGTGTACGGGGATTCTTCCAGCTCGAGCACAAGGTATATGGGCGCGCAGGCGAAAACTGCAAAGACTGCACATCGCCGCTCAAGAATATCGTGGTCGGCGGTCGTACGACGGTGTACTGCCCGAAGTGTCAGAGGTAAATTCAGCAGGCTTGCGTCATCTGCAGCGCAGCGACACCGGCACCGACAACGCGAGTGGCTTCGTCGTCATTTACCACTTCCAACGAGTAGCTTTGCAATGGACTCATTTTCACCATCTGGTGCAGATAATCCTTGAGCAAATTCATCTCAAGAAAGCGCATGTTGTAGCCGGTGAGGTAGAACTTGCCCGCGCCAGCCTGATGAATCGACGTGGCCGTTGCGGCAGCCAGCGCGCGA
Organism: Verrucomicrobia bacterium Tous-C9LFEB; assembly: GCA_903970445.1. Lineage (GTDB taxonomy): Bacteria > Acidobacteriota > Terriglobia > Terriglobales > Acidobacteriaceae > Granulicella. Next base: position 28,826 of record CAJCIP010000065.1, on the reverse strand, counting down.
TGCCACAAGTGGCGGAAGTCATTGCAGCGCTGATTGCCGTGGCTCGCTGCCTCGAAGACTTCCTCCGGTTCCATGTCGAGGAAACGCAGGCGCATGGATCGGTGCCCCATGATGCCTTCCAGGTGCCCGCGGCCGCCGCAGCCGCAATAGTTTTCCTTCTCGTCCATCGTTACGACAGAGTGGCCGCCTTCCCACACGCCTTCGGAAAAGGGGTACTGTCCATAGCCAATGCCTGTGCCGATCGTCCACACTCGCACGAAGTCATTAAGCTTGCCGTGCGTTGACGCAAGCCCTGCTGCCATCGCATCGGCGTCATTGACGATCGTTGCAGGAACGGTGATGCCGCGCGCCTGCAGGTTTGTGCTGAGCAGCTCACCAACGCGGGAGCCCTTGAGCTGCGGAAGATTCGGTGCTTCTTCGATCACTCCGTTGCGAATCATGCCGGGCAGAGCAACGCCGACCGCTGTGATTTCTTTTTCCCGGCCCTGCGCGACCTGCAGAATCAATTCGCACACGGTGTCAATCAGCGCGTCCGTGGGCAGCTCGACCAGAGCGTCGTCGCCTTCGCTCTCTGTAGGCGGCGCAGCTTCAGGCCAGCTCAGCATTTGACCGACGATTTTGTGGTCGACCATCAATCCTGCATACAGGCGGTCGGCCATCACCACACCGATGCATGGTCCACCGCTCGATTTCGAAGAATGAGTGGGCGAGACTGGGTCTGCCGCGAGAATTGCCATGTCGCCTCCTGAATTCCTGTTGCCGGGACCTGAATCGGCGGTCTGCCGAAGGTTCTGAGACAGTAGCGGGGCCGCGGCATAGTCGTCAACCCCATGACGAAGCTTTTGCCTTGGACGAGCCTAAGAAACAGAATGATGCAGGATTTTTGAGCTTTTCTAGCGATTCCACTCGAACTTGGAAACACGATTCAGCCCATTGAACGCGGCCACTTTGTAACATTCCGCGAGCGTCGGGTAATTGAACACGGTATCGACGAAGTATTCCAGCTTGCCGCCCAGCGCCATGACCGCCTGACCAATGTGAACGAGCTCGCTGGCGCCCTCGCCGATGATGTGCACACCCAGTATGGCGTGCGTCTCGCGATGGAAGACGAGCTTCAGGCGCCCCGTGGTATCGCCACGGATCTGCCCACGGGCAATCTCACGGTAGTACGCAACACCAACTTCGTAAGGCACATCCTCTTCCGTGAGCTGCTCTTCTGTCTTACCGAGAAAGCTGATCTCCGGAATCGTCCAGATGCCGTACGGATAGAAGCTGGGATTGGAGAAAACGTCTTCATCTCCAAAGGCTCGTGCCGCTGCGATGCGCCCTTGCTCCATGCTGACTGAAGCCAGGGACGGGAATCCGATGACATCTCCGCCGGCGAAGACATTCCGCGTCTTCGTGCGGAAATCCTTGTCCACCGGGATGCGGCCGCGAGCGTCGGCATCTACACCGGCCGCTGCGAGATTGAGCTCATCCACGTTACCCTGGCGCCCAACGGCATAGAGCAATGCGTCGCCCTGCACCTTCTTCTTGGACTCGAGATTTGCAACGACCGTGCCGTCGATCTCTTCCACCGACTCCACTTCTTCGTTCAGGCGCATCGTCACACGCGCGTCGCGAAGGTGATAGCTCAAAGCTTCAACAATTTCCTGATCGGCGAACTCCAGCAGGCGCGGCCTGCGCTCGATCAGCGTGACGCGCACGCCCAGGGCTGCAAACATGCAGCAGTACTCCACACCGATGACGCCACCGCCGACAATGATCATCGTCTTCGGCAGATTCGGAAGATTGAGGACTAAATCTGAGTTGATGATGGTTGTCCCGTTGATCGGCACCTTTGGTGAACTCGCGGGCTTTGTTCCGGTGGCGATAAGAACATTCTTCGCTTCGTACACCGTTGCTCCGCGCGAGTTCGAAACCTTGATGTGTGTCGGATCTTCGAAGCTAGCCGTGCCGGTGAGCATTTCTACGCCATTGCGGGAAAGCTGCGCCTCGGTGACGTCAATCTCGGTCTTGATGACGTGTTGAACGCGGAAGGCGAGGTCCGCCATCGTGATGCGTTCCTTCACGCGGTAATTCATGCCATAGATCGATTTGTAGTTGTAGCCGGAAAGATGCAACACGGCTTCGCGCATCGTCTTGGAGGGAATTGTGCCGGTATTGATGCAGGCTCCGCCCACTACTTCTCGGCTTTCCACGACGGCGACTTTTTTGCCGAGCTTCGCGCCATAGATAGCTGCACGCTGTCCGGCCGGTCCGGATCCGATGACGATGAGGTCGTAAACAGTTGCCATGCGCTGCGTGCTTCTCCGCTCTAAACAGAATACGAGCTTTTCAGGGCTCGGCCCAAGGCGGGGGAGAACGCCTCTTTTCGCTGTCGCCGTTGTCCATCATACGTCTTTCCACCAGACGGTAATTTGGAAGTGATTACAGCGCCATGAAACAACCGGCGTGGAGCTACCAGAGCTGCTCGTACACTGCTGCTGTGCTTCGCTACGCCATCACGGATTCAAAACGCTTTGGAAACAACCTTACCGCCCGGCGAAGCGCGCTGATGGAGCACGCCAAACGGCTCGTGCAAGCAGGGATTGACTACATTCAACTACGCGAGAAGGATCTCGAGGCCGGAGACCTTCTGATGCTCGCCGAAGACATCATGCGAGTCTTGAGCACCGACGGCGACACCAGGCTGCTCATCAACTCGCGCGCAGATGTCGCAGTTGCCGCGGGTGCCGGCGGAGTACATCTCACGTCGCACCTGGATGAGCTAACGCCGGTGCAGGTGCGGCAGGTGTTTGCAGTTGCAGAATCGTGGGTCGAACCGATCATCAGCGTCTCCTGCCACACCCCTGCAGATGTTGAACGGGCATGCGCAAACGCTGCAGACTTGATCCTCTTCGGGCCAACTTTCGAGAAGAAGCTGCGTGACGAACTCGTGGTGGAAGGCGTCGGCTTGGGCGCACTGCACGAGGCCTGCGAGCTGGCAGGGAACATTCCTGTTGTAGCTCTCGGCGGCATCACCGCGGCGAACACACGATCCTGCATGGATTGCGGCGCAGCGGGCATCGCTGGTATCCGCCTCTTTCCATGAAGCAGGACAACCAGAGAGAGTCCAAGAAAGCATCGCTCAACGACCAGGTGCATCACTTCGCTGTACGCGGGGTTACACTCGTTGGCGCTGTAAGACTCTACCGGCCGTTGGCTGGAGATTACTTACACCAGCGCTTCCGAGGTGTACGTCATGTCCGCAACTTCCGCTTTCTCATTCCGTAGCAATGCTTGGCGCGTCGCGACAGTTTCTTTGCTGATGGCACCGCTTTCGCTGCCGACCGTCGCTCAGGACTACAGCCAACAGCAGCCATATCCGTCCCAGGGAGCGTACCCGCAGCCGCAGGGCGACCCATCGCAAATGGATCCGCCGGCACGCGTGGCGCGTGTGAGCGTACTGCAAGGCAATGTTTCGCTGCAGCCCTCAGGAGTAGAAGACTTCAGCCCGGCCAGCCTGAATTATCCGCTGACCAGCGGCGACCGCATCTATAGCGATGTCGGCTCGCTCACGGAGCTTGAGGCTGGTGGGCTCGCTGTACGATTAGGCAGTGGTACCGACCTTAGCGTGACGTCCATGACGGACCAGCTCGCTCAGTTCGGTCTTGGTCAGGGCAGCGTCCACATACGGAGCTACGACTTCGATCCAAGCTCCACGCTCGAAGTCGACACGCCGAATGTCTCAGTCACGATACTTGCTGCCGGTGATGTGCGCGTCAACGCCGCACCGGATGGAAGCTCTACGCAGGTCACACTGCTTTCCGGACAGGCCCGTGTGGATGGCCCCGGTTTCCAGCAGCAGTTACAACCTGGTGAGTCGCTCCAATTGACAGGCAGCGAGCCCGTGTACGCGCAGGACGTGCGCCGTCCGCGTGGCGATGCCCTCGACCGTTTTTCAAACGACCGCGATAGCGCCTTTCAGAGTGCGGTCGCAATGGAAAGTGATTACGTCAATCCAGACACCATCGGCGCTGCCGATCTTGGCCAGTATGGCGACTGGAACAATGATGGCGACTATGGCGCAGTCTGGTATCCGCGCGGCGTTGCGGTCGACTGGCAGCCCTACAGTTTCGGACACTGGGCCTACATCGCTCCGTGGGGATGGACATGGGTCGAAAACGAGCCGTGGGGCTTTGCGCCGTTCCATTATGGCCGTTGGGCGCGCTTTGGACCGCGCTGGGGATGGATTCCCGGGCCACGTGTGGTTCGGCCTGTGTATTCGCCTGCGCTCGTGGCATTCGTTGGCGGCGGCGTTGGTGTGACCGCGTGGTTTCCGCTCGGACCGCGTGAGCCGTACGTCCCGTGGTACCGCACCAGCTCGCTCTATGCCAACCGCATCAACGTGACGAACATCTACAACCGCAATACGGTGGAAGTACGCAACATCTACAACCAGCGCACGACAAACGTCTACATCAACAACACCACTGTGAATCGCGTGTACGTGAATCGTCAGGTAGCCACCGTTGCTGTGCCACAAAATGCATTCGCGGGCGGACGATCAGTACACGAAGTGTCGATGCATGTCTCACCGCAGCAGTTCGCGAATGCGCCCGTGCTGATGCATCCGGCGGCGACGCCGACGCGTGCCATCATGGCTCCCGCACCCGCTCGGGTTCTGCCGCCGAGCATCAATCGCCCTCCGGTGCAATCACGTGCGCCCATGAACAACGGCGGCTCGCAGCCTGGAGGCTTCAACCGACCGGTTGGTGCTGGCAATGCGAATGGCTTCGGCAACGGCGCGGGGCAGCCTGCACGGGGCGTGGCTCCGGCACAGTCGCAGCCCACTGATACTCGCCAGAACCCGCGTAGTTTCGATCCAGGGTCACGCCCTGGGCCGCACACGCCGGGGCCGGGCGCGAGTGCTCCTGGCGCGAACGTACCCGCTCATGGCAGTCAGTTTCCGGCTCGCGGGGACCAGGGCATGCCTCCATTCCGTGGTGATCCGAACCGTGCGAACACGCCTGCTCCCATCGCGCCTGCAACGCCAAGTCCGGTCCCAAACAGGGGAAGCGGGACTCAAACTCCGCCGCTGCGCTCGCAACCCGGAGCAACGATAGCCCCAGCGTCTCCCTCGCCGGTTTATGGCAATCCACTGCCAGGCCGGGGGAACGGCGAGGAACAGGCTCTTCCTCTGCGCGCTCAGCCCGGCAGAACCTCTGCGCCTGCGCCCGTCGCTCCAGGCAATCAGCAGCCGTTGCAGAACAACCCCGGTCAGGCACCTCGCGACTTTCGGGATGCGCGAGATTTTCGCAATCAACCCGGCGCGAGCTCGGTGAGTGCGCCACCGGAACGGACATCGCAACCTGCACCGGCAAACAATCGCCAGTTCCAGCAGCCGAATCTAGCCCAGCCTCAAAATCAGCCCCAGGCGCAGCGCTTCCATCCTCAGCCCGCTCCACCACCTGCGCCTGCGCCTCAACGGCAAGCGGCACCCGCACCGAAGCCTGCACCTGCGCCGGCGGCAACACCGAAGGAGAACCATCCTCCGCGTGATGACGACAAGAAGCACTAACGGAAAACGTATCTAACCCTACGGCCAACGCCCAACTCGAAACGAGTTGGGTGTTGCTCTTTCGGAAGAGCGACTGTCGCATCTAACGCATATCTGCTAAGGAGAGCTTATGGACCGAAGAAATATGGTGCGTGATGCCGCAATGCTGCTTATTGCAGGAGCGATTGGATGGTGGGCACATGGAGCGAACGCACCGGTGCGCGCAGCCGGCGCAGGTTCAGACACAGCGCATGATGGCGGCGGTTTCGGCTTCCAGTTTGTGGGCTCTGGCCCTGAGGCTTCGCTGACGCTCTACAACCCCGAAAGCAAGACGTTGTATGTGTATCCAGCCGCGATCGGCAACGCCCACATCAACTGCGCATTCAGCATCCACATCGAGAAGCCGGGCACTCCGCTTGATCGCCAGAACTGCAGCATTGGCTCGCTTGTCTCACGTTAGGTCCGCCGCTGCGCAATCTGCTTTGCCGTCACCACACCGCCGTACTACACTTTCAATACGGAAGAGTGGCCGAGTGGTTGATGGCTCCAGTCTTGAAAACTGGCGTACCTGAAAGGGTATCGGGGGTTCGAATCCCTCCTCTTCCGCCACCTACCTCAATGCCGATCGCCCAGCTATGCACGCGCTGGAGTGCCTATTCCTGAACCGATCTTCTTGCGCGATTGCAGCCTCAGAGTAAGAACGCCGCTCTTCTAGAGCCGAGGCTCGCGACTGTATCACTGGTTACTGCATGACCAGATCGATACAGAGTCCGGTGGCGGCATGAAGGAGAACGTGCCGTCAGCGAAGTTCAATGAGGGATGAGCGCCGTCGATGGATTCCACATGGGTGCAGCCCTCAACCCATGTGTCGCGGGTGCCGAAGCTGATGGGCTTCGTTGGAACTCCTCTTTGCAGGACAGTGACCACGCGATCGTGCAGTGCACCTCTCGGACAGCCTTCGGCGCTGTCGCGGATCGTGACCAGCGCGTCTCTTTCTGCGAACAGGACCTGCTCTCCTCCGCAACGTAGGGCGGGGTGCGCCTGGCGCAGATGCAGCAACGTGCTGACCCACTGCTTCATGTCGGCTGACTCGGAATCAAGTCCGGTGTCTTTGAAAGCGTTAGCCGTCTGGCCGGGAAAGCCACCGGGAAAATCACGGCGGTTGTCAGGGTCGTCGCCGCCACGCATCGCGAGTTCATCGCCGGAATAGACCTGCGGCATACCGCGGGTCGTCAGCAGGAAACCAAACGCAAGGCGCATGGCAGCCTCGCTTGAGGCTTCAGTGCGAAAGCGTGAGTTGTCATGGTTTCCAAGGAATGGAACAAGGCGCTCCGGATGCGGATACAGCACGTCGCGCACGAGAACATCGCGCAATTCGGTCATCGCATGGCCGCTTAGAAAAACATCGCGCAGCACGTGGTACGTCGGAAAGTCGAACGGAGTATCCAGTCCCGAGTCGACACCAGCGTGCGTAGCTCCGCCGGCGAAATAAGACACGAGCACAGGATCGCGATTGAAGATTTCTCCCACCGTGGTGAGGCGAGGAAAGAGACCATGCAACTGCGCATGAAAGTCGCGCCAGAACTCACGATTGACGTAAGGAAAGGTATCGAGGCGCAGTCCATCTATGCCCAGCGTCTCGATCCACCAGACAGCATTCTGCCGCAGGTACGTGGAAACAGCAGGATCGTCGGTGTTCATGTCCGGCAGCACATTGGCAAACCAGCCGTGCAGCACATCGTCGCGATCACGTTCCGGAGCATGCGGATCAACGAGCGTGGCGAAGTTGCCTTCGGCGCGAGAGTGGTGCTCAGCGGTGCCGTGGAACCACTGCGGCGTCGGTGGATCGTGCACCCAGGGGTGCTCGGGGCCGATGTGGTTCGGTACGGTGTCCAGCACGAACTTCATCCCGCGCGCATGCAGCCCGTCAACCAGCGCGTGGAGATCGGCAAGCGTGCCGTAATGTTCGTCAACCGCATACATATCGGTCGCGCCGTACCCGTGGTATGCCGATGGATTGTGGTTCTGATAGACAGGCGTGATCCAGACCGTATCGAAACCGAGCTTCTGGATGTAATCCAGGTGCTGCGTAATGCCGCGAAGGTCGCCGCCATGCCATCCGCGTGCCTTCGCACGCTCCGCCCCGGCTTCTGGGGAACTTGCCAAATCCGTAGCATGTGGGCCGTCGTTGGTGAGATCGCCGTCGGCGAAACGGTCAGTCATGATCAGGTACATGCTGTCCTGGTTGGAGAACCCTGCAAAGCCTGCGTCGCCAGGTTTCGGCTCTGCGAAGGTATATGAAAGTTTGGCGTACATACCGGCGGAACGCGCCTTCAGCTGTACCGTTTCGGCATGTTGCGGCGAGGCGGCTAGCCATATGAGAGCCCAATGGCCGTTGCTAGAAAGATGCTGACGGGCAATGTGCAATGCGGGATCGCTAAGCGAGAACTCAGCGCCCGTAAGTCCTTCACCGCGCACCAGCAGCATGGGTTCAGGAAAGCGTGCAAACCAGCTCGGCGGATCGACCTTCAGCAACGTCAACGGCTCATGCGTCGCTGCTGATTGCGGCGATGCTGCGAACGCTACACACGAGCACAACAACATGCAAAGAACGCAAAGATAGTTCTTGCTCTGCATCGACCAACGCCTTTGGCTGCCAACATTTTTCATCTACTTCCTCCATGCACCACAAACAAACGAGCAAAAAGAAACGGCACCGTCATCAAGACCGGTGCCGCAGAGGAGCGCCCGCGCCCTCAGAAGGAAATGCGGACGGCAAGTTCCACTAGTCGCTGGCTGAAGTAGTCCGTATTCGTGATGTTCGTGAACGTAGGCAGAGTCTGGCCAGAGGCTACGGCCGCTGGACCATTGAAGTTTGTCGGCAGCCCCGTATTGCCTGGAGGCGCGAACGCCGGTGAGTTGAACAGGTTGTACACCTGTCCGCGGACCTGGCCTTTTACGCCTTCAACAATTTTGAAGTCTTTGAAGGCTGACATGCTCAGGTTGGAATAGTTCGAGCTGCGGAATTGGTTCTTATGGACGTTGCCGACCGAGACGTAAGCACCGAGGGCGTTTACTGCCGGGGCAGCAAAGTCTGCGGGGTTAAGAACCTCGTAACCGTTCGCCGCAGTTGGCTTGAGGTAGAGGTTAGCCGTTGATACGAGGTTGGGACGCACTGACGGGCCGGTTGACGCACCCACACTCACGTCAAACGGCGAGCCGCTGGTTAGCTGCAAAAAGGGTGAAACTTCCCATCCGCCAATCAGATAGTCCACAGCTCGATTCACGTGAGACGCAAACCGCTTGCCCTGCCCAAAAGGTAACTCTGCCAACATGGCAAACGTACCCACATGGCGGATGTCATCGTCCGAGTCGCCGCGGTTCAAGTTGAACTGCGGACCCGCAGCGGTAGTGGGGACAGACCCCGCGCCGGTTGGCGAGAACGGCCCGATGGAATTGTCCGTGGCATGCGAGAACGTGTAAGACGCCGTAAATTGAAGGCCTTGCGAAAGCTTATGGTCCAGCTTGGTTTGCAGGCCGTTGTACCGTGAACTGCCGGTGTCTTCGTTTAAGGTGATGGTGTTGTTCTGCGCCGAACCGAAGTGCGCGGACGAGCCAAGCTGATCCACCGAATAGTCGACGGAGTTGAACAGGTGGTCAGATTTGGTGCCGACATAAGCAATCGTCAAGGAAGTCTTGTTACCGAGTGCCTGCTCAATGCTCAAGTTGTACTGCTGGATCATCGATGTCGGATTGTTGACCGGGTACGAGATGAGAAGCGAGTTGGCTGGCGAAGCAATGTTCACCGAAGGAGTTGCGTTAGGGAGAGCGCCCGTGGCGAACGTTGAATTATTGCTGGCGTAAGGACCCGGGCCGTTTGTTCCAGCGGCGGAGTTAGCCGTGTTTGCTCCCTGGCCGCTGAGATCGATGCGGTACCCGGAGTAGGAACTGTAATCTGCCGAACCGTTGAAGTCCGGATTGTTCGACAGTTGGTTTCCGACGCCGCCACGGTCCAGGAAGTAGTAAATTCCGTAGCCGCCACGCAGCGCTGTCTTGCCATCGCCGAATGTGTCGAACGCGAAACCAATGCGCGGAGCGAAGTTGTTGAAGTTCGTGTTAATCAACGACCGTGAATTACCGTTTACGCCAGCTTCCTTCAACGTATTGGTGGCAATGTCGTAGTTGGACTGGCGATTGTTCTGCTCATAGGGATGTGTGTAGAGGTCGTAGCGAAGGCCGAGGTTCAGCGTCAGACGAGGGTTGACCTTCCAGTCGTCCTGTGCGAAATAACCAGTCTCCCAAGAGATGGCTTTGTAATAACCGGTCGGATTCGAGATGTTGTAGTCGTTGACAAAAGCACCGGCGATCTCTGAGGTCTCGAAACCTGTGAACGCGCCCGCATAAATGCTGAAGAAGCCCTTCGCGTTGTACTGAGCCTGAAAGAAATCCACTTCGCGGTGAATGACGTTGGCTCCGAAACGGAAGTTGTGCGCACCATGCGTGAGGCTGACGGAATCGTTGAACTGGTAAGAGTACTGAGGAACCGTGTACGGGCCACCATCACCGGTGTATGAGAGCTCTGTGTTGCCGCCGCCGATGAGCGAGATTCCGCCTAGCAGTGCGTTGCGGTTCCCGTTCGGAATGCCGAGCTGGGTGTCCAGTGCAGTGCCGTTGAATGGGTTCAAGTATGAGTAGAAATCGCGAACGTAGCCGAAGCGGAACTCGTTCAGCAGGTGTGCCGTAAACAGGTGGGTATAACCCGCCGCTAACTCGCGTGGATGCGTGTCGTTATTGCCTGCGCCAAAACCCGAGGGCAGTCCGACCAGCGAGGTAGTAAGAACGTCGTTGTAGTTGTCGGTGGTGCCGCGAACGAAGATGTTGTCCTTTGACGTAAGGTGGAAGTCCAGGCGCACGTCGAACTGGTTGTCAGTGTCCACTTTGAACTGCTGATTCTGATAGTTGTTGATGACGTTATTGATGGGCGTCCGATTTGCGGCAGGAAACGCATTGAGGTATTTCATCGCGATCGGGTTCAGACGGTTAGCCGGGATGACGTTCGCTACGCCATTGGTGACGAACTGGCTGCAGGTCAGTGGATCGAAGATAGCGCCGTTGTCGACACTGGCGTTCAGGGCCGCGGTGGCGCCGTTAAGGGAAGCGTTCGACAGCACGACACCGTGAACGGTGGTCATGGTCGCACAACCTGTTGGGCTGTAAGAGCCCGCGCCGCTGTACAGCGACGGCACCTGGGTTTGCGAGGAACCCAGCAACTCGGAGAAGTCACCGGTCCGCATCTTCGCTGTTGGCACGGTATTGATGGTTAGTCCACTGTTAGGGATGTTTGCGCGCAGGCCCGAGTAATCACCAAAGAAGAAGATGCGATCTTTCCAAAGCGGTAGGCCGAGTGTGCCTCCAAACAGATTGCGGTGGAAGCCGTTGAAAGGCTGTCCTGGCGTGAAATAAAGAGGGTAGGCACTCCCCAGTCCGTAGCTGCGATTGAAGAGGAAGGCCGAGCCGTGTATCTGGTTGGTTCCGCTCTTTACAGAGGCCTGGATAATCGCGCCGCCGGCGCGACCGAACTCGGCCGGAGCGAGAGAGTTCGTCACGCGGAACTCGCTCAATGCTTCCACGTTCGGGAAGACGACGATCGTGTTCACGAGCGAATCGTTGTTATCAATGCCGTCAAGAATAAAGTTGTTCGCCTGAGGGCGAAGGCCGTTGGCGGAAACCGACGCGCCACCTGTCTCTGCAAAGCGGAGCGTTTCGACTGGTTGGCTGCCCTTCTGGTAGCCGGAGGCGGAGTTGTTGCTTTGCCCACGGGAAATGCCCGGCTCCAGCAGCGCCAGCTGCGTGAAGTTACGGCCATTTAGCGGCAGATCGCTAAGCTCCCGACCAGTAATGACTTCGCTAGTATCAGAGTTTGCTAGTTCGACGATTGGAGCGGCGTCCGTGACGTCGATGGTGGTGTTTTCACTGCCCACGCTGAGTTTGAAGTTGAGCGTTTGCACCTGTCCAACGTCAAGCCGCAGTACCTGATCACTCTTGGCAAAACCCGCCGCAGCAACCGTGGCCTTGTAGTTGCCGTTAGGTAGGGCCGAGACCGTGAAGTCTCCGTTGCCGCCGCTGGTCACCTTCTGCGTGGCGTTTGTCCCCAGGTTTGTGACCGTGATGGTGGCGCCGGGAACGGACGCTCCACTGAGGTCGGTCACTGTTCCGGAGATACGCGCATTGTCGCTCTGCGCTGATAGATGCCCGCCTGCGAAGACTGCGGCTACGGCAACAAGGGCTAGCATCCGGCCCCAAAACTTTATTTTGCTCAACATCACTTACCTCCAAAGAAAGACCCAGTGAACCTTTAAGCAGCGCCGTGCATCACTTCGCGACGGTCGCAGACTCATCATGAGAACGTCTGGCACATTGCATCAACGGAGATAGTCAACGCAAGCGATTGCTCGCACTTTGAACTTAAAATGTTTCTTAACTGATAAACCCATTATTTTGTGCCGGTTACAGAGATTCACCAAGAGGGATGCAGGGCGGGAGTGCTACGATCTAGTCAGCGTGTGACCAAATGCTTGCAGTGCCTGTCCATCCCCGCGTTCGTTTTGGCCTCTTTGAGGCGGACCTGGACACGGGAGAACTCTGGAAGGCCGGGCGTCGAATTCGGCTCCAAGGTCAGCCCTTCAAAGTCTTAGCTGCCTTGCTTGAGCGGCCCGGCCACATCGTGACGCGCGAAGATTTGCAGCTTCGTCTTTGGGGTCGCGACACTGTCGTCCATTTCGAGCAGTCGCTTGGCACCGCAGTCAACAAAGTCCGCGAAGCCCTGGGCGACTCAGCGGACAATCCCCGCTTTATCGAGACTCTTTCGCGACGGGGCTATCGCTTCATCGCGCCCGTCCAGGTGATTGAAGCGCCGGGCGGTGAAAGCGTCAGGTCCGAACCTGGTCCGTCCGAAGATGCAATTCCTGTTGCACCAACGAACGACCTGATCCCCAATTCGGCCCCGGTGCAGGCCATAACGGAGCCCGCCAGCAGTCCTGAACTTTCGTCGCCTGTCGAGGCTACTGTCACAGCCTCCGTGAAGCGATCGATCTGGCGTATAGCTGGGGTAGGTGGTCTCGTCATACTGGCGACCGCGCTGGGCGCCTATACGTTGGGGCGGAGCGCAGCCGTTGTGGAACCGCCGCACATCACGCAGGTCACAACCACCGGCGATCTGGTACCAAGCTCGTACCCAACAGAAGACCTTTCCGCTGTAGACACGGATGGCATTCGGTTATTCGCTTCTGTACTGCGCAATGGGCACGCGCAGCTGGTCGCGGTCGAGCTGACGGACGGCCGACAGATCGATATTCCTATTCCAGACGAGGTGGCTGCGCCCACGTTGGGCGAGCTTTCGCCTGACGGATCGAAGTTGCTGCTGCGCAGTCATCTGTCTCACGACTCTGAGCAGCCGCTCTGGGTCGTGCCGGTATTTGGGGGTTCAGCCTTGCGCGTGGGCAATATCCTGGCCCATGACGCATCGTGGATGCCGGACGGCGATGGCATTCTTTACGCGGCGGGCAACGAACTCTATCTAACGCGCCTGAATGACACTCCCCAGCTGTACGCATCGTTGCCGGGACGGGCGTTCTGGATGCGCTGGTCGCCGGACGGTAGCGTGTTGCGCTTCACCGTGATCGACCCGATAGCGCACACCCTATCTTTGTGGCAGCTTGCAGGTTCGGATCGCAAGCCAAAGCTCCTGATGCCTGGATGGGACCGGCCCGCCGGGGAGTGTTGCGGCGTCTGGACCGCCGACGGAAAGAGCTTCGTGTTTCAGTCGCCCAAAGGAGGCGGCTCCAACCTATGGAGCTTGCCGGGACTTGCGACACGTTCTCCGGTGCGGCTTACCGATGGCCCTCTCCAATTCGAGTCGCCCGTCGCTGGACGCGCCGGCGGAAAAATCTACTTCCTTGGAGCCGACGCGCGCTATGCCATGGAGCGTTACGACGCGAAAGCTCATGATCTGGTGCCCGAGGAGTCATGGCTGCGCGATTGTGTCCGCGTGGCCTACTCGCGGGATGGGCAGTGGGTAACGTGGACAACCGCCGAAGGCTTGCTATGGCGTTCGCGCACCGATGGCACCGAACGCTTGCAACTCACACCGGCTGGTTTGGAAGTGTTTCTTGCGACGTGGTCGCCCGATGGTTCGCGCCTGGCGCTGATGGCTCGAAGGCCGGGCGAAGCATGGCACATCTACCTCCTGCCCTCTCGCGGAGGACGGCCACAGCTGGCACTGGACGATGGACGCAACGCTGCCGATCCCTCGTGGGGGCCGGACGGGCAAACGCTGGTCTTCGGCCGCGTGAACGATGTGATGGGCAAGGAAGCAGCCGCGCGTACGCTTCTGACACTCGACCTGCGCAGCGGAAAAGTTCAGCCGGTGCCCGGATCAGAGGGTCTATTTAGCCCTCGCTGGTCACCGGACGGCAGGTACATCGCTGCGTTGTCATTGGACGGACGAGAGGTACGACTTCTCGATGTCGCGACCCGGCAATGGTCGAAGCTCCCTGTCGACTCCGGTGCGGATCCCCACTGGTCGAGCGATGGAAAGTCTCTGTGGGTACATGAGTTCGCCGACCCGCTTCAACCGATCGTGCAGATAGCGATCCCGAGCGCGCGGATTACACACACTGTGGATTTGGTAAGCCCGAAGCATAACGGCAGCGTCGTGGATTTCGTGTTCACGGGGGTACTCCCCACGGGAGATGTACTTGTGCAAACCCGGACGCACACCGGGAACTTGTTTACTTTGGACGTGAATCACCGTTTCTCCCCTTCCACTCAGAATTAAATGACATCGCGCCAGGTTGGACTGTCACTGCGGAGCACGGCAGCGGTGTCCTTGCAGGCGCGCGCCGAAAGTGGGGCTAATTTGTATTCCCAAGAATGTTGCTGCGGAGTCCACTTAGGTAGGTATACAGTCGGGCCGCCGGTAACAAACTTTGGGTATCTGGACAGTTTTTCCTCGCTATGCGAGTCTTTGGACACGCACACGTTATGCCTGAAAATTTTCAGAATTTACTCATTCTTGCGCTCACGATCCTTTCCGTGATGGAGCTGGCAGTGTCCCTGAGCTTTGTTCTGCTCGATGCCCGGACGCGCAGCAGCTTCCGCGTTTCTTCGCTGGATAGCAAGGAAACGCGTGATCCCTTCTTTACCTGGATGGGTGTGCTGGAGCGTCAGAGTGATCGGCGGCAGGGCCCGACCTACGGCGGTGTCGAGCGCCGGTCTTCGCCGCGACGGCCGCAATACGTTTCAAAATAACCGGGCGTAACAGCGATGCCGCGCAAACGAATGTAGATGTGGAACCGCATTCGTTTCCGGAAGCTGCATCTCTCCTATGGATGCTGCCCTATCGAAGCTACGGAGATCACGGCCCCCTGCTCGTGCTGTTGCACTGGCTTACTGGAAGCGGGCTCGCCTGGCATGAAGCAGGGAAAATCCTAGGGGAGCGCGGCGCACAGTGCATCGCGATAGATCTCCCGGGCTTTGGTGATGCCAACAGCATCAGCGGCTACGACATGCGCGCGATGAGTACAGCCGTCGTCGAGACAGTGCGTAAGCTGCGAAGCGGGACCACGGAAGCACCATGGCTCATGGGCGGCCATTCTATGGGCGGCAAAGTGGCGGCGGCTGTGGCGCGCGAAGCCATCAATGGTGCGGATGGTTTGTCGGGACTCCGCGGAGCTGTGCTCGTTTCACCTTCGCCACCGTGCCCGGAGCCCATGCAGGAAAGCAAGCGCGCGGAGATGCTGAAGCAGCTTGGAGAGTCGACGGGCGACGCGGACCATGACAGAGAACTCGCGGGAAAATTCATCGACGACAACACAGGAAAGCTGCCGCTACGGACTGAAGTGCGTGAGCGCGCTGTTACAGATGTCCTGAGCATGAATCGCACTGCCTTTCGCGCTTGGCTTGAGCAAGGCAGCAAAGAGGATTGGAGCGAAAGAGTGGGGCGGCTGCCCCTGCCCGCAATCATCCTCGCGGGCACTGAAGAAGCGGCACTCGGGCCGGATGTGCAGCGCGAGAAGACTTTGCCGCACTTCATTGACGGAGACGTCATCGCTCTTGAAGGCTGCGGTCACTTAGCGCCGCTGGAACGACCCTTCGAAGTCGCGGAGCACATCTGCTCCTTTATGAACAGTCTCGGTCTTTCGCTAAAAGCGCAGGCCGGTGAACTTGGTCAGACATTTGCGAGTTTGCTCGAATCAAACCGCGTCTCTGCGCAGACACGCTCCGTCATGGAGTCGAGGATGCTTAGCGCTGCAACATGGGATTACAAGTCAAAGGCGCTCTCGGACACGGAGTTCCGAACAATGCGTGCACTCGCCGAACGTGTCGTGCCGCACGCCGGTTTCGACGTTGCCGGCAGCATCGAGCAGCGGCTCGCGAACGGAACAGGAGATGGTTGGCGTTTCGCGACCTTGCCGCCAGATGCAGAGGCATGGCGCAAGGGTCTCGCGTCACTCGATGCGGCAGCAGAGCGCGAATTCCTAGTTCCCTTTGTTGCGCTGCATCCTGAACAGCAGGATGACTTGCTGCGAAAAGCAAGCGGGGGTGAGATCGGCAAAGGTCTTCTCGGCAGCGTGCATATTGGCGACAGCGCTGATGCTTACTCAGGGAGCGAGATGAAGCAGTGGTTTGAAGAAGTTCGCGGTGAGCTTGCCAAGTGCTACATGGCACATCCGTCAACGATGGAGCGGGTTGGCTTCACAGGCTTTGCCGACGAGGGTGGCTTCACGCAGATACAGATTGGGCAGCGAGAGGAGTTTGAGCGTTGAACGAGCTTGGACGTTTGCGCTCCACGATGCGCCGCTTTCGCGAGGATGAAAGTGTTGATGCCGTTGTCATTGGCACGGGTGCCGGCGGTGCGCCGATCCTCGCTACGCTGGCCGCTGCGGGCCTTAGCGTCGTCGCGTTAGAAGCAGGTCCATGGTTCACGTCTCCTGCCGATGACTTTGCTACCGACGAACTTGACGCCTCGAAAATCTATTGGACCGATGAGCGGCTGAGTGGCGGCGACACACCAGAAGCATTCGGCGGCAACACCAGTGGAACCGGCGTTGGCGGAAGCACGCTTCATTGGGGAGCATTCACGCCGCGTACGGACCGGCGCGACCTGAAATTGAAATCGGAATCAGGCGACGGTTCAGACTGGCCGCTGACCTACGACGATCTGCTCCCGTACTACGAGCGCGTGGAGCGCTTTCTCGGTGTCAGTGGTCCCGCAAGCTACCCATGGGACCCGACGAGGAAGTATCCCACGCCACCTGTTCCGGTAAATGGGCCGGGCGAGTTGATGATGCGCGGCTTCAAGGCACTTGGCATGCGTGCGGCGGAAGCTCCAGTCGCTGCGCTCAGTGTGGACTACGCGACACCGGAATATGCCGAGCGGAAAGCCTGCGTCAATCGCGGCTTTTGTCATCAAGGCTGCCGTAACGGCGCGAAGGCAAGCATGGATGTAACTTACTTGCCGTGGGCGGTGCGCAGCGGTGCGGAGATTCGCCCGGGCTGCTTCGTCACGGGATTTGAGCAGGACACGACTGGCCGCTTGAACGCAGTGATCTACCGCGAGCAGACAGACGACGGAAGAGCAACCGAGCGCAGACAGAAATGCCGCGCTGTCTTTCTTTGTGCGGGCGCCATCGAAACGCCACGACTACTTCTGCACACCGGGCTGGCGAACGGCAGCGGACAAGTGGGCCGCAACTACATGGGCCATGTCGCCACGCAGGTCTGGGGCACGTTCGACCAACCAGTTCGCATGAACAAAGGCTTCCCTGCCACCGTCATTTCCGAAGACTCGCTTCGGCCGGCGAAAGCTGACTTCGCCGGTGGATACCTCGTCCAGAGTCTTGGCGTTGTACCGGTCACCTGGGCGCAGTCAGTTGCGCGAAGCCGCGGCCTCTTCGGCGAGGACCTTGTGCGTTACCTCGCCGACTACAACTACGTTGCCGGCATCGGGATCAACGGCGAGTGTCTGCCGAGTGCTAGGAACTACCTGGAGCTTTCTCGCGAGAAAGATGCCAACGGCCTGCCGAAACCGCTGATCCATTTCAGCTACGGCAAGAACGAGCTGGCGATCGCAGACCACGGGGCAAAGCTGATGACGCAAGCCTGGCAGGCCGCGGAGGCAAAGGATATCTGGCGCTGCGAACGCACGGCGCACACCATCGGGACGTGCCGCATGGGTGAGTCGCCGGAGAACTCCGTCGTCAACGCCTTCGGGTGTTCGCATGACATCGCAAACCTTTGGATCTGCGACAACTCGGTCTTCCCAAGTTCCTTAGCGGCAAACCCCGCGCTGACCATCATGTGTCTTGCGCTGCGTACAGCGGAAGCATTCTTGAAGAGCTAGAAGCTAGACGGTAGAGCGAGACGGTAGACAGTAGACAGCGAGACAGCGAGACAGCAGAAGTAGTCTAGCGATGCACTTCCTGTCTTCCCTTCTCGAACTACTGCACTTCTTGTCTACCGTCTCCTGTCTGCTGTCTCGAATCACTGCACTGTCTGTCTTCCTGTCTACCGTCTACTGTCTCGAATCACCACCGGCTACTGTCTCGAATCACTACGTCTACTGTCTCGCATCACTGTGCCGTAGGCGCTGGAATGGGCGGCCACTTCTTCGAGCGGAGTAACTTCACCAGGCTCTCAAGTTGCACGTCATCCAACGCATCGCCAAACGCTGGCATGCTCTTTCCGCCGTGCTTGATCTGCTCTTTGATCTGCTCCGCATTCATGCGATGGCGTTCGTCCTGCAGGCTCGGACCCTTCTTCGTTCCTTCGCCTGTCGCGCCATGGCAGTGTTCGCATCCGGAGTTCGCGAATGTCTGCGCGCCGTCCGCTTTGGCGTCGGCATGCGCGGAAGCGACTCGCGGCACGAAGGCAAGTGCGCAGAGAGCGACAGATGCTACAGCGAGAAGCGATCGAAAAAAGCGCGGCCCGGTGGGTGGTGAGGCAGTCATGGTTCCAGAAGCAGACTACCGGATTGCGTCGAAGTCCTGCAGGTTCCTCAGGCGCGTCCGCACGGGGAAAAGTTCAGCGCGCGCAAACTTTTGCATTCTTACGCGGCCTACCTTGCGTATAGGTAAATGAGCGCAGTTTTGGGATTTGAAGCCACGCAATTTCGGTCACTTGTGGAAGAACACCAGCGAATGGTGTTTTCTATTGCGTTGCGTGTAACCGGTGACCGCAGCGTGGCGGAAGAAGTGGCTCAGGATGTGTTCTTAGAGCTTTACCGGTCAGGCGAACGGTTGCAAGGCCCGGATCACACACGCTTCTGGCTGCGCAGAGTCGCAGTTCATCGCGCTACGGACGCCCTTCGTCGCGCGGCGCACAGGCCGGAAACTGCGGCCGAAGAGTGGATGGAAGAACAGCACAGCGATGGCACGGCGGACGCCAATGCCATCACCAGCGCGGCTATGGAAGCGCGGTTGGAAGAACTGCTTCAGGCACTGCCGGAAACGTTGCGAATTCCGGTGGTGTTGCGGTATCAGGAAGACATGCTGCCGGAGGAAATCGCCAAGTTGCTTGGACAGCCTTTGGCGACGGTGAAGAGCCACCTGCAGCGAGGATTGCAGCTACTGCGCCGCAAAGCGGCAGTGACGATGAAGGAGTACGTACGATGAACGGGCCCAAGTATCTAGATGAAGAGCAACCTGATGAGTTCGAACAAAAGCTGACGCAGGCCATGCGCCATGCCGTTCCGTCTGCAAGCTTCGCCGATGCGGTGATGCAGCGCGTGGCGAGTGACGTGAAACCACCAGCCCGAGTGCTCCCTATGCCAACCCGTTGGCGCACCATGCAGGCCTGGGCCGCGGGTGCAGTTGCCGCGACACTTCTGGTTGGCGTCGCCGTACAGCAAATGCATCGTCGCCAGGAACGCGCGCAAGCAACACGGCAGTTTGAGATCGCCACACAGATTGAGCAGCAGGCGCTGGACCGCACACGCGAGAAGCTTTCACGCTCAGGCATTTCGCTCGAACCGAGGTAGCTCAACCGACTTTCTACACAGACAAGACACGTAGCAGAGGAGATGCACCATGAAGAAACAGACAATGGAATACGTCGCAGTTGTTGCACTTGCGGCAGGTGCGATGCTGGCCGGCGCGCAGACATCGGCCATCGTGAAGGATGACCTCTTCGCCGGCACCGAGAAGTTTGCCAAAGGCGCGAGCGACGTGACCGAGCTCACGATGGATCCGCAGACTCTGCAAATGGTCGGCGGGAAGGATTCGCACCGCGCCCACCGCATGGTGTTGAATGTCGTGCACACCTACAGCTATGACAAGCCGGGCATGTACAACATCGCGGACGTCGAAGAATTTCGCAACAAGCTGAACACCGGCGACTGGCATTGCAGCGTGCATACGCGCGACATGAAGCATGGCGAGTCCACCGACATCTGCAACAAGAGCCGCACCGACGGCATGGTGGAAACCGCCATCATCACCGTCGAGCCGAAGGAACTCACGTTCATTCACACCATCAAGCAAGCGGGTGATGGCGGCAGCGAGCTCTTGATGCCGATGGGGATGAACATCTTTGGGACCGGCAGTTCGGCTGACCTTGCGGAGATGAAAGCCGACATGGCAGTGCAGATGGCCATGATGAAGCCGCAGATTCTTGGTGATCTTTCCATGCTGAATTCAGGCGAGCTGCAGCTGGAACTGGATAGTGCACGGCAAGCTTTGAATGGTATTCACCTCGACGATCTCAAGATGAACCTGCCAAACATGCAGGACATGGAAAAGCAGCTTCAGCAGCTGAAGAAGTCCGTGCCCAGCGACTCCGACATGCAAATGCTAAAGCAACAACTGGACGATATGAACCAGCACAGGAGCGAAGAACCAAAGCAGCCTGAGTAGCTCAACCACCATTCCTTCCACAGGAGCACCGATGCATAATCAATTCGCACTTGCAGTTCTTTCGCTGACAGCCGCTGTACCAGCATTCGCTCAGCAGACGATTTCGTACTACAGCGACAAAGGTGCGGCGCAACGGTCCTTCATTGTCCAAAAGGATTCAAAGCTCCTGACGGCCAACGGCGACTGGCACGGGATCGTGCGTCTGAAGATGTACAGCGACGCTCATCCGGGTTCGTACATTCTCTTTGCAGATAAGGACGGACTGCATCGCCTTGACTCGGCGGCGCAGGTCGCCGAAGCCGAGCGTCTGTATGCGCCGCTACGCGAGCTCGCAGCGGAACAATCAACGCTGGCAGCGAAGCAGAAACCTTTGGCGGACCAACAGGCATCTCTCGCACAACAGCAGACTGCGGCCAGCCAGCAAATGCGTGGCGCAACCATAACGGAAATGAGCAGCGTTGGTCGCACCCAGGGCGCTATCGGCCACGAACAAGGCATCGTCGGTCGAGCACAAGGAGACATTGGCCGAGAGCAGGGCGTGATCGGCCGTCAACAAGGCATCGTCGGTCGCAAGTTCTACGACGAAGTGCAGACGATGCTGGATGAATGCCTTGCGAAGCACACCTGCTCAGCGCTGACCGAATAAGGCCTCCTAAGCGTAAGCCTACAAAAACATCTCTCGAGCCGTGTATAAGAAGATGAATTTACGTGAGAACTCGCACCATGTTTTCATGATCAGATGAGCCTTCGACGGCGTCTCACCATAATCGCCTTAGTATCTGCGTCCTTGCCTGCTTTCGCACAAGCGAAATTGCCCAGCAACGCCGACAAGCTACAAAGGCAATGTGGTGCAATTGAGGATTACAGCAAGCTTCCCCAGACGTTGGCAAAGCAGTGTGAAATCTGGAAGGAACACCAGGAACAAGACCTTGCGCGCACACATTTAGGCGGTATTTTAGAGGCCGACGAGGATGCCCGTAAGACTTCTAGAACAGCAGCGGCACAGGTCAAGCCGCTGCTTGCGAAGCTCACCCCGGCCCAGCGGTTCGCTTATGTGCAGCTTGAGAAAGCTTTTCAACAATTTTTGGATGTGCAAGTATCAGGCGGCTATCTTTACTTGGCACCTTACGCTCCAGCTGAATGGGATAACGGTGGTGAATTCGCATCCGAGTATCTCCATGCGCACTTCGATATGGCCGTAACGTACGCAATGATTCATCGCACAGACTTACCAGGTATCTACGATAGAGGTCCCGCAGACGACTTAGCACCGGGTAAGCCATCGCCTGCGGTCGGCGAAGCCGATGCAAAGCTTAACGCTGCATGGAAGCGTCTCGAATCTGATCTTGTCGCAACTCATCAAGGACCATCCTTTGCCAAATTGAAAATCGAGCAGCGTGCATGGCTCAAGTTTCGCGACGCATTTGTGAGTTTCGCTGTGGCGGTTTCGCCGACCATCCCAGCGTCCATTTGGATTGCCTCACTCGAAACCACGCGCGCTGAGGCACTCTCCTCCTTGGATTCGATGATTCCATCAACGACGGCAACCTCGTCGAGCGAAGGTCGTGAGCGACACTCGTGAATGATCGCCTCTTATCTGCGATACCTTCCCAATGAGTCGCATTGCTTGGCACGCAGCTACTCTCTGAATTAGCCAGTTTCTACTCCAACTACACTGACTGGATGTCGTTGGAGTTCCAGGTTCAATCCACGAGCGAGGGCGGCGGCCGAAGGGCCGTTCTTCTTTTGCCGCATGGTACGGTGCAAACGCCTGTATTCATGCCCGTCGGCACCGCGGCAACGGTGAAGGCCGTTCCACAGGATGTTTTGGAGCGCATCGGCCCGCAGGGTACGGGTGCGGAGATCATTCTCGCGAACACGTATCACCTCTACCTGCGCCCAGGGCACGACTTGATCCGTCGCGCGGGCGGCGTCCATCGCTTCATGAGCTGGCAGCGGCCGATGCTTACAGACTCCGGCGGCTTCCAGGTCTTTTCTCTTTCCAGCCTGCGCAAGATCACACCGGACGGTGTCGAGTTCCGTTCGCACCTCGACGGCTCGAAGCATTTCTTCTCGCCGGAACATTCCATGGCCGCGCAGATCGCGCTCGGCGCTGACATCATGATGGCGTTCGACGAGTGCGTCGAGACTCCGGCGAGTTGGGAACGCACCCGCGACTCCATGGGCCTGACACATGCCTGGGCCGCGCGTTCATTCGAGTACTGGAAAGCGCATCGCCACGAGGTGCCGTGGCACAACGAACTCAACGACCGGCACCAGGCCCTTTTCGGCATCGTGCAGGGTGGCATGTACGCCGACTTGCGCAAAGAGTCCGCCGAGCGTCTCGTCGCCATGGACTTTCCCGGCTACGCAATCGGCGGCTTGGCCGTCGGCGAAGCGCGAGAGATAACACGCGAGATGATCGCGCGCACGCTGGAACATCTGCCAAAGGACAAGCCGCGCTACGTGATGGGTGTCGGCTACCCGGACGAAATCGAAGAATATGCGCGCATGGGCGTTGACATGATGGATTGCGTGCTGCCCACTCGCGCGGGACGCCATGGATTGCTGTTCATCCGGGAAGCCCCACGAGACCGCAGCAGCGCTGTCGTTCGCCTAAACATCAAGAAGCAGGACAACGCGGAAGATCAGCGGCCCATTGATGAAGGCTGCGGCTGCTCGGTATGCGCGCGCTACACGCGTGCATACCTGAGGCACCTGTTTGCCAGCGGCGAACCGCTCGGTGCGACCCTGAACTCCATCCACAATCTGCACTTCTATTTAGAGACAATGGACCGCGTGCGGCGTGATCTCGGGCAGCGCCAAGTCTAGAGCGTCTCTCTTCAGATCCTGAACATACCCCAGCGGCGCTGAAGCAGAATTGATCGAAGACGCCTTAGT
Organism: Verrucomicrobia bacterium Tous-C9LFEB; assembly: GCA_903970445.1. GTDB lineage: Bacteria > Acidobacteriota > Terriglobia > Terriglobales > Acidobacteriaceae > Granulicella. The sequence continues at coordinate 5,471 of CAJCIP010000065.1, read as the reverse complement.
GTCACGGCTTCAGTTGCTGAGTCACGCTCAGATGGAGCCAAAAGAGCGTGCTCATACGTCGAACAAACGAGACCGCCCATGTCCCACTCCTACAAAACCGTCTTTCATCTCCTGGTGCTGACTGCGATCACGGGTACTGTCCTTGCACAACAGCCACAAGTTGGCATCGCACCGCAATCAGAGGTGCAGGCTACGGGCGGCAGCGTCACTGGCCATGTCGTTTGTGCGGACACACAACATCCAGCCCGCTTCGCCAACGTCCTGCTGATCCCGGTGGAAGAAGCCAACGGCAATGCGAGCAACCGCGATGGCGCCGGCAGGCGTTCCGGCGCACGCACCGACCTGGAAGGCACCTTCACGGCGACGAATGTGCAGCCCGGCGACTACTACGTCTCTGCAACGGCGACGGGCTACGTCTCGGAAGCTGCATTGTTGGTCGCAAATGGAGCAGACATGGCGTCGGCTTTGGCGAAGCTTCCCACGGTGCATGTGGCGGCCAGTTCTTCCAGCACGGTGAACCTTTCGCTCGAGCGCGGCGGCGTCATTTCTGGACGTATCCAGTGGGACGACGGCAGCCCTGCTGCCGGCGTACAGGTAAACGCGGTTAGTGCCGTAGCGACCACGGCGCAAAATGGCGGCGGAAGGATCGGCTTCTTCGCCGGTCCAGGCGGTGACTTCGCGCAAACGGATGACCGGGGCCAGTTCCGCATGACAGGCCTGGCCTCAGGAAGCTACCTGATTCGCGCTAGTGTGCAGGCTCCTGTGCCCTCCGACGCGCAAGGGCGAGGCTTTGGCGGGGGGCGGACGATGAACATCGCCATGTACGCGCCCGGCAAGGTCCGCAGGACTGAAGCGCAAACGGTAACACTGCACGCCGGCGAGGAGCGCGGCGACATGGTTATCGTGATGGATCTGGCAGCATTGCATCGGGTGACGGGCCACGTCGGCGCCACATCGGGCACGGTCGCTTCAGGATCGGTCCGGCTGGTTGATTCTCAAGACACTTCGCTGACACGCGTGGCCCAGATCAGCAGCGACGGCAGCTACGCGCTGACCTACGTTCCCGCTGGGAGCTATACGCTCTCGGTACCGAATGCCAGCTCCAATCCAGCGCAAGGAGGTCGCCCGCGGGGAGACTCGAGCGCATCTTCCGGAACGACGTTCCAGCCGTTCCAGGAGGCCCTTAGCGTTACCGATGGAGATCTGAGCGGAGTGGATGTCAACCTGACCCCAGTGACGCAGGCGTCTCAGTAAGCCCCGGGGCTTGGCTTGCGCTAAGAAGCAGCTACTGGCGCGGGGGCTGGGGCTTCGGTCGCCACTGCTTTTGGCTTTGCCACCGGAATCTTCTTGTTGGGCGCAAGAATCGCGTGCAGCGTGGTGCCTTCCATGCGCGGCATGAACTCGACGATTCCGGCCTCGCCGATATCCATAATCAGCCGGTTGATGATCTTGTAGCCCAGGTCACGATGCGCCATCTGGCGGCCCTTGAAGCGCAGGCTCGCCTTCACCTTGTCGCCGTCGCCCAGGAAGCGCACAGCCTGGTTTTTCTTCGTCTGGTAGTCGTGCTCGTCCACCGTGACCGAGAACTTCACTTCCTTGATGACGATGACCTTCTGGGTCTTGCGCGCGGCGCGGTCGCTCTTGTCCTTTTCGTACAGGTACTTGCCGTAGTCCTGGATTTTGCAGACGGGCGGCACAGCATTCGGAGAAATCTCGACCAGGTCCAGCGATCGCTCGCGCGCAATCTTCAACGCGTCAAATGGCGCCATAACGCCGAGCTGTTCGCCGTTCTCGTCAATCACGCGGATTTCGCGTGCACGGATACGTTCGTTGGTGCGGATAAAGGACTTCTGGGAGCGTTTGTCGGTGAACGGTGGGATGGGCAGCCTCCATGGCGTGCTTTCGGCCATGCTGTTGAAAGGGATGGTTAGCTTCCTGCAAAGCGAAGAAGCAAGTGCACACGCGAGTATACCATCGGCGCGTTAGCGGTATGAGGGCTTTTTGGCGGTCGACCGGGTGGGGTACTTTGTGCGCAAAGTCTTGCAGGGTTTTGGGTTAGCGGTGGACTTGCGGTGTTGCGGGTCAGCTAACGCCTGGATGGACGGGATTGGGTTGGCGGCCTCTGATGCTTCGTGGCGGTACCAGTCTTCGAGGACATCGCGGGCGCTGTTCTTTTCGCGTTCGGGTGGGGCTAGTTCGGCGTCGTGGGCCAGGGTGCCGTGGGTTGGGTCGGTGGTGATTTCGTCGACGGTGGTTTCGTCTTTGGCGGGTTCGAGGCGCTTCTGGGGTGGAAGGTTGATGCTTGCGATCTGCAAGCCGTAGAGCAGGAGGCCGGCGCGGCGCGGGTCGAGCTCATTCCCGGCGAGTTTCTGGAGGACCTGGCTGATGCTGTGCTGGACGGCGCTGCGGTCTGCGAGCAGCGGGAGCGTGAAGGTCGTGGAGCGGCGGCGGCTTCGTCCGATGCAGGGCGCGGGACGGCGAGAGGTGTGGTGGTAGTAGCAGAAGTCTTCGTGGCCTTCGGGTTTGCGGAGGCATGGGCTGCCGCAGCGGCGACCGTCGGTGAAGATGTGGCGGCATTGGAAGCGTTTTGTGGGTTCGGGCATGGTGGTTCCTTTAGTTGGTGGTGCTTTGTTCGTTTGTGGCTCGATTTGGCATGGCCGGGCTGACCTCAGCGGCTAAAGCCGCGAGATTTGGCTGGCATGAATGGCATCCGTTCGACCGCGCTCAGGACCGGTTCAGGAGCCATGCCCCTCCCAAGCTCGCTTTGCAGGGTGATAAGGCTCGCCCCAGCGGCTGAAGCCGCGACGATCGCATGTCAGAACGTCATCCTTCGGCTGCGCTCAGGACAGGCTCTGAAGCCGTGACCTTAACAAGGCGAGTCTGGGGTGAAGGCTGAAGCCTCGGCACCCTCGGAGCTATAGGTCGGGCCTTCAGCCCTCAGTCATCTGTTGGCTGTCTACATGGGGCTTCGCCCCATGCTGGTATAGGCCGCGCCGTTGGCGCTGGCACATGCGGTGACGAGTACCCACGGCTGCAATGCGTTTCGCCCTAGGCTTAAACGAGTCGCGCTCATGGCGCTCGGGTGCAACAACGTCAGGGCAAAAGGAAGAGGCCGCCGGGCGATGTTGCGCCAACGGCAGCCTGAATTTGCGTCTATTTCTATTCTACGGAACCGGAGCGAATAACTATGTCAACTCTTTTGAAATTTTATCTCGTGCGTTTTGTTGTGGTTGCGCTGTTTTGGGTATGTCAAGGGGCTTGACAAGGTTTTTGTTCCCGGCTGATTGTTCCCCACTCAGGCACGATTGAGCTGTGCATGAATGTGCCACCCTCGAAAGAAGTGAGAAGGCTTTCGTTGTACGAACCAAGGCTGACATTGCCAGCGCCTGTTGCTGCTTACCATTGCCATGGCCGCGAATAGAGCACGTACAGGACCATCGAAACCATACACAGCCCAGTCAGTCTGAGGGGCAAGGTTTGCCAACCCCTGCTGTGCAACTCGTCGCTGAAGTAGCCGCCGCCACGGATCCACTTTGGAATCCGAAACCAAAGTCGTGGAGAGAACAGCATCAGCACTCCATGCACAAGTGTCAATGCCAAGACGAAGACGATAAGAGTAATACCGAAAAACTTCATAGCTAGCATCCACAGTTATGAAGGCAGACGTTATATCCTGCACTCCCAAAGGGAGTATGGCGAACGACCTGTATACCAAGACGAGTCGTCATTACCTCACACTCAAACGATAGATATAGTCAGCGGCGTAGCTTGACGTAATCCCGACGGCAATGGTCCATGCAGCAGCACCGACGAGAAGATAAAACTCAGCGGGTCTGGTTCGGGAAGGTTCTTTGTTCTTGATCGTTGCATCGGACCGCCGCAGCCGCGTACTGATTTTGTACAAAGCGAATGATCCGATTGCGCCGAGCGTCGCTCCCATGACTATAGCCGCGACGCCGCGGAGCAATGGCACATCCGGTGACCGACGCACAATGGCTTCGGCTATAGGCAAAACGAAACATATGCAGAGGAGCATATTCCACAAGTAGCTCATCCGCCGCATCCCGTGAAGAGAGAACCCAGTCCACTCGCTGCCGCAGTTGCTCCACGTGCGCCCGCCTTATCAGGTGCAAGCCATGGGCCGGGTTCCAATCCGAGGCTAGGCCTGAATCTATTTCCCCAATCCTTCGACAAACTCCACCCGCTTGTTGCGCCACTGTCTATAGACTTTGCTACCTTACCGCCAAGGATACCTCCTGTAAGCAGACCAGCCGCCACCGAGCCTGCGTCGTAATAGAGCCCGGCGGTGTTTCCTGACCGGAAATTCTGGACGATGTCAACTCCAAGAGACACGCCGCCTGCTACGCCCAGCACGAACAATGCGGGACCTGTGATCTCTGGAGGCACGCCTAGTTCGCTTGCATCTATAGCTGCTCCGTCCACGACTAGCCCGGTTACGACGCTGGTGACAACTCCCTTGATGAAACAGTTTCTGTTCTGATTGCCATGGCCTCCCGCTCCGCCAGGGCCTCCTCCTCCGCCAGGGCCATTTCCGCCGCCCTGGGGCACACAACCAACCATTACCGCTCCATCCGTTTCATCACTCCCGGAGATAACGGTGCCATCCGTAGTTTTGACAGTGGAGCTGGTTGCTGTTTGATGGTAGTAGCAGTTGCCGATCCAAAAATCCAGACCGGATGGGTCGGTTAGGGAGAGCGATTGATTCAGTACATAAGCATACCTGTTCATGCTTTGAGGATTACTCGTGTCGTAGCTGCCGAAGTACGGATCTGGCCGCATCCAAGTGCCGGTGCCCGGGTTGTAGTCGCGGAACATGGCGTGGGAGTTGCCGGTTTCGGTGTCCTGATCGAGGCCGGTGTAGTGGCTGGGATCGGTGTCGCCGCTTGGAGCGGAGTAGGCGTCGCCGAATGAGAGAGATGAGAAAGTCCCTTCGGCTGTGCCGGTTTGCGAGGTGCGCAGCCGCTCGGTGCCTAGCCAGTCCTGGTGCTGGAAGTGGAATGCGCCAGATTTGTAAAAGGCCAGTGGAGCACCCGCGAAGTAGGCCTGTGCAGAGACGGGGGTGCCGCTCCCGTCCAGCGTGGCGGCCCGTTTGCCGTCGGGCGTGAAAAGGAACTGCTGCGTCCCGGCGGAGGTGACCGTGGCGACTCTTTGGTTGAGTGCAGGGTGCGGGGCGGCGCGAGGTGTGGTGGTAGTAGCAGAAGTCTTCGTGGCCTTCGGGTTTGCGGAGGCATGGGCTGCCGCAGCGGCGCCCGTCGGTGAAGATGTGTCGGCATTGGAAGCGTTTGGTTGGTTCGGGCATGGTGCGGTTCCTTTGGGTGGTGGTGCTTTGTTCGTTTGTGGCTCGTTTGGCATGGCCGGGCTTACCTCAGCGGCTAAAGCCGCGAGATTTGGCTGGCATGGATGGCATCCGTTCGACTGCGCTCAGGACAGGTTCAGAAGCCATGCCCCTC
>CAJCIP010000064.1 GCA_903970445.1 Verrucomicrobia bacterium Tous-C9LFEB | reverse complement strand
CTCCCTGAGGGCCAGTAGCACCGGTGGAACCTGTCGCGCCAGTGGCGCCGGTCGGCCCTGCTGTTCCCGGTGCACCGGTAGCTCCTGTTGCTCCTTGCGGTCCGGTTGCGCCCGCAGGACCTTGCGGACCAGCAGCGCCGTTCGCCCCCGCTGCTCCAGTCGGCCCGGCAATACCCGCCTGCGCCAATACTGCCCAGGAGCTGGGCGATTGATCCGGCTGCTGGTTGGTGTTGTCTGCCTGCGCCAGATAGCTGCTGCCGCTGAACGTGACCGCATCCGTGGCTGAGTAGTGCGTCGCCGACGTCCACGCCCCACGGAAGTTCATACCAACAGGCCCGGCAGGCCCTTGCGGCCCGGTGTTACCAGTTGCTCCCGTAGCACCGACTGCACCTGCCGGCCCTTGCGGTCCGGTGGCGCCTGTAGCACCGGGGATGCCCTGCGCGCCCGCCTGTCCTGCTGGACCCTGTGGCCCCGTTTCGCCTCGATCGCCGGCAGGACCGGTTGCACCGGTCAATCCCTGAGGACCTGCCGGTCCTTGAATACCAGTAGCGCCAACTGGTCCAGCGGACCCCTGTGCTCCTGCTGGTCCCACAGGCCCTTGAGCACCAGCCGCTCCGTTCGTTCCAGCGGGGCCTTGCGGTCCCACTAGTCCTTGCGGGCCTTGCGGACCCGAAGGGCCGTCCGCGCCCTGAGCGCCCGCTGCTCCCGCTGCGGCGAACATTCTCCAAAACGTAGGCGACTGGTCGGGCGTATTGCCGTGGTTCGCGTCGATCAGCGAAACGTATCCAGCGCCTTGCCACAGCACACCGTCCCCAAGTGAATAGTTCGCCGAAGAATCGTAAGCACCTTTGAAGCTGAGGCCGGTTGGCCCCGCAGGTCCCTGTGCCCCAGTGGCACCGGACGGTCCCGCAGGTCCAGCAACACCCGGTATGCCCTGTGCCCCAGCTTGCCCTGCAGGTCCTTGCGGACCCACGTCACCGCGATCACCCGCGGGCCCGGTTGCACCCATCAAGCCCTGAGCGCCCGGCGGCCCCTGAATACCCTGCGGTCCTGCAGCTCCGACTGGTCCAGGAGGCCCAACAACGCCCTGCTGTCCTTGCACTCCAGCTGGTCCAACCGGGCCCGTTGCGCCCGGCGCACCATTTACTCCAGGAGCGCCTGTAGGTCCCGCTGGTCCAGCCGCACCCGTAGCGCCGGGTGTGCCCCCAGCCGCGAACATCTGCCAGTAGGTAGGAGACTGATCCGGCGTGTTGCCATGATTCTCAGCGCTGAGCGAAACCCACCCCGCACCCTGCCACAGAACCCCATCGCCGAGCGCATAGTTAGTCGCAGAGCTATACGCGCCTTTGAAGCTCAGACCCGTCGCGCCGGTGGCTCCTTGCACACCAGCTGGACCTTGCGGTCCCTGTGGTCCGGCAACCCCGGGAATGCCCTGAGCGCCAGCCTGGCCCGCAATGCCTTGCAGTCCTTGGTCTCCGCGTTCCCCGGGAGGCCCTGTTGGTCCGAGTGGACCCGCGGGACCAACCGCGCCAGGGGAACCCGTCGCACCGGCAGGTCCGGCAGCACCCTGCGCTGTCAGCAGCCCCCAATACGTCGGGCTCTGGTCCGGCGTATTGCCATGGTTCTCAGCGACAAGCGACGCGTAGCTCGACCCGTTCCAAAATGCCACGTCACCGAGAGCGTAGTTCGTCGTGGAGTTATAGGCGCCGCGGAACACCAATCCCGGAGTGCCTGCAGCGCCGACGGCACCAGTAGGTCCTTGCGGCCCGGTTGCTCCCGGCGTCCCGTTGAGACCAGCAGGTCCTTGCGGCCCCTGGGAACCCGGATCGCCTTTGGCGCCCGCTGTCCCCGCCGCCGCAAACATCTGCCAATACAGCGGCGACTGATCCGGAGTGTTGCCATGATTCGAGCTCTGCAGCGAGACCCATCCAGCACCTTGCCAGAGGACACCATCACCGAGCCCGTAGTTCTTGGTCGAATCGTAGCTTCCCTGGAACGCCAGTCCAGTTGGTCCTGCTGGGCCCTGAGGACCAAGGGGACCTTGCAAACCCTGTGGTCCGGCAGCCCCAGGTATGCCTTGCGCGCCAGCCTGACCTGGTATGCCCTGTAGCCCCTGGTCTCCTCGTTCCCCGGGAGGTCCGGTAGAACCGATCGGACCAGCCGGACCTGCGACACCGGTCGCACCCGTCGCTCCTGTGGGCCCGGCCGGTCCTTGCGCAGTCAGTGGTCCCCAAATACCTGTGCTCACATCCGGCGTGTTGCCATGGTTCTGCGCATTGAGTGAAGCGTAGCTCGCACCGTTGTAGAGCACGACATCACCAAGCGCATAGTTTTTCGTTGCGCTGTAGGGGCCCTGATACACCAGCCCCGGCGAGCCGGCAGGACCCTGTGGCCCGGCTGGACCTTGTGGCCCGGCAACAGCATTGCCCGGTAAGCCGGGTGGACCTTGCGGACCTGTCGCCCCGGCAATGCCCTGTGGTCCAGGAGCGCCCTGCGGCCCCGCTGCGCCTTGTGGCCCAGCAGGGCCGATCAATCCGATCGGTCCCTGGGCTCCCGTTGCTCCAGTCGGCCCAACCGGACCTTGAGGCCCAATCGGCCCGACCGTACCGCTCCCACCAGCGGCAAGAGCTATTTCCAGCTGTGGCGCATGACCGGTCTGATCGTTCTCTTTGCTATCAAATTGCAAGGACGCAGCCGGTGAGCTTAGCGCAAGACCGTAGTTGCTCGTCGGAGCGGTCACCCACGCCTGCACCTCAGCAGTCACGTCGAAGGTGACGTACTGATTCGCGCCGTTCACGGGCCCCGAGCTGACGACGCTTCCAATCACAGGCGCCGTGCTGTACGTGACGGTCGACTCACTCCACGCGGAGTCTAACGCCTGCACCATCACCGTTCCGGGCACGTCAGCGCGATTGCAGTACACGCGGAGCACAGCGCGAGTGATCTGGTTCGCAGTTGCACTCGCCGGCAATGTTCCAAGATCGAACTGAAGAAACGTTGTGTAGCCATTGCCGACGTTGAGATTGCTTAGCGAACCGGAGTTCACAGCAGGCCGAGCGCTCGAAACATGCGCGTCTCCTGTAAGCGTCGCCTGCTGACTGTATGCGCCAACTGGAATTGCGAAGAAGAAACAGAAGGCGAGGCAAACAACGCTGTTGCGGTAAGAACGGCTCCACGGATTCGGCAAGCGAAAGGCCCTCGTGCACGCAGGCACATGAAAACAACAACTCAACGGCAGCATGGAACGCAGGGGAGCGTCACACCAACAGAATGAAAGAACAGAAATTTTTGAATGCGTCCTTTTTACTTGCAGACGCGCTAGCACGCAAGCGCCCTGAAGTAACCTCTTGCGTACAATTGCGTCATGCGTATCCGGCTCGCGAGCGGGAAAGGCCTTCGGTTTTCGCTAACAGCGCACGCGTTCGTGCTTCTCGTGCTGCTTGGAGCCTGGAAAGCGACTGGCGTCATTGTCGCGACGCAGCGCCTGCCCGGCACAGCGCTCGGCACAAGACAGATGCTCGTCTTCAGCATGGGCGGTGCTCCGCCCCACGCGAAGGCCGTGCTGCAGGCAAGAGTCAAGCCGGTGGAATCAATTGTTCCGCGTCCGCACCCGGCTACGACTCCGAGGCCCACCATATCTGCCGCCGATCATGCTTCGCCCGGTGCGGGGACTTCGGGTGAGAGCGCGCTTGGCGACGGCAACATCAGCATCGCACTGGTGAAGTTTCATCCACGGCCTGTGCCTGATCTCTCATCGCTACCGCACGGCGCAGCAGGTGATGTCGTGCTGGACGCAACCATCGATGCGCAAGGCAGAATTGCAGACTTGAAAGTCTCCAAGGGCTTCGGCGGCGCGATCGACCAGGTGGTGATTGCGACCGTGCAGCAGTGGACGTTCGCGCCCGCGACGAAAGACGGAGTTCCTGTTGCCAGTGAGCAGGAGATTCTCTTCCACTACGAGCGCTCATAGCTGCTCAACCATGCGTTCCTCCAGACCAACGTCGCGAGTGTCTTGTTCATCCTAAGGAGTGCAGGAGAACGCACATATGAAGTTCTATCGTGTTGCAAGCGCAATCATCGTCCCGGTTCTGTTGTGTGGAACAGTTGTCGCACAGCCTTACAGGCAGGATTCGGCTCCTTCCGACAAACAACTGAAGCATGACGAAAACGCGAGCAAAGAGCAGGCCAAGGCTGACAAGCAGCAACGCAAGGCGCTGAAAGCAAAAGAGAAATCTGAGAAGGCTGCGAAGAAGTCGAAGGACGAGGCGCAGAAAGCCGGCACTTCGCCCAGCTAACCTCTGCCACGAGCACGATCAGTCAAAGTAGAGCGCTCACGAAGTTGTACGGAGTAGCCCTGAGCTCGTCGTGAGGACTATGCTTACCGCCATGCCGAATGCCACTCCTACCGAGCAGAACCTGAACACGTCGGGCCACCATGCTTCGCCGGACAGGCTCGTCAATGTACCCCGCCTCATCACCGCTTTCTATGCGGGCCATCCGAACATTGAGAATCCAGCGGAGCGCGTCAGCTTCGGCACCAGCGGCCACCGCGGATCATCCCTCAGTTCAAGCTTCAACTACGCCCACATTCTTGCGATCACGCAGGCCATCTGCGAATACCGCGCCGAGCAAAAGACAACCGGTCCGCTGTACCTCGCGCAGGACACGCACGCCCTCTCCGAGCCGGCGTTCGCCACCGCGCTTGAGGTGCTTGCCGCGAACGAAGTAGAAGTGCTCATCGATAAGGATCTTGGCTACACGCCGACTCCCGTGCTATCCCACGCAATCCTTACGCACAACAGCTCGGCGAGTACGGCAAAGGCTGACGGCATCGTCATTACGCCGTCACACAATCCTCCTGACGATGGCGGCTTCAAGTACAACCCACCCACCGGCGCCCCTGCGGACACAAGCGCGACGAAGTGGATCGAGAACCGCGCGAACGATCTGATTGCTGGGAAACTGAAAGATGTCAAGCGCCTGGCCTACAACCGCGCCGTATATGCCTCGACAACCAAACGGCACGACTATCTCGATGCGTACGTGAACGATCTCGTCAACGTCATCGACTTCGATGTCGTGCGAAGCAGCGGCCTCAAGCTGGCTGTCGATCCGCTCGGCGGTGCAGGGGTGCACTATTGGCCGCGCATTGCCGAGCAGTACAGGCTGCCGCTCGACGTGCTGAATCCTTATGTCGACCCAACCTTCCGCTTTATGACTCTCGATTGGGACGGCCGCATCCGCATGGACTGTTCGAGTCCGTTCGCAATGGCAAGCATGATCGCGAACAAAGACAAGTACGACGTGGCTTGGGCCTGCGATACCGATCATGATCGTCACGGCATTGTTTGCAAGAGCGCGGGCTTGCTCAACCCCAACCACTACCTTGCCGTTTGCATCCAGTACCTCTTCACAAATCGTCCGGAGTGGTCGCAGAAGGTCGGCATTGGCAAGACGCTCGTGTCGTCATCCATGATCGACCGCGTTGCCGCGGGCCTTGGTCGCAACGTGCTGGAAGTGCCTGTAGGCTTCAAATGGTTCGTCGATGGCCTCATCGACGGTTCTCTTGGATTTGTTGGGGAAGAGTCCGCTGGCGCCACGTTCCTGCGCCGTAACGGCAAAGTATGGACAACGGACAAGGACGGCCTGATCTGCGGCCTGCTTGCCGCGGAGATGACCGCGCGTGCCGGTAAAGACCCAGGCCAACTCTACGGGGAGCTCACTGCAAAGTATGGCTCGCCGGTCTATCAGCGTGTGGATGCCGCCGCCACAAAAGACGAGAAAACGAAGCTCAGTAAGCTATCCGCTTCGCAGGTGCAGGAGAAGACTCTTGCCGGCGATCCAATCACCGCGGTCCTTACCGAAGCTCCCGGGAACCACGCCGCCATCGGTGGTCTGAAGGTGGCAACGAACAATGGATGGTTCGCGGCACGGCCTTCGGGCACGGAAGACGTGTACAAGATTTATGCGGAAAGCTTCAAGGGCGAGGAGCACTTGAAGCAGATACAAAGCGAAGCCAAAAACCTCGTCTCAAAAGCTCTCCAGGCCTGATCGTAATCAGCCATGCCTGCTGCAAGAGATTGGCCTGGCTATCCCTAGCATTGTTGGTGCTTATAGCCACATCACCAGATGTAGCCCCATCCCCGCGAGCGCCAACGGCGCGAACTGTTCCAGCATAGGGCAGAGCCCTATGTAAGCCGCACGTTATGGGAAGAGCGCCAACGGCGCGATCCATCCGCCAGACCACACCTCTGTAAAGCGGGATCAGTCGCGTCAAACCCTCGCCAAATCGATAAACGCGCGCACCGGGTCTGTGTGCAGCAACTGCACCTGCACGCGATCGCCCACATCCAGGCCATCTGCATTCTGAACAACACGGCCCTCGAACGGCGGTTGAATGACACGCACATATACGCCCTTGTCGCTCGCCCCAGTAACAACGCCACGAAAGACCTCACCAATGCGGTGTGCGAGCGCAACGGCCGCGACGCGCTTCTCCATGGCGCGCTCGATCTTGCGCAGTTGCTTATCGGCTTCGTTGCAATGCGTGGCAGTCGCGGCAAGTTCTTGATCGCTGTAGGGAGCGGGCGCATCATCGAGCATGGCGTGCAGAATACGCTGTGTCACAAGATCAGGAAACCGCCGGTTCGGTGCAGTCGAGTGGGTGTAATCGCGTGCAGCCAGTCCGAAGTGACCGGTTGGATCATCATCAGGGCGCATCAGCATGTACTCACCCGCGCCCATCAACTTAATGACGCCTACCGCAAGGTCGGCATAGTGATCTGGATCGATCCGACGCTGCTCCGTCAAAAAGTTGTTCAATGCAACGGAATCCGGGTTCGCCGGCAGATCGCCTCCGTGCTGAGCTGCGAGCGCAACTATCCGGTCCCAACGCTGCGGAACACGGACGACACGCTGCAGCCCGGATCGTCCCGCCTTGCGCAGCGTCCGCGCCATCACGCCGTTCGCCGCGATCATCAAGTCTTCGATCAGGTGCATCGCGCGGTTTTGCGAGACCTCATGAATATCCTTGACCTGACCATCGGCCAGCATCGGCTGTGCTTCCGACCGCTGAAACTCCAGAGCCCCGGCCGCAATCCGAGCGGCATGAAGCGCCTGTGTTGCCTCGTCTTGAAGCTTGAGTTGCGATGCAAGCCAATCGCTTCCCAGCGACGGTGTGGCTTTTATTCCTGCCGGAGAATCAGCATGGGCGCTATCGGAACGCAACTCCGCAGTGTCGCCGGAAGCCTTACCGGTAGACGCCTCGTCCAGCCACGGCCCCACGCGCGAATACGCCAGCTGCGCGCGATTGCGAACCAATGCGCGCGTAACAGCTTCATCCTGAAGCTCACCATTTTGCGCGACGGTAAAGCTCATCACCACGGCCAGCCGGTCCGCGTTCTCGTTGAGTGACGTAAGACCCGCGGACAACTCAAGCGGCAGCATGGGAAAGTTTCGCACCGCCGTGTAGAGCGTCTGTGTTTGCGCGGCAGCGTGCTTGTCTATCGGCGAATCCCTTCCCACGAGCGCAGCCACATCCCCGATCGCCACGCGAATATGAATTCCACCAGGAACGCGCTCCGCAACCTCAATCTGATCGAGATCGCGCGATGTGTCGTTGTCAACGGACGACCAGCCCAGCGCCCTCAGGTCGTCAAAGCCCTTTGGCAAAGGTGCTTTCCCTTGCTCCGACTGTATCTCAGCAAGCTGCTCCTCGACATCAGGCCCGAACTCTGGTCGAAAGCCCGCTTCATGCAGTTCTGTAAGCGCTGCTTCAGCAAGGTCGAAGCCATGACCACCCCCTTTTGGATGACTGTGCGACTGGTCCACGGGGTGTTCATGCATCGGCTGCTGGTGCTGCCTGTGGGCGTCGTGAGATGTGGCTGAAAAAGCGTGCTGACTTGGTGAATCGTGATCGTGCCGGCGGCGTGACATACGGCTAACTGAGATGCCGGTGCCGAACAGCAGGGCTACATTCAGGTCTGCGAACTGCACTTTACTTGGGCTGCAAACGATGTCGGACCTGGTAACCGTTATTCGAACGGGTGATGCCAGGTGAACTTGTGAAGGTCTAGCATAGAGCTGTTATGCCAACGAAGACGCCCTCGCAATCGAAGCCAATCGCACAAGATCAAACGCAGCAAAACGATAGCCAACGCGAGGAGACGTTCGATATTTTTCGTCGCTGGGGATACCTGCAGGCATCGCTTGACCCCTTAGGCCAATATCTTCCGCCCGAGCCTTTTCCAACACCGGCTCCAGACGGGCCTGACGCTCAGGAAGCGCGCCGCTACTACTGCGGCACCATCGGCGCCGAGTTCATGCACATCCCCTCACCGGAAAAGCGGGCATGGATCGAGGAGCAGCTCGAGCGTGACTACCAGCCGAGGGATACAGCGCATATCCTTACCAATCTGATCCGCGCTGACGTATTTGAGCAGGTGATTCAGCAGCGCTACCTCGGCACCAAACGGTTCTCGCTGGAGGGCCTCACCGCGCTCATTCCATTCCTTGAGCAACTCTTCACCACAGCCTCCGACAACGGCGTGGAACGCTGCGTTTTTGCGATGGCGCATCGCGGCCGCCTGAACGTAATGGTCAACACCGTAGGCCGTGATTCCAGCGAAGTATTTGCCAAGTTTGAAGACGTCGACCCTCGCTCCACCATGGGCGGCGGCGACGTGAAATACCACATGGGCGCTACCGGCGACCTGCGGCTGCCGAACGGCAAAACAGTTCATCTTCATCTCGCTTCCAACCCAAGCCATCTTGAAGCGGTTGACCCCGTCATCATGGGCCGCGCTCGTGCCCACCAGGAGCGCGTCGGCCAGAACGGCAGGCGGGTCGTTTTGCCGATGATCATCCACGGCGACGCTGCCTTCGCCGGGCAGGGCATCTGGGCCGAGACGATGAACTTCGCTGCACTGCATGGCTACGATGTCGGTGGAACGATCCAGGTCATCACGAATAACCTGCTCGGCTTCACCGCGAATCCTGAGGAATCGAACTCGTCGCGTTTCGCCAGCGATCTTGCGAAGCGTCTTCCCATTCCAATTTTCCATGTGAATGCCGAAGATCCAGCCGCTGTGGTCCGCATCGCGGAGATCGCGGCGAACTACCGCAGCAAATTCTCCTCGGATGTCGTGGTCGACCTTATCGGCTATCGTCGCCACGGCCACAGCGAAGTGGACGACCCGACCGTGACGCAGCCGCGCCGCTACGCCCTCATCAAAGATCATCCAACCCTTTCTAAGCTCTATGCGGATAAGCTCGGCGTGGACACCAGCGCAGAGATTGCCACAATCCAAACGAAGTTCCTCGAGGATCAGAAGAAGGCCAAGAGCCTTGACGCAAAAGCAGAAGCGCACACCGAGGAGTCCGGCTTCGTAATGAAGCGGATGCACTCGCTGCCGAACTACTGGCAGCCTTACTGCGGCGGCGCTCTTGCTCCTGACGATCAGCCGCGCACCGGCCTCGAAACCAGCGAAATCGCCTCGCTTACAGAGAAGCTCACGTCATTGCCGGAAGGCTTCAACGTTCATCCGAAGGTAAAGAAGCTGCTTGAACAGCGCGCAGAGATGGGGACCGGTAAGAAACCGGTGGACTACGGTTTCGCGGAGCTGCTGGCGTATGCGGCGTTGCTGAAGAGTGGAACTCCGGTCCGTCTCACCGGTCAGGATTCGCAGCGTGGCACATTCAATCAGCGTCACTCGATTTTGATCGACACCGAGACCGAGCAGCGCTGGTCTTCGCTCAACAACATCGCGCCAGACCAGGCACGCTGGCAGGTATACAACTCCATGCTCAGCGAGGCTGCATGTCTCGGCTACGAGTACGGTTACTCCCGCGACTTCCCTGAAGCTCTTGTGCTCTGGGAAGCGCAATTTGGCGACTTTGCCAACGGCGCGCAGATCATCATCGATCAGTTCCTGGCGGCAGGCGAAGCCAAGTGGGGTTTGCTTTCGGGCCTCGTTCTGCTGCTTCCGCATGGCTATGAAGGCCAGGGGCCGGAGCACTCCTCCGCTCGCATCGAGCGCTACCTGCAACTGGCCGCCCAGGACAACATCCAAATTGCGCAGCCTTCGAACGCAGCGCAATATTTTCATCTGCTGCGTCGCCAGGTGATGCGCAAGTGGCGCAAGCCTCTGATCGTGTTCACGCCGAAGTCGATGCTTCGCCACCCCGACGCGATGTCGCCCGTGGAAGACTTCTCGAAAACAGCGTTTCAAACGGTCATCCCTGACAACCATGTAGAAAATCCGCGGAGACTTCTGCTGTGCACTGGCAAGATCGGGCATAATCTGCGCGTGGAACGCGAGAAGCGCGGCGAGAAGAACGTCGGCATCATTTTTGTCGACCAGCTCTACCCATGGCCGGAGGCAGAAATTCAAGCCGCCATCGATCAGCACATGGGCGCTCACGAAATTGTCTGGGTGCAGGAAGAACCAGCCAACATGGGTGCACTCTCCTATGTCATGCCGCGCCTGAAGCGTATTGCCGGCCATCGGGCACTCACAAGCGTGAAGCGCACAGCAAGCGCCAGCCCCGCAACGGGATCCGCGAAGGCACATGAGCTGGAAGAGAAGACGCTGATCAATCTAGCCTTAGGCGGCGCACATCTGTAAGCGCTGCCTGCCGTCACTACAGCTTCAATTCAGCTCGTAGTTCTTGCGTGAGTACGCTCAAACGGTTCGCATCAAGAACCTCTAGGCCCTCGAGCATCTGCTCCAGCTCGCGCGCAATCTCAGTGCCGTGTTTGTAGCCGAACATCCCGAGCGACCCGGCAAGTTTATGTGCTGTTCCCTCTGCGGACGAACGATCTTCGGGCGAGAGAGCACCAGACGCTGCTGTCGCCGCAGCCTTGTGAAGTTCCTCCACACGAGCTTTCACAACCGGCAAGTTCCGTTCCCACAGCGTCGCAAGCATTTTGCGCGTCGCTTCAGGCACGGCTTCTTCGTGCATCAGGCCTAGCTCCAGCCGAGAGCCGCAGACATCTGCTCCGCAAGCGTAAGCGGATCGAACGGCTTGAAGAGCACAGCGGCTACGCCCAGCCCGGCAAAGCGCCGCTGATCGACACCCTGCACCTTCGCGGTGAGCAACACTACCGGAATCGCCGAGATCTCCGGCACCTTCTGCATTTCGCGAAACGTCGTCGGTCCGTCCATCGCAGGCATCATCACGTCCATCAAGATCGCGTCCGGTTGTTCTGCCTTCGCCGTCTCAATGCCTTCAGCGCCGGAGCGTGCCGTAAGAATCTCCCATCCGGCCACTGACTCCAAGGAGAGTGCGGCTACTTCGCGGATGTCGTCTTCATCATCAATAATCAAAATACGTCGCATCTACCACCATCATCTTCTTGCGAGACTACGCGATTTTCTGTGCTTCCATCGTGGGATTACGGAGGTGACGCACCATCGCGAGCACGAGTTCCTCCACATGATGCGGTTGCACCTGCGTCTTCGTCAGAAACTGCGTAGGTCCCAGCCGGAGCTGCTCCATCTCGGCACTGGTCACCTCATGTCCGGAGTAAACAACCAATGGCAGCCGCCGCAGGTTGGGCTGCTCCCGCAGCCATTCCACCATCGCAAAGCCGTCGCCATCGGGCAGGGTCAAATCGAGGATCATCATGTCCGGTGCCTCGTGCAGGCAGGCTTTCTTTGCCTCGTCAATCGAGCTCACATGATGCACGGCGATGCTCTGCTTTTCGTGCACCTCCGTGCCGAAGGAGGCAAGCACAACATCCGCCAGCACCTGGTCATCTTCCACCAGCAGGATGCGTCCCGGCCCGGCCCCCGCATGCAGAACGCGGCCAAGCTCCGCAAGAAGAAGGCCCTCGTTGTAAGGCTTCTGCACCCATCCCTGCGCGTTCGAAATCAACGTCTGGTTCTCCAAGCTCTGCGATGCGGGCGATAACACGCTCAAAATAACCACAGGAATGTCGGCTGTAGCATCGTTGCGCTTGAGTCGTTCCAGAGTTTCCCGGCCAGTTAGCCCTGGCATGTACAGGTCCATCAGAATGGCCGCCACACGTTCGCTTTCTGCAATTTGGATAGCCTGTTCGCCGCGGTCGGTTTCCAGAACCTTGTAGCCATGGCGGCGAAGCTGTTCCGCCAATACCTGCCGCACACCGGCATCATCATCGACGACAAGAATCGCTCCCTGCAGCGACTTATGCTCAACGCGCTCCATCATCGGATGGACACGCGGAATCCGAACAATGAACGTCGTGCCAGGCGTACCCGTGCCATCTTGGTCGTTGCGTTCTGCCCATATGGTGCCACCGTGCTGCGCGAGGATTGTGCGACTGATCGCCAGACCTAACCCTGTACCGCCCTTTTGCCTGGCGTCGGATGGATCAACCTGACTGAAGCGCTCGAAGATGCTTTCCAGCTTGTTCTCCGGAACGCCGCGGCCAAAATCCTCGACACGCACTTGGAGGTTCTCCGCGTCTGAGCTGTTGATGAGCCGGATCGAGGAGCCGGCGGGGGAGAATTTGATGGCATTGGAGAGCAAGTTGCAAAGGACCTGCTGAATGCGATCCGGATCTCCATCGAAGAAGCCCGTCAGGTCCGTTCCATTTGGATCAGGCACGATCTCAAAGCTGACACCGGCCGTCAATGCCATGGATCCCATGGTGTCGGTTGCTGCTTCAACCAGATAGGGAAGTGAGCAGCGACGAATCTGAAGCGGTGCCTGACCGGAGTCCATCCGTTCGAGATCGAGAATATCGTTGATCAGCCGGACCAGCCGGTCCGTGTTGGTGCTGGCAATGCGTAGCAGATTCTGCGCCTTGTCGTCCATCTTCTGTCCCATCAGGCCGGCAGATAGAAGTCCCAGCGCGCCACGAATGCTCGTCAGCGGGGTTCGTAGTTCATGGGACACAGTCGAGATGAATTCGTCTTTGATGGAGTCAAGCTGCCGTCGCTGGCGTAGGGCATCCTGGTCTTCCGTCTGTTGCCGGTCCGCATCCTGAAGCCGCGTCGCCAGCTTCTCGCACTCCTCGCGAGCCTGCGTGCGCTGGTGGAACAGCACTGCGCAGGCGACGGCGAGCATCGCAATTACGACGATAAGAAAGGCGGTCATGCTGGAAGCCGTTCGACCATCCTATTGTATGAAAGCTGCGGACTCTCGATTAACGGTGCCTGCTGACCGCTGGATGTACCCGAATGTGCACTCTTTAGTCGCTATGGAGTTGAAAGTTCACTAGCGGCCAGTACTGCCTCTCGTGCTTCTTCCGCGGCGATCTTGCGGTCCGCCACCGCCGCCTCGGAGAAGCGTACCGGTTCCTCCGCGAAGACCACAGTGACCTTCAGCGAGTGCAGTCCGGCGAAACGCCAAAGCATTTGCAGCAACGACTGTTCTCCCCAGTTCACATCCTCGCGATTCGTTTTCCCGGCCGCAATATCTTTGGGTGAAAGCTCATAGCGAAGGAAGCCGGGCGTGATGGGTGCTCCTACCTCGATCACATTGGCGAGCAGGCCGCTTCGGAATGGCATGATTGTTACGTCGCCGGTTCCAGTCGTTCCTTCTGGAAAGAATGTCAGCGGAAGGTGGTCACGGAACGCCTTTCCCATCCCTTCGGCAGCTTTTGAGGCGCTTCCACCCGCGCCGCGCTCCACATACACCGTTCCCGCCATCATGCTCATCCAGCCAAGCACGGGAGTCTTGCGCAATTCGGCTTTGGACACAAAGACGCAGGGCCGAATGGCAGAATGTACCAGGATGTCGAAGAAGGTCAGATGATTTGTAATCACCGCGCCTTCCATCGGCACTGTGCCGATCGTGGCCACCTGCAGTCCCATGCCGCGAAGCATGCGCGAGCATGTGCGGCTAAGCCATGCTGCCCGTTCCGGACGGCTGTGTGGGCGCTTGATGATGACTTCGGCGATGCCGTAGAAAAGCAAAAAGGCCGCCTTGAAACTTCGAAATAGCGTTCGAAACACTCCACACTCCTGTCGGTAGTCTACCGATGCCGAAGCGGTGCAACGAGTTGACGCGAATTGATCAACGGCGCGGAGTACACTTTCGTTCATGGGAATCGCGCTAGCAGGGATCGATCCGCCGATGCGTATAAGTCTCGACAGGCCGCTCTCCGTTGATGAGTTCTGGTGCTTCAGCGCAGAAAACCCGAACGTGCGGATGGAGCGTCATGCGAATGGAGAAATCAGCATCATGACGCCCACGCAGCGTGTTACGGGGTTCCGTGGCTTACGGATCGGTCGCGAGCTAAGTAATTGGGCTGAACAAGACGGTCAGGGGTATGAATTTGATTCCAGCACCGGCTTCACGCTTCCTGACGGGTCCGTACTCAGTCCGGATGCATCCTGGATTCATCGTTCGAAATGGAATCCCCAGATGGAGGACGAGTACAGCAGGCAGCTCGCGCCAGATTTCGTGATCGAGTTGAGATCGAAGTCTGACAGTCTCTCCGTCGCACGCGAGAAGATGGGTCTGTGGCTCGCGAACGGCGTACAACTAGCTTGGCTCATTGATCCCTCCCGCAAAGCTGTAGAAATCTACCGACCGGGTCAGCAGCCAGAAATACAGGAGGGCCAATCAGCCGTATATGGAGAAGGTCCTGTTGCGGGGTTCGTGCTCGAACTCGGTCGTATCTGGGCTTAGCAAATTCTGAAGGGTAAACTCCAGCCATGAGCTTCGCGCTTGCCGAGATTAGCCCGCCGCTGCGCCTGGTTCCCGAAGAACCCGTGTCAGCGGAGGATTTCTGGCGCATCAGCGCCGCCAATCCGCAATTGCGCATGGAGCTCGCCGCCAATGGGGAACTCATCGTCATGACGCCGACTACGGGCCGCTCTGGACCGCGCAACGCACAAATCATTCGCCAACTCGGCAACTGGGCAGAGGAAGACGGCCGCGGAACGCTGCTCGAATCGAACACGGGCTGCGCTCTTCCGGATGGTTCGATTCTCTGCCCGGACGCCGCGTGGGTGTCTTTCGACCGCTGGACACCGCCAACTTCGGAAGAAGATGATCTTCCACTCCCGTGTCCGGAGTTTGTGATCGAATTGCGCTCCAAGAGTGATCGGCTTAAACCCCTCCGCGACAAGATGCAGGTCTGGTTGGCAAATGGCTGCGAACTCGCCTGGCTGATCGATCCCACGCGCAAAGCCGTCGAAATCTACCGTCCCAGTCAGCAGCCAGAAATTCAAGAGGGCCAATCAGCGGTGTACGGCGAAGGTCCGGTGGCTGGGTTCGTGCTGAAACTAGGGAGAATTTGGGGCTAAGTAGGCACCACGACGGAAGGGTAAACTGTCGCTATGAACGTCTCAGTTGCAGAGACCGAATTGCCAGTGCGTTTGCGCTTCGAACGCCCGTTGACGGACGATGAGTTGCTGCGCTTTTGCGCCGCGAATGCGTTGTTGCGGATAGAGCGGGATGTCAATGGAGAGATCATCTTAATGACGCCTACAGGGTTCGAAGGCGGCGGCATAGAGGGCGATGTTTACGGCGAGCTCCGCAACTGGGCGTTGCAGGACGGACGCGGTAAGGCCTACGGGCCGAATGCCGGCGTAACTTTGCCGGACGGTTCCATGCGCGCGGCGGACGCTTCGTGGGTTTCCTGGCAGCGAGTGAAGAGCTTAGGCGAGGCGCAGCGGAAGACCTTTGCGCCGATTTGTCCCGAATTTGTTATTGAAGTGCGGTCCGAAACCGATCGCCTAAGTTCGGTACGCGAGAAGATGCAGATGTGGCTGGCGAATGGCTGCGAACTCGGCTGGCTGGTCGATCCCGCGCGCAAAGCCGTCGAAATCTACCGTCCCGGTCAGCAGCCAGAAGTTCAAGAGGGCCAGGCAGCGGCGTACGGGGAAGGTCCTGTTACTGGATTTGTGCTGGAGCTAGGAAGTATCTGGGGCTGACGCAATGATGCCTATCTGCATTTCCGACACAAACGTGGCATTTCAGGAAACAGAGCTGCCTGTTCGTTTGCGCTTTGGACAGCCGGTCACGGATGAAGAACTCCTGCGCTTTTGCGACCGCAATCGGCTTCTGCAGGTTGAGCGCGACCGTAATGGAGATTTACTCATCATGTCGCCAACTGGAACGGAAGGCGGAAATGCAGAGCTCGATATTGCTGCGGAACTTCGCAATTGGGCGTTACAGGACGGTCGTGGCCGTGTGCTTGGTCCCACATCGGGCATCAAGCTGCCGGACACCGCGGTGCGTGCAGCGGACGCGGCCTGGGTTTCTTGGGACCGCTTCAATTCGTCAAGCCCCGGCGCATTTCGGCAGTTTGTCCCAGAGTTCGTCATTGAGTTGCGTTCGACAAGTGACAGGTTGAAGGATGTGCGCGAAAAGATGGAGCGCTGGATGTCCAGCGGTGTCGAGTTGAGCTGGCTCATCGACCCGGAAAGAAAAGCAGTCGAAATCTACCGCCCAAGGCAGCAGCCCGAAATTCAAGAAGGCCAATCAGCGGTGTACGGCGAAGGTCCGGTGGCTGGGTTTGTGCTGGAGCTGGCAAGAATCTGGAATTAAGATATTCACGGGAGTTGATCCGCGCATGGGATTGGCAATTGCAGGCATGAATCCGCCGTTGCGTATCTCGCAGCCAGAGCCGATGTCCATAGAGGGGTTTTGGCAGTTGGCGCTCGAAAATCCCGAGCTGCGCATGGAGTGCGAGCCAAATGGAGATGTCACGCTCATGTCGCCTGCCCATGGCACTGCAACGCTCTACTCGTCCATCGTCTTTGGCGACCTTTACATTTGGGCGAAGACAGATGGCCGTGGATATGCCTTGGACTCGAACGCAGGTTGCCAGTTGCCGGACGGCTCAGTGCGCAGCCCTGACGCATCCTGGATCAGTGCCGACCGCTGGAAGCCTCAGCCCATAACGGATGATGCGCCCGTGCCTTGCCCTGACTTTCTTATTGAAGTCCGCTCCGGAAGCGACCGCATAAGGCCTGCGCAAGAAAAGATGCTTGCCTGGATCGCGAACGGTGCGCAGCTTGCATGGCTTGTCGACCCGCTTCGCAAGGTTGTAGAAATCTATCGCCCCGGACACGAGCCTGAAATACAGGAGGGCCAATCAGCGGCCTACGGGAAGCCCCGGTCGCTGGGTTTGTTCTGGAGCTCGGACGAATCTGGGGTTAAGCTTTGCATGTGCACTGCAAGCTACAGCCGTTTCGCCATGGGATGCTGACTCTCGCTCTTCTTCCCATAGCTGCCTATCCTCAGGCGAATCCCACAGATCTTCCTACTCTCCACTCAGTTGTCCAGTACGTTGAGGCACACTCGGAAGACCGCGGGCTTCAGGCCATCGGGCAACTGGATAGCATTGTCAACGCTGCTTCACTAAGTGAAATCAAGCAGGAGCTCCCGGCAATCGTAGGGCTGACTGAGTCGTCAAACGACCACCAAAGGGAAAATGCACTCATCGTTCTTTTCGCGATTGGAATGCGTCAGAAGACCAGATTGCCGGAAAATCGTAGAGAGATGGATATGCAGGGGAACGAAGCTATCGTTCCGTACATCTCTCGGTTGGCGCCCAGGCTCACTGACTCGTGGACTCCGAACCGGCGCATCACTCTTATACTCTTCAACGGGCTGGCCGCTGTACGCCCAGTCCCACCTGAACTGCTCGAGACAGGATTCACGATACTGCAAGATCCTGGGAGTACTCGGACGATAACCGACACAACAGAACCGTCGCTAACCCGAAATGAACCGGCAATCGGACCGCAGATGCTCTGGGTTCTCCTGCGTGCGGGCGCAACCTACCATCGTGATCCTGTCACGAACATTACCGAGGGTGAAGACTCCCCCGAAGTGCAGGAGGCAATCATTGCCTTTCTGCGGCGTTCCGACCAAACGCCGTCGTCTGTCGCTGAGTCCATTCGAGCGCTTACTCTCGCGCAGGCGCAAAACCCGAATGTCAACGGGGCATTGCTGCGCTTCCTAGATTCAAGCAACCCAGAAATGCAAAGAGTGGTCCTGACTTCTATACGAGGCTTGACCCTGACGCCGGAAGATTATGCTTCTGCCCGCGCTCGTGTCACTCATACCGCGAAGGACACAGCTATGCCTCCAGATATTCAGAAGCTTGCAAGTGACGTGCTTAGCTGCTGGCCGAACGATCGGCATCATGCTTGTCCGTCCACGGAACCTTGACCGCGCAGAGCGCTTGACCAGAGCCGCTGAATACGGCATACTCAGAAGGTTGTCTGCACTTCCGTGCGGACAAGTCGAGACCACGCCCATGCAGAGCGGCGCATGTCCTCCGGCGAGCTGATCAAGTTCAGCCGGAAACAGGGGTGGGAGACGAGGAATAGATGGCCCGTAAACTTTCTAAGAATATTGCGAAGGCGCGCTCGCTCGTCGAGCAGCGTCCGTACACAATCGCCGATGCGATTCCCCTCTTGCAGAAAGCCAAGTACGCGAAGTTTGACGAGACGGTCGATCTGACCATGCGTCTTGGTGTTGACACCCGTCACGCCGACCAGATGGTTCGCGGAACGGTTGTTCTGCCCCACGGCCTCGGCGGCAAGGCTAAGATCGTCGCGGTCATCGCTTCCGGCGATAACCTTGCCGCAGCCAAAGCTGCAGGCGCTGAGTTTGTTGGCGGCGACGACCTGGTCGAGAAAATCCAGAAGGAAAACTGGACTGACTTCGACGCTCTGATCGCTACGCCGGACATGATGCGCTCGGTCGGTCGTCTCGGTAAGGTTCTTGGCCCTCGCGGCCTGATGCCAAACCCGAAAACCGGCACCGTTACCACGGATGTAGCTGGCGCGATTCGCGAAATCAAGGCCGGTAAAGTTGAGTTCCGCGCTGATAAGACAGCGCTGGTTCACGTTCCAGTCGGCAAGCTTTCCTTCGATCCGCAGAAGCTGCACGAAAACGCAATGACGGTGATCTCTTCCGTGGTCAAGGCCAAGCCTTCCGCCGCCAAGGGCAAGTATGTCAAGCGCATCGTTCTCAGCTCCACGATGGGTCCCGGCATCGAGCTCGAAGCTGCTGTCGCGGACGTCGCTGGCAAGGCATAGCGCGGCGTCGCCGCGAGCTTCTAGCTGCTAGCTTCTAGCCGCTAGTTAGAAGCGAAGAGGTTCAGGGTTCGCTGGAGCGACCCGCAAGTTTGAAGCAGTTAGCTTGAGCTAGAGGCTAACGGCTGGAAGCTAGAGGCTGTTTTTATGGCATTGACCAAGGCACAAAAGAACGCAAAAGTCGGCATGTTGGCTAAGGAGCTCGAAACATCGACCTCCGCCATCATCGGCACCTTCAAGGGCCTGACTGCTGCAAAGGATTTCGATCTGCGTAAGACCATCCGCGCGGCGGGTGGAAGCTATCACGTTGTCAAGAACAAGCTCGCGGCGAAGTCGTCCGAAGGCACCAAGGTGGAAGCTGCTCTGCAGGGCCTGAAGGGCGTTTCGGCGGTGGCTTACACTTCCGGCGATCCCGTCGCCCTCGCAAAGGCACTTTCAACCTGGGTGAAGGACAACGCAGAATTCACATTCAAGCTCGGCATTGTTGACGGCAAAGTCATCAACATCGCTGAGATCGATTCGCTCGCCAAGCTTCCGGGCAAGGAAGAGCTCTTCTCGAAGCTCCTCTTCCTCATTCAGGCGCCGGCGCAGCGCCTCGCAACCGTGATCAACGCCACCGGTCGCAACCTCGCCGTGGTGGTCAATCAGGCTGTCGAGCAGGAAAAGTTCAAGGGTGGTGGCGCACCAGCCGCCGCTCCGAAAGCAGAAGCCCCAGCAGCAGAAGAAGCGACCCCGATTGCCGAAGCGCACGCGGAAGAAGCGCCCACACCTGCCGAGCAGATCGCTGCTAATCCGGCTTCAGAAGCTGACGCGGTAGCGCAGCCCGAAAACTCCACCGCATCGCAGGGTGGAGAAGCCGCGTCGACCGATCCGGTCGAAGGCTAACAAGTTTCGTCACCGTTCTTTGGGGTGCGCAGTCTGGGCGCAACGGAAACTCGAAAGAATGATGGCAGCCGGTGCGGAACATCGTCCCGGGAATGCAATTCGCAGTAACGACTTTAGAAGTACACGGAGAAAATCATGGCTGATCAACAGTTGGTAGACCAAATCACAAGCCTGACCCTGCTCGAAGCAGCAGACCTGGTCAAGAAGCTCGAAGAAATCCTCGGCGTTTCCGCTGCAGCTGCCGTTGCTGCCGCACCGGCTGCCGGCGGCGGCGCTGCTGCTCCCGCGGCAGAAGAGAAGACCGAGTTCACCGTCATCCTCAAGGATGCCGGCGCGAACAAGATCAACACCATCAAGGCTGTACGCGAAGTCACCGCCCTCGGCTTGAAGGAAGCCAAGGACCTGGTCGACGGCGCACCCAAGCCCTTGAAGGAAAACATCTCCAAGGACGACGCGGCCGCCATCGCGAAGAAGTTCGAAGGCGTCGCTACCGTCGAAATCAAGTAAATCAGGCGCTTCGGCGCTTTGATTTACCGGAAGGCGACCGGCTTCGGGCGGTGCCAGCCCCAGATTTAGGCCCTTGGGTTTGCACGCCGGGGCAGTTATGCGGTACTCTTGTCGATGGGCAAGGGCTGCAACTGCCTCGGCGCGCAGTGCTTTTTACGCAGTCCTCACAACAATTCTGACGCGATACTTGTAGTACCCCGGTTCATCCTGGCACTGCGAAGCAGGTTATGGAACCGGCCACCTTGTGGTTCGAGCGGCGGGCCCGCAGGGTGACACGTGTGACAAGCGGCATACTCTTGGGCCTTGGCCGGGTCCAAAGGGCGGCAACTATCCACAGCAGTTCCGACAATTTCACTTGTTTTGCGCTCTCCGGGCAGCAGTTCCCGCAGGGCGTTTTCGCCGTCTCCGGCGAAAGTCTTTTCGCTTGTCTGCGCGATAACTGGGCAGCGGCGACTCACAAGTTCTAGCAGCTTCCCTTGTGGAATCTGCACACAAGTTTCTGCCCCGCAGAATGCTTCGCTGGGGAGTAACACCACGCGCTGATAGGAGCATCCGCCACGAGGAGCGGATGCACCGGAAATGGCGCACCCGAAGTCCAATGAGAAGTGGCTCTTCCGAGCAACTTCTCCCTTTCGGACTCACTGAATCGGCCTGAGCAGGGCACTGATTCTCCGGAAGGCCTCGAGTCACGCACCAGGAGAGCTCATGTCGAAATCGACCACCAATGAAATGCGCGCGATCCGCAGCCGCCTCGACTTTTCAAAGATCCCAACCAGCATCCAAATCCCGAATCTCATCGAGGTCCAGCGCCGCAGCTACGAGCGCTTCCTGCAGATGGACAAGCTCCCCCAGGAGCGCGAGGACAACGGCCTGCAGTCGGTCTTCACCTCGGTGTTTCCCATCACCGACTTCCGCAACGTCTCCGAGCTCGAGTTCGTCGATTACACCATCGGCAACTGGGAGTGCAAGTGCGGCTACCTAAAGGGTCTCAACCACCTGCGCACCGCATGTACCAGCTGCGGTCACATGGTGATCACTGACCCGTTCCATCCGGGCGACGTGCTCTGCAAATTCTGCGGAACCTACAACAAGAACACGCCTGACTTCTGCACCAAGTGCGGCGACCCCGTCGGCCTGCAGTTGAAGTACGACCAGAATGAATGCGAAGAGCGCGGCATGACGTACTCGGCCCCGCTCAAGGTCACCATCCGTCTCAAGATCTACGACAAGGACCCGGAGACAGGCGTCAAGAGCCTGCGCGACATGAAGGAGCAGGAAGTTTTCTTCGGCGACATCCCGCTGATGTCGGCCAACGGCACCTTCATCGTCAACGGCACCGAGCGCGTCATCGTGTCGCAGTTGCACCGTTCGCCCGGCGTCTTCTTTGAGACGGCGAACAACCGCACCTACTTCCTCGGCAAGATCATTCCGTACCGCGGCTCGTGGGTCGAATTCGAATACGACCAGAAGAACACGCTCTACGTTCGTATCGATCGCAAGCGTAAATTCCTCGGCACCATCTTCCTCCGCGCGCTCGGTCTGCGCACGGACGAAGAAATCCTCAAGACCTTCTACACGGTCGACACCCTAAGCCTGAAGGACGGCAAGTTGTCCTGGTCGATCGGTGCTGACGACAAGGCGACCAACATCGTTGGTATCCGCTCCACGTCGTCCATCGTTGTCGGCGATAAGGAAGTCGTCGCTTCGGGCAAGAAGATTGGCAGCTCCGCGCTGAAAGCTCTGCGTGCGGGCGGCGTAACGTCGTTCGAAGTCGAGCCGGCCGAGTTCGATGGCGCCATGCTTGCCGCTGACGTTGTCGACATGACAACGGGCGAGCTGCTGTACGAAGCAAACGCCGAACTCACCGCCGACAAGCTGCACAAGATTATGCAGACCGGGGTCACCACGCTTGAAGTGTTCTTTCCAGAGCGCGACGACGTCGGCAACATCATCTCCAACACCCTGCGCCGCGACTCCGTTCGCAAGCCTGAGGAAGCTCTCATTGAGATCTACCGCAAGCTGCGTCCGGGCGACCCGCCAACGCTCGACACCGCGACTGCACTCTTCGAAGGCATGTTCTTCGATCCGCGCAAGTACGACTTCTCGCGTGTAGGTCGCCTGAAGTTCAACATCAAGCTCTACGAGAACCAGGATGCGTCTGGCCTCGACAAGCGCACCCTCACGCCGGACGACTTCTACGGCACGATCAAGTACCTGCTGAAGCTACGCAAGAACATTGGCATGGTCGATGACATCGATCACCTTGGCAACCGCCGCGTTCGCGCGGTCGGCGAACTCATGGAGAACCAGTTCCGCATCGGCCTGGTTCGCATGGAGCGCGCCATCAAGGAAAAGATGAGCGTGTATCAGGAAATGTCGACAGCGATGCCGCATGACCTGATCAACGCCAAGCCCGTGATGGCGGCGATCCGCGAGTTCTTCGGTTCGTCGCAGCTCTCGCAGTTCATGGATCAGACCAACCCGCTTTCAGAAATCACGCACAAGCGCCGCCTGTCGGCCCTTGGGCCTGGCGGTCTGTCGCGTGAGCGCGCAGGCTTCGAAGTTCGCGACGTTCACCCCACGCACTACGGCCGCATCTGCCCGATTGAAACGCCGGAAGGACCGAACATCGGTCTTATTTCGTCGTTGTCGTGCTTTGCACGCATCAACGAGTACGGCTTCATTGAGTCGCCGTACCGCCGTGTCAAGGACGGCAAGGTGCTGGACTACGTTGCTGTTTCAAATGCGGGTGAGTCTGGCATGCGCCAGGGCGACTCCATCGAAATCAACGAAGGCAGCAAGCTCAACAAGCAGCTTAAGAAAGACTCAAAGCGCGCGGTTGATTTCGAGCCATTCAGCTTCTATCTGTCCGCATGGGAAGAAGACCGTCACACGATCGCGCAGGCCAACATCGACCTCGATGAAAACGGCGCAATCGTAGAAGACCTCGTCAACGCTCGTCGTCAGGGCAACTTCGTTCTCGTGCCCAAGGGAGAAGTTGACTACGTCGACGTCTCGCCGAAGCAGCTCGTGTCTGTGGCCGCCTCGCTTGTTCCGTTCCTGGAGCATGACGATGCGAACCGTGCGCTGATGGGTGCGAACATGCAGCGTCAGTCTGTTCCGCTGCTTGTTGCCGAAGCTCCTTTCGTCGGCACTGGCATGGAAGGCGTCACCGCGCGCGACTCAGGCGCCGTGATCCTTGCCAAGCGTAACGGCATTGTGGATTCGGTCGACTCCGAGCGCATCATCGTGCGCGTCGAAGGCGAGCACCACCCCACGCAGTTGTCGCGTGAGGTTGGTTCCGACATCTATACGCTCACCAAGTTCAAGCGCTCGAACCAGAACACCTGCATCAATCAGAAGCCGATCGTTCGCAAGGGCGACCGCGTGCTGAAAGGAACCGTCATTGCTGACGGTCCTTGCACGGAGCAGGGCGAGCTTGGCCTTGGCCGCAACGTGCTTGTGGCCTTCATGCCGTGGCGCGGTTACAACTTCGAAGACGCAATTCTGATCTCGGAAAAGCTGGTCCGCGAGGACTACTACACCTCGATCCACATCGAGGAATTCGAAATCGAAGCGCGCGACACGAAGCTTGGGCCGGAAGAAATCACGCGTGATATTCCGAACGTCTCCGAGCACGCTCTGCGTGATCTGGACGAGTCGGGCATCATCCGCATCGGCGCCAAGATCAGCCACAACGACATCCTCGTCGGCAAGGTAACGCCCAAGGGCGAAACCCAGTTGACGCCGGAAGAGAAACTGCTTCGCGCGATCTTCGGTGAAAAGGCCGGCGATGTTCGCGACGCTTCGCTGACGTGCCCTCCAGGCATCGAAGGTACCGTCGTTGACGTTCGCATCTTCTCGCGCAAAGGCCAGGAAAAGGATCAGCGGGCTTTACAAATTGAGCAGGAAATGATCGAGAAGCTCGAGCGTAACCTCGCCGATGAAATTCGAATCCTCACCGACGAACGCCTCAAGCGTCTTGAAAGCATCCTGGGCGCGAAGGAAGTGCAGATCGATCTGCACGACGAGCGCACCAACAAGAAGCTGCTCACCAAGGGCGACATCCTCGACCGCGAAACCATCGAGCTGATCTCTACACGCAACCTGAAGCGTATTCGTTACGCCGACAAGGACCCGCGCGTGAACGAGCAGATTGACGAGATCGAGGAGATGACCTCTCGTCAGATCGACGTACTGCGCAAGATCACCAACGAGAAGATCAGCAAGATGTCCAAGGGCGATGAGCTTTCGCCTGGCGTCATCAAGATGGTCAAGGTCTACATCGCCATGAAGCGCAAGCTGTCAGTCGGTGACAAAATGGCCGGCCGTCACGGTAACAAGGGCGTCATCGCTCGCATTCTGCCGGAAGAAGATATGCCGTATCTCCCCGATGGAACGCCGGTCGAAATCGTTCTGAACCCGCTCGGCGTGCCTTCGCGTATGAACGTCGGACAGATTCTCGAAACGCATCTCGGCTGGGCTGCGCACACACTTGGTAAGAAAGTCGCCGAGCTTGCCGCGCAGAACCAGGAAGCCGAAAGCGTTCGCGCCATCTTCCGCGATGCGTTCAAGGACACGGCTGCACTCAACCAACTTCTCAACCTCGACGACGAGCAGACACTGCGCGTCGCCAAGGGCATGGGCCGCGGCATCTGGTTCGGCACCGCCGTGTTCGATGGCGCAAAGGAATCCGAGATCAAGGCGCTGCTCGCAGCCGCTGGCCTGCCCTCATCCGGCAAGTCCGCTCTGGTCGATGGCATGACAGGCGAAGAGTTTGAGCAGCCGGTAACAGTCGGCTACATCTACATGCTCAAGCTGAGCCATCTTGTCGACGACAAGATCCACGCACGCTCGATCGGACCGTACTCGCTCATCACGCAGCAGCCGCTGGGTGGTAAGGCACAGTTCGGCGGACAGCGCTTCGGCGAAATGGAAGTGTGGGCGCTCGAAGCATACGGCGCCGCATACATCCTGCAGGAACTGCTCACCGCGAAGTCGGATGACGTCTTTGGACGTACGAAGATTTACGAGGCGATCGTCAAGGGCGAAGCAGCCATCGAGCCGGGTGTGCCTGAGTCGTTCAACGTGCTCATCCGCGAACTGCAGTCGCTCTGCCTGGACGTGGAACTCGTGAAGCGCAACCTCAACGCAGCAGGCGAAACGGAAGGCGTTCCCGCCATTCCGGAACTCGCCGTAGCCGACTAACGAATGTGCTCTTGCTTTTCTGGTTGTCATTCTCGAAGGGAACCTGCTTCACCTTTCGAGAGTGGCAATCAGGAAAGCTGAGCGAAAACGGTAGGTCCGGGCTTTAGCCCGGACACTTCCCGGAGAAAACACGTTTCAGGGCCGAAGGCCCGATTTATACCAGCCTAGGGCGTAGCGAAGCGAAGCCCTAGGTCAGCAGTAATAAAAGTACAAGGGCTGAAGGCCCGACTCATAGATCCAAGCGACATCGCCCGCACGGGCAAGACAATCGAAGACAAAAGCGCAACAGCACCAGAACCACGGTAAAGCGATCCGCCGAGAGTGACCGCAAGAACTTACTAACCGCAGGAGCTTCTAGCGAATAGCTAGAGGCTAGTAGCCAGAAGCTGACTGCCACAACGGAGACGCTAACCTATGTTCCGCTCCAGCCCATTCGAACAAACCGGTCCCATCACCGACTTCGACGCTATCAAGATCCAGCTCGCTTCCCCCGAGAAGATCCGCTCGTGGTCACACGGTGAAGTCACCAAGCCGGAAACCATCAACTACCGCACGTTCAAGCCGGAACGTGACGGCCTGTTCTGCGCGCGCATCTTTGGACCGATCACCGATTGGGAATGCCTCTGCGGCAAGTACAAGCGCATGAAGCACCGCGGCGTGATCTGCGACAAGTGCGGTGTTGAAGTCACACTGTCCAAGGTCCGTCGCGAACGCCTCGGCCACATCGAACTCGCTTCGCCCTGCTCGCACGTCTGGTTCTTCAAGGGCCTGCCGTCGCGCATCGGCCACCTGCTCGACATCTCGCTCCGTGAACTCGAAGCTGTTCTCTACTTCGAAAGCTACGTAGTCGTCGATCCGGGCGACGCTCCCGTAAAGGAACGCGAAGTCATCAAGGACGAAAACCGCTTCCGCGAACTCGACCAGCAATACCGCCCCTCCGGCTTCAAGGCCATGATGGGTGCGGAAGCAATTAAGGAACTCCTCAAGCGCGTCAAGATCCAGGAACTCGCCATCGAGCTCCGCGAGCGCATGAAGACCGAGACTTCGCTCCAGAAGAAGCTCAAGTATTCCAAGCGCCTGAAGGTTGTCGAAGCCTTCCGCAAGTCCGACAACAAGCCGCAGTGGATGATTCTCGACGTGATCCCTGTGATCCCGCCTGAGCTTCGCCCGCTCGTGCCGCTGGATGGTGGCCGCTTCGCGACATCCGATCTCAACGATCTGTATCGCCGCGTGATCAACCGCAACAACCGCCTCAAGAAGCTCATGGATCTCCATGCGCCTGAGGTCATCGTGCGTAACGAAAAGCGCATGCTACAGGAAGCCGTGGACGCGCTGTTCGACAACGGCCGTCGTGGCCGCGTGTTGCGTGGCGCAAACAACCGTCCGCTGAAGTCACTCTCCGACACCCTCAAGGGCAAGCAGGGCCGCTTCCGTCAGAACTTGCTCGGCAAGCGCGTCGACTATTCCGGCCGTTCGGTCATCGTCGTCGGTCCGGAACTGAAGCTGCACCAGTGCGGCCTTCCCAAGAAGATGGCGCTCGAGCTCTTCAAGCCGTTCATCTATCACCGCCTCGAACAGACCGGCCACTGCACCACCATCAAGCAAGCCAAAGAAATGGTGGAAATGCAGGAGCCCATCGTCTGGGACATCCTCGAAGAGGTCATCAAGGACCATCCCGTCCTGTTGAACCGCGCACCGACGCTTCACCGCCTTGGCATCCAGGCGTTTGAGCCCGTGCTCGTCGAAGGCAAGGCCATCAAGATTCATCCGCTGGTCTGCACCGCCTTTAACGCCGACTTCGACGGTGACCAGATGGCCGTGCACATCCCGCTCAGCCCTGAAGCGCAGATTGAAGCTTCCGTGCTGATGCTTGCCTCGCACAATATTCTGTCGCCGGCGTCCGGCCAGCCCATCACCGTTCCAACGCAGGATCTCGTCCTCGGTCTCTACTACCTGACCAAGGCCAAGGTTGGCGCGAAGGGTGAAGGACGCGTCTTCGCGAACATCGAAGAAGTGCTAATGGCGCTCGAAGCCAAGCAAGTGGAAACCCTCACGCCGATCCGCCTTCGTTACAACGGTCCCGTGCTCGACATGACGACCGCGTATGACGATCAGGACCTCACGCACACCGAAGCAGTGGAGTTCAACAAGCAATTCATCAACACCACAGTCGGCCGCGCCATCCTGAACGATCGTCTGCCGGACGCGATGCCGTACGTCAATGGCCTTCTCAAGAAGAAGGGCATCGGCCAGCTCATCAACTACCTGTACCTCAACCTCGGTCTCGAAACCACCGTGCACACCCTCGACAAGATCAAGGAGCTTGGTTTCCAATACGCCACGCGTTCGGGTCTCTCCGTCGGTCTGGACGACATGGTCATTCCGGCATCGAAGTACACCACCGTTGCCGACGCGGAAAAGCAGGTCATCACGCTGCAACAGCAGTACCTCGAAGGCTCCATCACTAACCTGGAGCGCTCGAACAAGGTCACGCAGCTGTGGTCCGGCATCACCGACCGCGTCGCCGACGAAATGTTCAACAACATGAAGCGCGCGGACAAGGAAGGAGCCATGAACCCGATCTACATCATGGCCGACTCCGGTGCCCGTGGTTCCAAGCAGCAGATTCGTCAGCTCTCCGGCATGCGCGGTCTTATGGCCAAGCCTTCCGGCGAAATCATCGAGTCGCCCATCAAAGCCAACTTCCGCGAGGGTCTCACCGTGCTCGAGTACTTCATCTCGACCCACGGCGCTCGTAAGGGTCTGGCCGACACGGCGCTCAAGACTGCCGACTCTGGTTACCTCACCCGTCGTCTCGTCGACGTCGCGCAGGATGTCATCATCTCCGAGCACGATTGCGGCACAGTCGAAGGCATCTACGTGATGCCGATCATCGAAGCAGGCGAGATCATCGAGCCGTTGCGCGACCGCATCATCGGCCGCGTCACACTTGAGAAGCTCAAGGACTTCGAGGGCAAGACCATCGTCGAGGTGAATGACGAAATCGACGAAGACAAGGCTGCGGCAGTTCAGGCTGCGGGCATCGAGCGCGTCAAAATTCGCTCCGTGCTCACCTGCGAATCCAAGCGCGGTTGCTGCATCCTCTGCTATGGCCGTAACCTCGGCTCCGGCAAGATGGTGGAAATGGGCGAAGCCTGCGGCGTCATCGCAGCCCAGTCCATCGGCGAGCCCGGAACTCAGCTCACGATGCGTACGTTCCACGTCGGCGGCACCGCTTCCCGCGTGCAGGACGCTTCGCATCTTGAAGCGAAGAACACCGGTAAGGTGCACTTCATCAACCTCACCACTGTCCGCGCGAAGGAAGGCGGCCTCGTTGCCTTCAACCGCTCGGGATCGATGGCCATCATCGACGAGAAGGGCCGTGAAAAGGAGCGTTACGCTATCGTCTACGGCGCAAAGCTCCGTGTAGAAGACGGACAAGCTGTCAAGCAGGGAGACCTGCTCGGCGAGTGGGATCCGTACACCTTCTCCATCCTCACGGAAATCTCGGGAACCGTGCAGTTCAAGGACCTGCAGGAAGGCATCACCGTCAATGAAGAAATTGACGAGGTTACCGGCCTGTCCCGTCTCGTGGTTGCCGACTCCTCCGATGAAAAGCGTCAGCCAACCATCCTGATCAAGGATGCTGCCGGCAAGTCCAAGCGCTACCTCATGCCGTCGCGTGCGTACCTCATGGTTGAAGACGGCCAGGAAGTCACGCCCGGCGAGGTGCTCGCGAAGATCCCGCGAGAAACCACCCGTACCAAGGACATCACGGGCGGTCTACCGCGAGTCGTCGAGCTCTTCGAGGCACGCAAGCCCCGCGATCCGGCGATCATCTCGCGCATCGATGGTGTCGTTCGCTTCGGCGATGTCTCCAAGGGACAGCGCAAGGTCTACGTCACTGCCGACAACGGTCAGGAAGAGGAATACAGCGTTCCTCGCGGCGTCTACGTCAACGTGCAGGAAGGCGAACGCCTCCGTGCCGGTGACGCGCTGATCGACGGCCCACGCAACCCGCATGACATCCTCGATGTCCTCGGCGAGCGCGAGCTGCAGATCTATCTCGTCAACGAAATCCAGGAAGTCTATCGCCTCCAGGGCGTGTCCATTTCGGACAAGCACATTGAGACGATCGTCCGCCAGATGCTTCGTTGGGTGAAGATCGAGGAAGTCGGCGACACCAACTTCCTGCTCGAACAGCAGATCGACCGCTTCCGCTTCAACGCAGAAAATCAGCGTGTGCTGATCGAAGGCGGCCGCCCGGCCATTGGCCGTCCGCTGCTGCTCGGCATCACCAAGGCGTCGCTTTCCACCGACAGCTTCATCTCGGCGGCAAGCTTCCAGGAGACCACCCGCGTGCTCACCGAAGCCAGCATCAACGGCTCCATCGACACGCTGCGCGGCCTCAAGGAAAACGTCATCGTCGGTCGCCTCATCCCGGCCGGCACGGGTATGGAGTACTACCGCAACGTCTCGCTCTCCCCAGAGCTGGAAGAAGCGGCAGCCCAGATCCAGGCCGAAGTCCAGGAAGCCCACGAAGCCGAAGAGCGCGAACTCGAACAGATGCGCATGGAAGGCGAACAGGAAGAATTGGCCGCCGCCGAATAAGCGGGCATGCTTCTTGGTTGTCATTCCCGAAGGGAATCTGCTTTTCTCTGAGGTGACAACAATTGCTGGCGGCACACAAGAAACGGCAGGGCCTCGGCCCTGCCGCTTTCCGTGGGCTGGGCAGTTCTTTGCTTGACGAATTTCTTGGTTGTCATTCCGCAGCGCAGCGGAGGAATCTGCTTCTTGCCAGTGTCAGCCACCACTTCCAACCCTGTCATCCTGAGCGAAGCGCAGCCGGGGTCCCCATCGAGCTCGCTCGCATGGGGTGGAAGCGGAGTCGAAGGATCCCGCATTCGCCCGCAGCGCCACAGCCGTCCGCGCTTTTCAGCCACAAATGACTGCTCGTCATTCCGCACCCTGAGCGAAGT
>CAJCIP010000063.1 GCA_903970445.1 Verrucomicrobia bacterium Tous-C9LFEB | reverse complement strand
GACCGTGAACGCGACGCCGGCAACGGCGCCGACGACCCAAACGCCCGCGCAGGGATTCGTTAAGCCGCCGGCCTCGACTACCCCCGCCATGACACCATCAGCATCGCAAGGTTCGATCCCCACCCCGAACAGCTCTCCGCTTCCGCGCACGCACGCAGCGACAGCGACCACCACGCCACATCCCGGCCAGATGACGAGCGCTCCGGAGACTGGATCCCCTGCGCCTGCAACGCCCCCTGCCGCCGCCAACGCCGCCGAGATCGACCAGGCCGAAGAACGCCTCATGCAGACCACGGCACGCGCGAATACAGCCAAGCGCGGCGTCGCGCAGATACGCAATCAGCAGGAAGCTTCCGGCCTGGGCATGCGCGGCGATATCGAATCAGCGGAGTCACGCATGGACGGATATCTCAATGCCGCACATGACAATCTCGGCCGCGGAAACGCTGCCGGTGCGACACGCAATCTGGATAAAGCCGAGATCGAGCTCTCGACACTGGAGAAGTTTCTCGGGCACTAAGTTGAACCTCGTTTGCGCGGCATCAGCGTGAACAATCCTCAGGAGTCACATCAATGCGCCACCGTCTAGCTCTTCTTACTCTGTTGCTGTTACCCTTTCTGCCTGCCCCGGCCCAGAAGCAGGGGGCTGCGCCACCTCCTCCACCACCCGCAATACCATTCGCTGCGCGCCGCAAGGTCGCTGTGCTCGACTTTAACTACGCGACCGTTGCCACCAGCGTCCAGGCAATCTTTGGCACCAACCAGGACATCGGCAAAGGCATCAGCGATCTGGTGATCGACAAGCTGGTGAATGATGGCACCTATCGCGTCATCGAACGGCAGGCGATGAGCAAGCTGCTTACCGAGCAGAACTTCTCCAACTCGAATCGAGCCGACACAAGTTCCGCCGCAAAAATCGGAAAGCTGCTCGGTGTGGACGCGATCATCATCGGCGACATCACGCAATTTGGTCGGGATGACAGCAACAAAGGCGCTGGTGGCATCGGTTCTTCGCTCGGTCATTACGGCCTCGGCTCGCTCGGTGTGCAGAAAGCGAAGGCGACAGTCGCCATCACTGCCAGGCTGGTCGACGTAAACACCGGCGAGGTGCTTGCCTCAGTCACCGGTGTTGGAAGTTCACAACGCACCGGGTCCAACATGCTTGGCGGGGGAGGCAGCGGTTGGAACGGCGGAGGTGGCGGCGTAAACATGGGCAGCTCCAACTTCGGTCAAACGATCATCGGCGAAGCAGTGCGTGGCTCTGTGGCACAACTTGGCGCCCTGCTCGATGCCAAGGCAGCGATTCTCCCCGCCACCGAAACCCCACATATGACGGTCTCTGGCCTGGTGGCCGATGTGTCCGGAAACGAGCTTGTACTCAATGTCGGGGCAAACGCCGGGGTTCTGGTCGGCGACACGCTCAACGTAATGCGGGCCGGCCGCGTGATCAAAGACCCCGCTACCGGCAAGCCGCTTCGTTCTCTTGATTCGCAAATCGGCACGGTGACCATCACCAGCGTGGACTCAGGCTCCGCTATCGGCAACTTCAGCGGATCCGGTGTCAAGGTCGGGGACAAGGTCGCTTCGAAGTAGAGCCGGAGACTCTTTGGATCAAAGTGCACCAGGGTTTGGATCACGGCTCAGCTACGGGCGATCCTGTGAGGACTTGATCAGCCTTCTGAGCCGCAGCCTCCGATTGTTCGAAGGAATCTTGATATACAAGGATGGGCGCAGAGGAATCTGCGCCCATCTGCGTTTGCGTACCATCTAAACAGCTACCCGCATCGCCTACGGGGCGAGACGCCTAGAATGGAAAGAGCCGCACGCGTGTCGACAACGATCTCCAATCCGGTCAGCGCCACCGCTCCGAAGATCACGGCGCGCTCCAACGCCAGGACATTTGAAAGCACGTTGCGCAGCGCGGGCACCTCGCTTGCATTCAGCGAGATTGCACAGCAGGCGTTGGATAGTTTCCGCGCGAGCAAAGGCCGCTTCCTGCTCACCATGCTCGGCATGGTCATTGGTTCGGCTTCGGTCATCCTCGTCGCGACGCTCGGCCTCACCGGCAGGCAGTTCGCGCTGAGCCAGATCGCCAGCATCGGTCCGAACATGATCGAAATGCAGTACGTGGGCGGCAGCACGCCCGGGCCGGACAACGTCAGCACGCCCGACTACATGACCCGCGAAGACATGGACGCTGTGCTCGAGCAGGTGCCCGGCATTGTCGCGAGCTCTCCCATGCTGGAAGACCACGAAAGCCTGTCGATGCCCGGGGGCATCACCAAGAACGCGATTCTGCTCGGCGTCAGCCCGCAATACAAACAGGTCCGCAATCTGAAGGTCTTGGCTGGCCGATTCTTCGATGACCAGGACGCCTCCACGCACGCCCAGGTAGCCGTCGTGGTTGCGCCGCTTGCACTCGCACTCTACGGCTCCTACGGAGACGCGATCGATAAAACGATCAGCATCAAGGGGATCCCCTTTACCGTGATCGGCGTCTTCAAGGAAAGCATCGAGACATTCGGCATGTCGGAAGTCTCTGACCAGACGCTGCTCGTTCCCTACGCCGTCGCCCGCTACTTCACAGGCACAAACACGGTGAAGCAGATCTTCTTCACGGTCGGCGATTCAGCCGATGTCGAGCCTGCCTCGCGGCGCATCAGCAAAATCATCACGTTGCGCCATCGTCCGACTAGCGTCTTCACCGCCTTCACGCTGACGCAGGTACTCGGCGTCATGGGCGTCATCGCGACCATGCTCACGGTTGTGCTCACGCTTGCCTCCGCAATTACGCTGGTGGTATCCGGCGTCGGCATCATGAACTCCATGCTGGCCAACGTGCAGTCGCGCATAAAGGAAATTGGTATCCGCAAGGCCCTCGGCGCAACAAGGCGCGAAATTCTCATGCAGTTCCTCACCGAAGCCGTGTTCTTGTCGCTGAGCGGCGGCTTTGTCGGGACAATGCTCGGCCTGGCTCTGCCGCTAAGCGTCCGCCTCTTCACCAATATCGCCATCCCCATCACCATCTGGAGCGCAGTCATCGCGCTTTCCACATCCGTACTTGTGGGCGTGATCTTCGGCGTGCTGCCGGCAACACGCGCAGCAAAGCTCGATCCGGTGACCACGCTGAAGTACGAGTAGTCTGCGCACCGCATACGGTCGTCGTTCTGAGCCGCAGCCGAAGAACCTCCGTTCTGCTCTAGGCGCACCTTAGCGACTCAACCGCGCAAGAAAGTCCTTTGCTTGCAGCAGAGAATATCGCGGTTCTTCACTTCCTTCAGGCTGACGGTGACTAGCATGTGGCTCATCTGACGTGGCTGTGTATGCACTTGCTCACTTACGCAAAAACGGCACCCCGCAGAGACGGAGCGCCGTTGCCGGACCTCAGCATTGCTCAGTAGCGGTCGTCGCCGTCCAGCTCACCCGTATAGGTGGACTTGAACACGGTGTCGTCGTCCGCCTGCCCCGCGGCTTCCGTGCGCTCAGGAGCATCGCTCTTGACGTTCACCTGCACGTGGCTGGTGACTTCGCGATGCAGCTTGACCGGCACATGAAACTCGCCGACGGTTTTCAGCGGCTCTTCCAGATGGATCTTGCGACGGTCAATGCTAAAGCCCTGTGCTTCGAGCTCGTGCGCAATGTCGGCCGAGGTGACCGAACCGAACAGCTGGCCGCTGTCGCCGGACTTGCGCTCGAACGTGAGCACAAGCTCGTTGAGCTTCGCACCCAACTCGTCCGCGCCGGCTTTTTCGCCCGCAGACTTGCGGATGGCTGACGCCTTCATCTGCTCGATGACGACCTTGTTTGCCAAGGTAGCCTCAATGGCCAGCTTGCCGGGCAGCAGGTAGTTGCGGCCGTAGCCGTCAGCGACCTTCACCACGTCGCCGCGGTGGCCCAGCTTGTTGATGTCTTCTTTCAGAATGACTTCCATAACCTTCTCCTATGCCGCCGTGACTTCAGAATCACTTGCGGGGATGGGAACACATTCCGCTACTGTTGTGGGTGTTGGAATGGGGTCCCCGTATTCGCGCATTATGGCCAAGTGACCGGTAATGGCTTCCTGCATATTCGCCTGCGTGTCTTCAAGAGTTTTGCCCGTTGTGATACAGCCAGGTAGATCGGGAACATAGGCGCCATAACCGGTGGACGATTTTTCGTATATCACCCAATAACCGTTCATTTCTTCCTCTCCAGTCCTGCCTGCCTCATTGCACTCTTCTCCGTGCCAATTGGCAAAACATCCGATGGATGACCAGGTATGGTGACCAACCCTGGCTTTACCGGATGGCGGTAGTGGCGATGGCTTCCAGCAATTCTTTCAAGCTGCCAGCCATCGCGTTCCACCATCTTGATCAGATCACGCACCTTGATCGGCACTAGTACTTGGCGGCGTAGGGCAGCAGAGCAATTGCGCGAGCCTGCTTGATCGCGCGAGTCAGCTTGCGTTGAAAGGGCGCGGTTGTACCCGTCAAGCGGCGAGGAATGATCTTGCCGCGGTCGGACACAAACTGCTGCAGCAGGCGCACATCGCGGTAGCTGATCGTATCGATCTTTTCTACCGTGAACTTGCAGACCTTCTTGCGGCGGAAGAACTTGCGGCCGCCTGCGCCGCCGGGTCCACCAGGACCGCCGGTGCGCGGAGGACGTGGGCCGCCCGGGCGGGGACCGCGGTCCGAGGAGCCAGAAGGACCAGAGGTTGCCGGAGCAGCCGCTGGAGTCGGAGCTTGATTCTGTGTTTCGTCAGCCATGTTGATTCATCCTTTGGTGCGAAGCGCTCGCGCGTTTCGCCGGTTCTGCCGCCCTGCACTCCAGGCCCGCTTTGGAGCCTCTGGACTAGGCTTCTTTCGAAGCCGTTGGAAGTGCATTGCAGCGTTGCATTCGCCTGAAAAAGGTAGTTGTCTTCTGTCTACCCTTCTACCGTCTACTGTCTGCCTTTACGCCTGCGCTGCTGCCACGGGCTCTGCTTCTTCCGCGTGTGCCGGAACCGCGGCAGCTTCGGGCTGAGGAGCGGGTGTCGGTGCGTCGATGCTTTCGGCACTTGCCTGCGGCTGTGCGCTGCGCTTCACGTGAGCATCGCGATGCTTCTTGATCTTGGCAACGCGCTTCTCTTCTTCGTCCGTGCGCACGGTGATGAACTTGATCACCTGCTCGCTGACGCGGAGGCGGCGCTCGATTTCAGAGATCAACGATGCGGGCGAATCCACGATCAGCAAAATGTAAATGCCGTCGTTGAACTTGCGCACGGTGTATGCGAGGCGGCGGCGGCCCATCTTTTCGACATTCTTCACGGTGCCGCCACCTGTGGTGACGTAGCCCGAGAAGGTCTCGATGATCTTCTCAATTTCAGCTTCATCGACGTCAGGACGCACGATGAACATGATTTCGTAACTGCGGCTTAGGGAATCCATGTATTACTTCTTTCTGCGGGTTCTGCCCGCACCGCGAAGGCAATGCTGC
Organism: Verrucomicrobia bacterium Tous-C9LFEB; assembly: GCA_903970445.1. GTDB lineage: Bacteria > Acidobacteriota > Terriglobia > Terriglobales > Acidobacteriaceae > Granulicella. The sequence goes on along the minus strand of CAJCIP010000063.1, from coordinate 20,846 downwards.
CGTCGTCGGTTTGGATTGAGAGAGACAGTAGACGGTAGACAGTGAGACAGTTTCCTTGCTTTTGGCTGTCTTCCTGTCTACTGTCTGCTGTCTTCCTTCCTGTTGAACTCATTCATCGCGGCAGCCGGCCCTTCGGCTAACCACCGCTCGACAGCGCGTACCGCGATGTCTAATACATCTCCCATGGTTGCGAGCTCGGCCTTTCGCATGGGAGTAAGCAGGTAATCCTTGCCACCTGCTTTCACTTCCCGGCCATCGGCGAGCGCTGGTTTCCCAACGCCGATCCGAACGCGCATCCATTCTTCCGTACCAAGCACCCCGGAGATCGACTTCACTCCGTTGTGCCCGTTTGCCGAGCCGCGCTGCGCCAAACGCAACGTGCCCAGCGGAAATGCCAGCTCGTCGTAGAGGACGATCAAATCCTTCACTTCGAGTTCCAACTCATCGAGCAGCGCCTTCACCGAAAGCCCGCTCAGGTTCATGAAGGTTGCCGGCTCAGCCAGCAGGACTTCATGTCCCATCAGTCTTGCCTTCGCGGTCATGGCTCTGCCGCGAAAGTTGGAAAGCTGTACATCGCAAATCCCGGCGATCCGGTCCACCGCCATGAAGCCCGCGTTGTGCGGCGTCCATGTGTATTCCGGACCCGGATTGCCAAGACCAACGATCAGCTTCATCGCTCTTCACCAATGGTGACGAGCGAGACGGTAGACAGTAGAGGGTAGACAGTTTGTATGTTCGGCATTTCTGTCTACTGTCTTCCTGTCTACTGTCTGCAGCGCAACTACTTCTTCTTCTCGCCGGCACCAGCATCAGGCGCGGCTGCCGCATCCTGCTTGCCCTTCTTCACAACTTCCGGCTCAGCAGCGCCGGCAACAGGCTCAGTCTCCGCTTCTTCGCGCGGCACTGCAACGTGCGCGACGACGGCATTCTCTTCGCCGATGAACTTCATCGTCTCGTTATGCGGCAGATCGGAGATGTGGATGTAGCCGTTAACTTCGAGGTTCGTGACGTCGACATCGATGTGGCTCGGGATGTTGGTTGGCAGGCACTCAATTTCCACTTCGTGCATGACCTGGTTCATCACACCGCCCTGCGCGCGCACGCCGGTCGAGGTTCCCACCAGCTGCACGGGAACGGACACGCGCATCATCTTGTCCATCGCGATACGCTTGAGGTCGATGTGCAGCAGCTTACCCTTGATAGGCTCGTTCTGCCAGTCGACGATCATCGCCTTAGCGGGGCCGGAGCCTTCCATCGTGAGGTCGAAAATCGTGTTGTGACCGGACTCCGAGTACAAAATCTTGGTGATGACCTTGGGGTCAACTGTCACCGCAACCGAAGGCTGTCCAGCGCCGTAAACCACAGCGGGAATCAGGCCTGAAACGCGCACGCGGCGTGCATGGTTCTTGTTGAACGTGCCGGTGCGGGGAGTTGCGACGACCGCTTGAATTGTTTTCTTGTCTGCCATTGTTTTCCTTTCGGGCGTGAAAGGCAGTGAACAGTGAGAAGTGAATAGTGAACAAACTATTCCTATCGCCTGTTTGCTGCTTCACTCCCTTTGCGGCTTTGCCGCGAGTTAGATACTGCGCTTACTACAAATATTTGCGGTGCCTAAGCAGCAGCTTTGTTCACTATTCACTGCTCACTATTCACTGCGTTAATTGAAGAGTGTCGACACCGACGTCTCCATGTGAATGCTTTCAATCGCGCGGCCCAAAAGTCCGGCGACGGAAAGCACCTTGATCTTGCCAACTTCTTGCGCGGCTGCGGTCAGCGGAATTGAGTTGCTGACGACTAGTTCCTTGAGGCGTGAGGTCTTGATCCGCTCCACCGCCGGGCCCGAAAGCACAGCGTGCGAAGCGCACGCATAGACTGCGTCTGCCCCCTGATCCAACAAGGTTTCTGCAGTCTTCACCAGCGTTCCAGCCGTGTCGACAATGTCGTCGAGGATGAGGCAGGTCCGGCCCTTCACATCACCGATGACGTTCATCACTTCGGTGACGTTGATGTCTGTCCGGCGCTTGTCAACGATGGCCAGCGGAGCTTCAAGCTTCTTCGCAAAGAACCTCGCACGCTCCACGCCGCCGGCATCGGGGCTCACAACGGTGAGGTTCGGAAGCTGAAGATCGCGGAAATAGCCGACGAGGACTGGTGAAGCGAAGAGATGGTCGACTGGGATGTTGAAGAAGCCCTGAATCTGCGCCGCGTGGAGATCGACGAAGAGCGCTCGATTTGCGCCGGCGGTGACCAGAAGGTCAGCGACGAGCTTTGAGGTAATCGCGACACGCGGGCGATCTTTGCGATCTTGCCGCGCGTAGCCGTAGTACGGAACCACGACGGTGATGCGGCCTGCGGAAGCGCGGCGAAGCGCGTCCATCATGATCAGCAGTTCAACCAGATTCTGGTCGACCGGGAAGCAGGTGGGCTGGACGACGAATACGTCCGAGCCGCGCACGTTTTCAAGGAGCTGGAAGTGGACTTCGCCATCTGAAAAGCGCTGCAAGCGCGTTTCACCGACGGCCACCCCTAAAAATTTGCAGATCTCCTCCGCCAACGGCCGGTTCGCCGAGCCGGAGAAGATCTTGAAGTGCTTGTCCTCGCTTAGCTTGGAGGGGCGTTTTTTCTCCCCTGCCGGCTTTGCGCCCGAGGCAGGCGCGGGAGTTAATGTGAACTCCGGCGGCCGCCTCAGAGATTCCGGATCATCTACGATGTTGGCGGCCTGGGCCGCGCTTCCGGAACCGTTTGTAGTCAAACTCGGGGAAGAACCCGTCGACTTCGTTTCGCTCACTGCGGAACCTCCAAAGGCTGGTTGACCTATTGATGAGTTCTGTTGCGTCCTGCTCGGATTGGCAACCGGCACTTGTTTGCTGCACCGGGGTAAAGCGTGTTGCGACTGCGGTTCTTCTGAAACCCTGCGACATCTTCTTCGCAGTTACTTCTAACTTCTGCTGCTCCCGCGTGATGAAACTCGGCGGGCATTGCCAAAATCTCTGACGGCAAGCTTGTGTTGCCGCTCAAAATCTGAAGTTCCCTGAATCACCCGCTCGCATGGCGCACTGTGCCGTGACGAGTCAGGTTTGTTCGCTCGGCTTACCGTCTCCGCGACCGACTGTGTGGTTGGGCGACCAGGATTCGAACCTGGACTGTCTGCGTCAAAGGCAGATGACCTACCGTTAGTCGATCGCCCAGTAAAACGTCTTACTCTGCGAACATGCTTGCCCAGTACTCCGGCCGCGGCAGAATCTTTGTCAAAAGAGCCTGGATCCCGCTGATACCGTTGTTCTGGACACGCTGTTGAGCGGCAACTGCGTCAGATTCGGACCGGTAAAGCCCGAACAACGCTGAACCCGATCCCGAAAGCGACGCATACAGCGCACTCGAAGGACCTTCACCCGCTAAATCACGCTTGATTGAACGCAAGGAGGGATGCTGCGAGAAAGCGACTTCTTCAAAGTCGTTCTCAATCCCGGTGCGGACAAGCGTGAAGAGAGGGTCTTCAGCCCGACCACTGGTCCTGCCAGTGATACCGGTTGTGCCCCCAGAAGGGGCGCCAGGCTCAACACCGGATGTCGTAAAGACACCGGCATAGACGCGGCTCAACTCTTCGAGTCTATCGGTCGCCTGTGCAAAAGTCAAAGCGGAGTCGCCTTGCCCGGTCCGCCTGCCGCCAGTACCACTCTTCCCGACATCGCTTAGTCCATCATCGCTTTGAGGGGGCTGGGCTCCAGCGTCGCTATCGTCCATCTCTGCAATATGGGGCGTCAGCCCCTGAGGGCTTGCCTGTCTATTGTCTACTGTCTGCTGTCTTGTGCTTCGCCCCCCACCCCTGGCGTCCAAATCCCTGAAAGCCTGCGCTGTACTAACTCCAACGGAGGGCACAGCCACAACACAGTGCACAGCAGCAAAATCCGGCAAAGGATAGACCTGCTGCCCGCGATCGACACCAAGCACCGTTCCCCCAAGCAGAAACAGCGGCACATCCGAACCTACCTCCGCCGCGAGCGCCAGCCGCTCTGAAGCAGGAAGCGCGACGCCAAGCTCGCGCTCCAGACCAAGCAGCGCAGCGACCGCGTTCGCGGAGCCGGCACCCAGGCCGCCCTGTACCGGAAGACGTTTATCGATGTCGAGGGTGACCTCCGCTTGTATTCCGAGTCGCTGCAACGCTCCAGCCAACATCTTGTAGGCCGTGTTCTTTTCAGCGTTTCCGCTCGCGGTGCAAGGCACCCACTTGTGATTCGCGGTCAAAGTCAGCAGCAGGGTGTCGGAGCGCTTCGCGCTCACGGTCACCAAATCGTGCAGCCCGATCGTCTGGTACAGCGTCGTCAATGCATGAAAACCATCCGCCCGAGGCGGTCCCACAGCGAGCCCCAGGTTGATCTTGCAAAACGAACGGACGCTCGTCGCCATGACTATTCAATGCTAACGGATAGGCTAAGGAGTGAAGTCATCGAGCGTCGCTCTTCACAACCACAATCCTGTCATCCTGAGCGAAGCGGCGGCACAGCCGCTGCGAAGTCGAGGGACCCGAGGGTGCCCGGACACCTACCGAAAGTCCGAACCTTTCGGCCAAGAACCAACCGACCGCTTCACCTTTGACAGGTATCCGACCGGAGTCGCTTGGGATGGAGGTTCTAGCGCAACCCCATAACTTCGATGAACCAGCCATCCAACCTCATGCACGACCAGGAACAAGGAGCGAAAATTGACGCGGCGAAATGGCGAAAGAAATCAAGCATCAGATTCGTCGGGAGATTGAGCCTCATTTTATGCGCGATCTGATCTACGCAGCCGCTCGAACGAATCCTTTACCCCAGCGGTGTTCGAGGAAGTCCGGAAGGTAAAGCCCGTCGTCCAATTGCGGCCACCAAACGCTCATACCGAACGGCCCGATCACCACGTCTGACGACTGCTCCCTGCTGGCATGCTTCAGCTCGCCGAGCATCTCCTTTGGGATCAGCAACCGCTGCCCATCGCTGAGCCGGAGCATCAAGAAATCAAGACCGGGGTCCGGGCGGTAGACCGCTTCTACAATTTTAGGAAAGTGATCGAAGTCTTTGGCACGCTCGAAGGCCGCGTCGATCTCTTCGTCGCTGGTCCGGCTAGCCCGGCTATTCAAAGGCTGTTCCATGCGTTTTCTCCCACAGCGCGAAAAGCTCATGATAATGCGCTTCAGCCACACGAAGCGCTGGAACATCGCGAACCGGCGGGAGTCGAAGTAACCACATAATTCATCTCAGAGCCGCATCTATATACTCAATTGCCGCTTCATGCCGCTGCCTTGTCGCACGGACCGAAAGATTCGCAAACTCACAAGGATTTCGATCTGTCCGTCGCGGCTTCCTCCCGAAGATGCTGACGAATAATCATTTTTAAATAGGTCTGGTATCCAATGCCACGTTTCTGTGCCTGCTCCTTCGCCAGAACAATGTCGGCTGTATCTAAACGGATCGACGTAGGTGCAAGGCGGCGGGCAAGGGTGCCACGACCTAGCGTTCCATCCACAGCGGCTTGCTGTAGAACTCCGAATGCTGTATCAGGATTGGCATCCCACCACGCTGCTTCTTCGGCTTCGTTCTTGAACTCAGGTGTCTGTAGAGTTTTGCTCATCTGCTGATGCCTTGTGTTGCGAGAAGAATTCGCGCTCGTTGCGCCGAGCTGGTCTGGCCGTTACAGGGCGTACCTTGTCATCGCGTTCCGTCGTGATAACAACAAGAATGCGACCGGCATCGGTCTCACCAAGATTAACGGTACGCTTTTCGCCGTTGCGAATCGAAGCACCACCGTCAAAGGGGCTGTTATGAATTACCTGCTCAACTTCGGTCGGCGTGATGTTGTGCAGTGCGATGTGGTGAATGTTGCCATCATCCCAATCAAAGTGCATTGAAGTGGCTTTCTATATCGAACTCGGTGATTTGTCATGTCTCCCTCGCCTCGTCGGAAGGCTCCAATGATGCTTGATGCGAGCACGTTCGCATCCTCAATGTAGCTACTTTGTAGCTACATTGGCAAGTTATGCAGAGCTACTAAGCCCGAAACATTAGTACCCGTAAGGCTGTTTTAGTCACATGACTTCGAGCTGTCCGTCCAGCTACATTCGCATAGCAATCGCTTGCCTAGATACGAGGCACGCTGCTTTCGCTGTGTGGGCAACCACACCGCTAAGATGGGATTCGCCATGAAAGTTCTTTCGCGCTGCACCGCACTGCTCGCTCTCCTACCCCTCGCCGCACCGTCTCAGCAGATCACCGCAACGCCACACGGCCTCACCGCCACGTCCAACAGCACGACCCTCGAAGTCACGGCACTGCGGGACGATGTTCTCCGCGTTCGCGCATGGCGCGATACCAACAAGCCCGAAGACGCATCCTGGGCCGTCCTGCCGGAGGCGCGCACCAGCAGCGTTTCGGTCGCGAATGAATCGCATGGCTTCGCCACAAAGTCTCTCCACATCAGCATCGACGCAAAACTGCAACTCGCCGTCTCCGATTTACAGGGCAACATCCTGCAACGCGACGCCGAGCCAATCCAGTGGGACGGCACTCGCTTTACGGTCAGCAAGGCGCGAACATTCGAAGACCACTTCTTCGGTCTCGGCGACAAGCCCGGCCCACTCGACCGCGGTGGCCAGGCATTCACGATGTGGAACACTGACTCCTTCGGCTGGCAGGAGTCCACCGACCCGATCTACAAGAGCATTCCTTATTTCATCAACATGAAGCAGGGCCGCGCGCTCGGCGTGTTCCTCGACAACACCTGGCGCACCAATTTCGACTTCGGACGCGCCGATCTCAATCGCTACACCTTCGGCGCGCTCAATGGTTCAGTGGATTACTACCTGATTTACGGACCTGACCCAAAGCACGTTGTCGAGACCTGGGCGTGGCTGACGGGCAAGACACCTCTGCCGCCGCTGTGGGCGCTTGGCTTTCAGCAGTCGCGCTACTCCTATTTTCCGGAATCGCAGTTGCGTGAAATCGCCGACCGTCTCCGAAAAGACCGCATCCCCTCCGACGTTCTCTGGATGGACATCGACTACCAGCACGAGAACTGGCCCTTCACCGTGAACGACACTGCATTTCCGAACTTCCCCGGCATGGTCAAGGACCTGCAGAACGAAAACTTCAAGCTGGTCGTCATCACCGATCTGCACATCGCGAAGCAGCCCGGCGTCGGTTACAAGCCTTACGACTCCGGCGTCGCTGGCGACCACTTCGTGAAGAATCCTGACGGCTCCACGTACGTCGGCGCCGTGTGGCCCGGGCCGGCGGTGTTTCCTGACTTCACGCAGGCCCGCACGCGCGAGTGGTGGGGTTCGCTCTACAAAGACTTCATCGCAGATGGCGTTGCCGGCTTCTGGAATGACATGAATGAGCCCGCCGTATTCGACGGCCCCGGCAAGACGATGCCCGACAACATCCAGCACCGCATCGACGAGCCCGGCTTCGCAAAACGCACCGCGGCCCATCTTGAGATTCACAACATCTTCGGCATGGAAAACTCGCGGGGCACCTTTGAAGGCCAGCTTGCGCTGCGCCCTAACGAACGCCCCTTCACCATGACGCGCGCCAGCTACGCCGGCGGCCAGCGCTACAGCTCCACATGGACCGGAGACAACAGCGCCACCTGGAACCACCTTCGCCAGACAACTCCGCAACTCGTGAACCTCGGCCTCAGCGGCTTCTCTCTCGCGGGCGCCGACGTCGGCGGCTTCGCGGGCTCACCTCCTCCCGACCTCCTCACCAAATGGATTGAAGTCTCTGCATTTCAGCCCATCGACCGCGACCACTCGGCTAAGGGCACACGCATGCACGAAGTATGGGTCGACGGCCCCGAGCAGGAAGCCATCCGCCGCCGCTACATCGAAGAGCGCTACAGGCTGATGCCATACCTCTACACCGTCGCGGAAGAATCTTCGAACTCCGGCCTGCCCATCAACCGCCCGCTATTCCTCGAGTTCCCGCACGCCACCGCGGACGGCACGCCGTTCGATCTGACAACCGGCGGAGCGGAGTTCCTGCTTGGCAGCCGCATCCTTATCGCGCCGAACCCATCGCCTGAGGAAGTCGCGCCGTATACGATCGCTCTACCGCCCGGCACCTGGTACGACTACTGGACGGGCGAGCGCTTCATTCGAAGCCGGCCCGGCGCAAAGCAAGACCTCGAACAGCGCGACGCCGTTCTCGCGCAGAAGCCGCTGCAGGTAACTCCAAAGCTCGAAGAGCTTCCCGTCTACGTGCGCGGCGGCAGCATCATCCCCATCGCTCCGCTGACACAAAGCACGGCCGAAATTCCGAACGGGCCGTTGACACTGCGCGTATTCCCACCCGCCGTCGGCGAAGCCTGCGATGGCACGGTCTACACCGACGACGGCCACAGCCTCAACTTCCGCAAGGGCGCCTTCGCCCGCGTCCACTTTACATGCACCATGGGCGCGGACCGTTCGATCAGCCTCATGTTCAGCAAGCAGGAAGGCACTTGGAAACCCTGGTGGCATGAGTACCGCGTCGAGATCGTGGGCTGGATGCCCTCGAATGGGCGTGCGATGCTCAACGGCAAGAACGTGAACGCGACTCAGGTCGACGAGCGCTGGAGTGTGACATTGCCGTTCGACCCGACGGGTGCCAACATCACGCTTCGCTAGTTCCGTCTTATGGAGGCGCTTTCTTCGCACACTCTAAGCTGTCATCCCGAGCGCAGCGCGAAGTCGAAGGACCCCGACGCTCTTAGCCAATCACGGCTGCCCGAACCTTTCCCGAGATCATCGCCCCGATTGGTGCCGATGACCTTTGCGCAGGAACACCCTCGCGGTTCTTCGCGCGACTGCGCATTGGCTCACGCCGCTCCTACGCTCAGGACGACAGATTCGATTGTGAAGACCGCAAACAACTTTGTTACAAAACGCCTCTAACTGTCCTTCCGATACAGCATGTCCCGCATCGCACCGCGGCGCGCGGCATCAAGTTCGCGATCCCCGCTCTTGAGACTCGCCCTTTCGCGCTCTTCTTCAGCATCTTCCGCGCTGCACTCGACGCAGCGGTTGGCAAAGCCCGGTTTGTCGGGCTTCAGCTCAAACTCTTCACCACACTTCACACAGATCTTGATAGGAAACGGCATAACGTTCCTATGATAAAGAATCTGCCACGAAGCTACTGCCCGGGTGAGGGGTCGCCTTAGAAGATCTGGAAGCCCACATCGATGTACATGTCCACCTTTACCGGCTTGCCATCTTGCGTTGCGGGCTTGAACTTGTACTGCGCCACAGCTTCGAGCGCTTTCTCGTCCAATCCCATACCCGCACCGCGAGCGATGCGAACGTGGCTCGGATTGCCCAGCTCATCCACCCACAGATAAACCTCGACATTGCCGGAAAACTTCGCCTTCCGCGCTTCCTCGGAGTACTCCGGGTCCACCTGACGGAGCACAGTCGGCGCATGCACTGTGCCACCAATGTGCATCACGCCGCCGCCAATATTGCCGCCGGAACCCGGGCCGATGCCTGCGCCGCTCCCAGCGCCAAGACCAGTACCCGCACCATTGCCGAGGCTCACGCCGTGCACCGACGAGTTCGGCAGGCCAAGGTTCGGCATCGTGTTGTCCGCGAGCTTCAGATCCTTCTGCATCACGACTGTTGGCTCGACTTGCAGCTTCGCGTCATTGACGGGCGGAGTCTTCAGCGGAACGATCTGGGTCTGCGCGAACTTCGGCAGATGACCTTGCGCCGCGGGAGCGATGTCAGGGTGCCCTCCTCCACCACCCATCCGCTCCGCGCGTGGCAGAACTGGCGGCGGCAATGGCGGCGCGCTGATGTCGGCAACAGCCATCTTCAGCGGAAAAACAATTTGCCTGTGAGCCGCATGCGCGATGGCGAACGCGATGAGGGCGAACACGGCGGCGTGCGCTCCAATGGCAGCCCAGAATGACGCAGAGCTGCGTTCGGTGCGGCCAACTTCGCCGAAGGTGAGCACGCGGGCACGCGGACGTTCTACAGCTTCTGCATCCGCACCTTCCATGAGGTGCCGCAACATGCGCTGCTGCAATCCGGTTGTTGAAGCATCGTTCGATACTCCACCGGACGCGCCAAGCAGAGCGGCTTGCAACACCTCTTCGAACTCCCAATCCGGTTCCATCAAGTTCACTTCATTCATCGCAATCGTCCTCATCACAGCGCTCCTTTTGCAGGAGCGCTATCGAGTCAGCACTCCCTGCGTTTTGTATTTGCCGGCTTCCCAGCGTTTTCGTAACTCCGCACGTGCCCGCATGAGCCGAGTGCGCACAGTTCCTTCCGGCAGGCTCATCAGCTCGCTAATCTCACGCGAGTTCATTTCCTCAATCGAGGAAAGCAATAGCGGCACACGCAATTCTTCCGGCAACTGCTCCACCCATTCCTGCAACAGCATCTTTCTGTCCCAATCGCTCACAGCTTCTTCAGGAGAGGCACGCTCATCGCGAAGCTGAAACTCCGCTGCTCCGTCCTCAGCAAGCTCGCCACGAGCGGTCTTCCTGTCCAATGCCGCACGCCATACGACTCGCGCCAGAAACGCGCGCTCATTCTGCATGTCATAGACCTTTGCTGAGCGATACAGCTTCAAGAACGCTTCCTGCACGGCATCTTCCGCATCGTCTGCATTGCGCAACACACTGAACGCGACGCGGAATAGAAACCGCGAGTGCTCCTGCACCACGCGAGTAAAAAATGCGTCGCGTTCCTTCTTGTTCAGACTTGCCGGTGGTCGCCGCTCGTCCATCGTTGCCCTTCATTCACTAAGACCAGGCGAAAAGCAAAAGTGTTCATAAGTTTCCGCAACGTCGTAATCTTGTGTCGCTGTCTCTGAGGAAACCGACTGATGCCGATTTACCGCGTGCGCCTGCTCATTGCTGCTTTGTCGTTCTGCCTGCCTGCTTCAGGACAAACCGCTCAGCACACCTTCGTCGCCAGCGACCGCCAGTTCCTCATGGACGGCAAGCCGTATCAGATCATCTCCGGTGAAATGCACTACCCTCGTGTGCCGCGTGCGTATTGGCGCGATCGCTTTCAGAAGGCACGCGCCATGGGTCTCAACACCATCACGACCTACGTGTTCTGGAACGTGCACGAGCCGCGCCCTGGCGTGTTCGACTTCAGCGGACAAAATGACGTCGCCGAGTACATCCGCGAAGCGCAAAGCGCAGGCCTCAACGTCATCCTCCGCCCCGGCCCCTATGTCTGCGCAGAGTGGGAACTCGGCGGCTACCCATCATGGCTGCTCAAGAACAAGAGCCTCGTGCTGCGCTCCACCGACCCCGCCTACACCGCAGCCGTGCATGCGTGGTTCCAGCGCCTGGGCAAGGAAATCAAACCGCTGCTGCTCAGGAACGGCGGCCCCATCATCGCGGTGCAGCTTGAGAACGAGTACGGCTCATTCGGCGACGACAAGGCCTATCTCGAGGGCCTCAAGCGCGAACTCATCAGCAGCGGCATGGGCGATGGACTCATCTACACCGCCGACGGTCCAGACCAGCTAGCGAAGGGCTCATTGCCCGAGCTACCCGCGGTCATCAACTTCGGCTCAGGCGATGCGAAGCAGAGTTTCGCCACATATCAGAAGCTCAGACCCGACGGCCCGCGCATGGTCGGCGAATACTGGGCAGGATGGTTTGACCATTGGGGAGAAAAGCACCACGTCACCAGCGGCGAAGCCGAAGCCGCCGAGCTGCGCTCCATTCTCGATCAGGGCTACTCGGTCAGCATGTACATGTTTCATGGCGGCACCAGCTTCGGCTGGATGAACGGCGCTAACTCCAACGGCACCAACTACCAGCCCGACACCACAAGCTACGACTACGACGCGCCGCTTGCTGAGAATGGGCAGCCGAGCGCGAAGTATTTCCTGTTCCGCAAGGTGATTGCGGAACAGACGCACGCTGCATTGCCTGACGTGCCGGCAACACCCAGCCGAACGACACTTCCAGCGAGCGATCAGCAGTTCACGGCGTCTCTTTGGGACAACCTGCCGAAGCCGATTTCATCAGATGAGCCGCTAACGTTTGAAGATCTCGATCAGGCCTATGGTTACGTGCTGTATCGCACGCAACCGCCTACGGGAAAATCCGGGCAACTCAAGCTCGAGGGGTTGCACGACTATGCGCAGATATACCTTGGCCGCAAGCTGATCGGAACACTTGACCGGCGGCTCGGCACAAATACGCTGGAACTGCCGCCCCATCCAACGGACGTTAAGCTGAATATCCTGGTGGAGAACACCGGGCGCGTGAACTTCACAAAGGCCATTCGCGGCGAGCGCAAAGGCCTTACAGGCGACGTCACACTCGCAGGAACACCGATGCGCGGATGGCACATTTATTCATTGCCAATGAACGACCTCACAAAACTGCACTTTGAACAAAAGGCCTGCGAAGGCCCCTGCTTCTTCCGCGCCACCATGACAGTCGACACGCCCGCAGACACCTACATCGATACCAACGCACTGCACAAAGGCATGCTCTGGCTCGGCAATAAACCAATGGGCCGGTTCTGGAACATCGGTCCGCAGCACGCCCTCTACGTACCCGGACCGTGGCTAACGCCGGGCGAAAACACCATCACATTCTTTGACCTGCTGGGCGATGCATCCGACGGAATCAAGACGCGCGCTGAACCTGATTTCACAGGCAGCACATCAACACGCGATTGACCTTCCGCTTCGAAGGGGCCGGGCTTCAGCCCGGCCGTTTGGCAGTGCTCGCAAGTGGCTTCAGCCGCTGAAGGCATCTCTGCTCTAGGGAATGAATTTTCTTCGGCCACCAGGAAGCTGCGAACGTATATCTTGTAACGAACACTGGGAGTTTGCAATGCGAGCTGCACGTGTACTTTTGGCTTCGTGTTTCCTGTCAGTTCCTACCCTCGCTCAAACCGCGCCACCGGCGGCGCCGCCGGCGGCGCCGCCCGCAGAGAACCCCCAAGCGCAACCAGCCCCCAGCGCCACACAAGCCACGCCGGCCCCGATCGTGCAAGCTCCTCAAAGCACGCCCTTGAACGGCGCTGCTCCAGTCACCGCCGCGCCCGCTCCACCTACGCCCACCAACACCATCACCCGCAACGTGCGCCTCGTTGTTCTTGACATGGTTGTCATCGACAGCAAGGGCAACGCCGTCACCGATCTCGATCGCACGAACTTCCACGTCACGGAAGATGACGAACCGCAGGACATTCGCAACTTCGATCCGCCCGGCAAGTACACCATCGATCCAAGCGCGACGATCAACTCCACCGCCGACCTCGACCGCATCGCTCCCCGCGCCCCAGTCAACATCGTGCTGCTGGACGAGTTCAATACGCGTTTCGAGGACATGGCGTTCGCGCGCTACTCGTTGGAAAAGTGGCTGAAGAAGCAGCCCGACAAGCTCGCCACGCCCACCATGCTCATCGCCGTGAGCCTGCAGAACTTCACCGTGCTGCATGACTACACGCAGGACAAGGCAGCGATTCTCTCGTCACTGGATCATCACTTCGTCGGCTATCCATGGCAGGTGCACCAGGGCGCGTGGATTGCCGAGCGTTATTCCACCGCCTTCCTTAGCCTCCGCCGCGTGGCCGAAGCAACCATCGGCCATCCGGGTCACAAGAACATGATCTGGATCGGCCGCGGCTTTCCCACAATCAGCCGCACCAGATTCACGGTCGACGATGAATCACGCGTCAACTCCGCCGTGCAGCAAACGGTGAATGAGCTGCGCGACGCTCGCGTCACCCTCTACACCATCGATCCCGCAGGCGTCATGATCGATCCCGGCGCCTACGGCATGGATAACGCGCTCTTTTCGCCGTTCGGCGGCGACCCGGACTTCGAAGCGCTCTCCCGCGCTACCGGCGGCCGCAGCCTGCACGGACGCAACGATGTGGACGCGCAGATCGGCACATCCATCCGCGATGGATCCAGCATCTACACGCTCACCTATCGCCCCACGGATGACACGCGCGATCGCACGAAGTTCCGCCGCATTAAGGTGACGGTGGACCGTCCGGGGCTCACGGTTGTCACGCGCCAGGGATACTTTCTTGAGCGCGGTCCAGCGCGCATCGGCGTGGGCGGTGAAGTGAGCCGGCGTCTCGCCACCGAGATGATTGGCGCGGAATCCAGCAACATGGTCTACGACGCAGTCCCGTTCTCCGTGCAGGCTGCTCCAGAAGCAGACTCCTACAAGCTCCACATCGAGCCGAGCGGCCTGGCGTGGTACTACGCCAGGAACCCTGGCGACCGCCGAACAACGAAGATCATCCTGATGGTGAGCACCTTCGACAAGAAGGGCAAGGAACTCGGCCGCGACGTAAAAGCCCTGACCATGGGCGCACCCGCCAGCGCCCCGCCGACAGGCCGCCTCAACATTCCCATCGACCTGCCCTACACCCTGAAGGCTCCGCCCAAAGCTGTCCGCGCCCGCTTCGTCGTCCGCGTCGATGCCACCGGAAGAATGGGCACAGCCGATCTCCCGCTCGGCCAGGCTGGAGCTGTAGCGAAGAGCTCGACCACACCACCGCCGCTGCCTGCGGCACCGGCACCAAGTCCCGCGCCTGATGTGTCGCAACCCGCTACACCAAAGCCTATGGACAACCCGCCTCGGTAGAGGTTAAGACTCACGGTACCTCGCACGACGGCAGGAACACCCATGGAAACTAGATTCAGAGATCCCACCATTGCATGGCATACATCTGTAACTCTCTAGGATCAGCGTTGCTAGAATAGCGAGATGCTGACGGCTGCCGAGTTCTTCGCGGGGAGCGGACTAGTTGGACTGGGCCTCTCATCGCAGTTCAAAACGGTGTGGGCAAACGATAACTGCGAGAAAAAGCGCAACACTTACATTGCAAATCACGGCTCAAGCAAATTCGTTTTAGCAGACATACGAAAGATCCATGGATCACAGATACCTGTTGCAGATTTGGCTTGGGCTTCGTTCCCGTGCCAGGATTTGTCCCTGGCGGGGAATTTAAATGGAATGGCGGAGGGTACCCGTTCAGGGCTCTTTTGGGAATGGGTGCGCATCCTTTGGGAGCTCAGAGAAGCGGATAAATTGCCTTCAGTTCTCGTAGCCGAAAATGTGGTGGGTTTTCTGTCTGCAGCACAGGGCAGACATTTCAGTCAGGCTTGTAGAGCCATCAAGGACCTCGGCTTCCGGATAGGGGCTGTTACCGTGGATGCTGGCTTGTTCGTTCCGCAGAGCCGTCCACGCGCGTTCCTCATTGCAGTTCGCGATGGCGTACCGCTAGACGGCTTGAGTCAAAGTGCTCCCACAGCACTCTTTCACTCAAGCGCAGTGGTTCGGGCCTCCACGCTTGTAAATGATCCAAAGTGGGTGTGGTGGTCACTCCCTGTGCCGAACCAAAGAAAACTTTCCTTTAGCGCGTTGTGTGAACAGGACGCGCCGGTTGATTCGCCGGAGAAAACCGCTGATCTTTGCAATCTGCTCTCGCAACCTAACCAGCGGAAACTCGATGCAGCCCTCCAATCAAAGGGATTTCTCGTAGGAACTGCCTACCGCCGGACACGACCGGATTTGGATGGAAATAAATCTCAGCGCTTGGAAATCCGGTTTGATGGATTGGCAGGATGCTTGCGCACGCCCAACGGCGGCAGCAGCAGACAGGTTGTAATCCTAGTCAGCGATGGCAAAGTTTCTTCAAGGCTTATGACGGCGCGGGAATGTGCTCGCCTAATGGGCGCACCTGATTCATACAAGCTTGTCGGTACATATAACGATCGTTATAGAGCTATGGGAGATGCCGTCGCGGTACCTGTGACGCGCTGGCTAAGTGAGCACCTCTTGTCGCCTCTCGCAAGACGCCTCAAGCAAACAGAAGGTTGTGGTTCGATCGCTCCGTTAGAACCCTGGATGACCACTTCGCCATTGCTGCCCCTCATTGAGGCTTAGGCGTGCTGGATGAGAGAACAACGTCAGTGACTCCTCCGACCAATCTCGATTTCGAGAAATCGCTGATGTTCTTCCACGCCTATATGTACGGTCCGTTGCAGGGCAAGCTGCGCCTATATGGGGCACGAGGCATTCCTGCGGGCTCTGTCGCTATGTCCTCGGACTGGGAAGTGTTCGCCTCTATGCTGGTCAACGATCTAGGTCGAAAGTTCGGTCCTGGAGTTGACTTGGTCAATCATGAGGTCAAATCAGCGAAGAGGGGCGGAAGTTACGAGTACCAGTACCACAAGCACAGCGGCAAAGAGAAACTTGTACGAGACGTCGAGGTCGGTCATCTTTTCTTCGACTACACAGGCGACCTTCGCGAGGTCGACCTTCGATATCTCCACGGCTCGGAATTGAAGCAGTTCTTTGGAACATGGCTCACGGATTATCCAGACCCGTACCCGCAGCGTTATCGAAAGAACATTCCTTACGGGTTTGTAAAGAAGCAAGGGAAGCTACTAATGACGCTCAGAGACGGGGAGGTCGTCTACCCTGCCGTAACAAGCACCGCACCGGCCGCGAAAATCATCGAGGGGACCGGACCATGATGACTGACCCGCTCCGTAGTGCAACGATGCGGGCAGTCAAATCGGTGAACACATCACCAGAGCTGGCGGTTCGAAGGTTCCTGCACGCCGCAGGTTTTCGCTACCGTCTTCATCGACGAGACCTGCCCGGCGCTCCAGACATAGTGTTTTCGTCTTTGAAGCGCGTCGTCTTTGTTCACGGATGCTTCTGGCATGGACATTCGTGTCCGCGCGGCGCACGTGTCCCAAAGACGAATCGTGCTTATTGGCAGCAAAAGATAGCGAAGAACGTTGATAGGCATCGTCGGCAAATCAATGAGCTCCGCCGTGCGGGATGGCTTGTACACACAGTCTGGGAATGTGACTTGCATGCTGGAATTCAACGGACCCAAAAACGTTTGCTTCGCTTCCTAACGTGAAACCAGACCGCAAACCCGTCGTTCGTACTGCACCGGCGCTAAGGGGTCAGATGGGTTAGGAACTCATACACCGATGTGCTCCAGAAGATCGAATCTTGTCAAGTACCCGAGCCACTCATCTGCAGCATTCCAAACGAGATAGAGCTTGCACATTAAGTACCGCCAATTTGCTAATCTGGATGTAGACGCAGAGGGGCGCGGCAAACGCCGCGCCCCTCTGTTTTGTAGGATCACTTTCGGCGTTACCTAGTTCGGACCTATCTCCAATCTTATGAAGACTTTGGAACCAAACTACAGGGGGTACCACCCTACTGCGCGTTCTGGTTCTCGTGGATGAACTGCGCCGTGCGGTCATGCAGATCGTGCAGCGCCTGCTCGTTCACGTAGACCATGTGCCCTGTCGGAAAGAACTTGTACTCGATGTTCTTCTGCAGGTTGGCGGGAAGTTGCAAATGCTTCATCTCGTACGTTGCACCGAAGTACAGCGTGCCGAGATCGTAGTAGCCACCCATCAGCAGGATGTGCATCTTCGGGTTCACCTTCATCGTGTACGCAATGTCGCCTGACACGTTGAGGAACGAGCCCGGCCAACCGCCGCCCGGTCCGCGATGCTGCATGTCCCAGTTGAAGCCCGGTTCACGCGCGCTCGGTTTGTAGGTCATGTTCTCGCCAAAGTGCAGCGTCTGGTGTGCGTAGTCGTTCATCGCCGCTAGAATGGCCGAGTCAACCGATTCGGTGAAGGGATCGTAATCGGCGTCGCTGCTGATTGGATTGATCGCCGGTCCTTCATAACGCGAGTCCAGGCGGCCCGTGGTGATGTCGGCGTTGTCCTGCAGCAGCTTGGAAAATTGGCCGCCGGTCAGACGGAGATTGGCTTTTATCCACGTCGCTGCAGGAATGCCGGTGTACGACTCGAGCTTCGTAGCGACCGCAGCCTTCTTGCCGGCGTCGAGATCGGCGCCTTGCAGCAACGCGCTCGCATACTCACCCAACGAGTACTGCTCCACTTCGCGCAGGAATGGCTCGAGCGACGCAGGCGCATTTGGCACCTTGTGGTGATACCAGGCGGTCGCCGCGAAGCTCGGCAGCGCAAGGAAGAAGCCGTTATCCGTGCCGGGGTTGCCGTCAGAGCCATCAGCCGAGTTGTTGAAGCTCAGAATCTGGCTCAGGAAGACCACGCCGTTCAAGTCCACGCCGCTGCGCTGCAACTGCGCCGAAAGCACAGCATCCCGCGTCGTGCCGTAGCTTTCGCCAAACAGGAAACGCGGCGAGGTCCAGCGGTTGTACTTCGAAAGGAAGCGGCGGATGAAGCGGTCAAACGCTGCGGCGTCCTGATCGACGCCGTAGAAAGCCTTCATCGCATTCTGTCCCATCACGCGGCTGTAGCCGGTTCCGGGAGCGTCGATGAAAACGATGTCTGTTGCATCGAGCAGCGTGTACGGATTCGGGCGAACCTTGTACGGGCCGCCGAACTGGTGCTGCACATCAGGGATATCAACCTTCACAGGGCCGAGGCTCGACATGCGCAGGTACATCGTCGCGGAGCCTGGACCGCCGTTGTAGAAGAACATCACCGGCCGCGTTCCCGCATCGACGCCTTTGGCAAAGTACGCGGTGTAGAACATGCGTGCGGTCGCGGGCCGGTCTTCCGGCTTCGCGGGCAAATCGACGCCGGCGTCAGGCAGCATCTTGCCGTCAAGACCAATCATCGCGTCCTGCACATCGGTCGAGCCAACTGTGAGCATGCCCGCGACAGCTTTGTACGCGAGGCTCTTGCCGCTCGCCAGTTGCACGGTGGCTTCAGAGGCCGCGTCCGCAGGCTGCTCCGGCATCTTCTTGTCCGGTGCCGGCTCGGTAGAAACCGTTGTAGTCGTCGTGGTCTTTTCTGCGGACGCGCCACCTTGCGGATGGCGTTGTGCCTGCGCCGCAACGGAAGCAAGCAATACGAAGGAGGAAAGGAACTTCACGGAAAGCGAAGGCAACGGATAGGGCTCCTGACTGGATTCTGGGTGTGGTGATCAGTGTAAACGAGACCGGGATAGCCAGACGCGAACTTAGCCCTGCGGAGGCGGCCCAGCAGGCAATCGCTTCCATCGCGCGACGTTCACCATGTATTGCCGCCGCGGACGCGTAACACCTTGTTGCTGAAGGAAGACTCGCATGTCTGTCCGTGCTTGGTCGAGGCTGTAGCCGCCACCTACGGGACGTGTGTGACGCATCGGCAACGCATCCAAAACGCCGACGGCGAGGTCGTTCCGGATCGCAGTTTCTGCCCACAGAAAGTCGAGACTCCATCCCCATCGCGATGGCGGGAACGGAAACACGTGAGCAAACGCCGATTTGTGGAACGCCGTCACAGGCCCACACTCCACAAAGCGTGAGCGCCGCGCCAGTGTCCCGGCAGCCCGTCGCGTGATGGGCCACGTGCGGAAGGAGTGGAAGCGGTGCGCGGGCTGACTCATCGCGAGCCCGAAGCGCTCCGAAAGATACACGAACCTGTCCAGAAACGATGGCGGCAGATCCACATCGTCATCGACAATCAGCAGCCAATCAAAGGTGCTGAGATCTTCAGCCTGAAGAGCCCTGCTGATGTTTTCGAATTTCCCTCTGCCGGGCTCAAGCTCCGCACGTACGACCGTGACATGGTGCCGGCACTGCCGAAGTGACTGCAGAAGCACATCGAGCGCAGCGCTACGCTCAGGAACTTCGACTGCCGCAACCAGAACTCTGCGAAGAGGGGACGCGGCTGCTTCTTCAGCAATGCGTGCGAAGTCGCGATTTCTGCGCAGCAGCGCGTCGTAAACACGGTCCAGGAAATCCTGGATGCGATGCTTCCACGTAGCGGGGCGGCCTCCCGCAGAAGAGCTCAAGGCATCACTCGGTTGCACTGGAAGTTTGCACTCATGAGTTGGTCAGACTTGCGACGCACGCCTTTCATTCTCACCTGGAGAAAGGCAAGCCAGCTAACGCTCCATGTCAGGATATGGCCCAGCACCGCCGCGCGCGATAAACGCGTCCACTTGCTCTTCCAGAACAGGCAATGGGACGCTTCCGAGCGAAAGCACGGTGTCATGGAACGCGCGCAGGTTGAACTTCGCGCCAAGGGCAGCTTCGGCCTTATGCCGTGCCCGCTCAATCGCGAGCTCGCCGAGGTAGTAACTCAGCGCCTGCCCCGGCCATGAAATGTAGCGGTCGACTTCTGTTTCGATTTCGTGATCGCTTAGGGCTGTGTTCTCGCGCAGATACTGCTGTGCCTGTTCGCGCGTCCAGCCTTGCGCGTGGATGCCCGTATCCACGACAAGCCGCGCTGCGCGCCAGGCCTGGTAGCTCAACATGCCGAAATGCTCGTACGGCGTCTTGTAGATGCCCATTTCATCGCCGAGCCGCTCGCAATACAGCGCCCAGCCTTCGCCATAAGCCGAGATGTACGCGCGACGGAAATCCGGCAGCTTACGCTCACGTGCCTGCTCTTCGCTGATGCTGCCTTGCCACGAATGTCCTGGCGCGGACTCATGCAACGTCAGCGCGGGTAGCGCGTACAGCGGGCGCGAGGGCAGGTCGTAGGTGTTGAGCAGATAGGATGACTCGCCTCCACGCCCTGCGGTGTAGAACGGCGCGATCTCCGGCGGCACAGGCACGATGCCGAAGCGGCCGCGCGGCTCATACCCGAAGTAGCGCGAGGCGACACCGTCGAACTCCTTCGCGACCCACGCGGCGTGGTCCAGCAGCTCTTGCGGAGTCTTCGCATAAAACTGCGAGTCCGTACGCAGAAACTTCAGAAACGCTGGAAGATCGCCAGTGAAGCCCGCAGCCTTCATCGTGGCGAGCATCTCGGCGTGAATGCCTTCCATCTCCCTCAGGCCGAGCGCGTGGATCTGCTCCGGCGTGTCGGTGACTGTGGCGTACTCAAGGATCAATGATTGGTAGTACGCCTCACCATCCGGCAACG
>CAJCIP010000062.1 GCA_903970445.1 Verrucomicrobia bacterium Tous-C9LFEB | reverse complement strand
CGTGTTATCACGGGCACTTCTCAGCGAGGGCGATCCCGGCGACGCAATTGCTTCGTTCGAAGCCGAGATGTTCGCGCGCATGCAGCGCATGACAGCGGAAACGATGACGAACACGGAAATGTTCTACGCGCCGGACGCAGCGGATCGCGTCGTGAAATTATTCAGAAGCTTTAGTAGCGGAGCTTCAGGTATCCCTACTTACGAGGATTGAAGGCGAGCAGAAACAAGTTACGCCGCACAGCGCGAGAGCGCTGAATAGGAGAGTGAAATGGCAGTTCTAGTAGATAAAAATACGCGGTTGATTGTTCAAGGAATCACAGGCCGAGAAGGCACTTTCCACGCCAAGGGCTGTTCAGAATACTCCAAACAATTCGGTTTCGATGTCGTAGTCGGTGGCGTCACTCCAGGCAAGGGCGGCACCACCCACGAGGGCTGGCCTGTCTTCAACACGGTAGAAGACGCCGTGAGGGAGACCGGCGCGAACGCCACCGTCATCTTCGTTCCGCCCCCATTCGCCGCCGACGGCATTCTCGAAGCCGCGGGCGCAGGTGTGCCGCTGATCGTCTGCATCACCGAAGGCATTCCCGTGCTCGATATGGTCAAGACCTGGGAGATCGTGCGGCAGTCCCAATCGCGACTGATCGGGCCGAACTGCCCCGGCGTCATCTCTCCCGGCAAGGCGAAGATCGGCATCATGCCCGGACGCATTCATAAGGAAGGCAGCGTCGGCATTGTGTCCAAGTCAGGCACGCTCACCTACGAAGCCGTGCACCAGCTCACGCAGCTTGGTATCGGCCAGTCAACGGCCATCGGAATCGGCGGCGACCCCATCATCGGCACCACGCACATCGACGCGCTGAAGCTCCTCAACGACGACCCCGACACCGAAGCGATCATCATGATTGGTGAAATTGGTGGCTCAGCCGAAGAAGCCGCAGCCGAATACGTGAAGGCTCACGTGAGGAAGCCCGTAGTCGGCTTCATCGCCGGCCAGACCGCGCCCCCAGGCCGGCGCATGGGCCACGCTGGGGCCATCATCTCCGGCGGCGAAGGCACCGCCGCCAGCAAGATGGCCGCTATGGAAGCCGCAGGCATCACCGTCGTCAAAACGCCCAGCGAAATTGGCGAAGCCATGGCCCGGGTGCTCGGTAAGGCGTAGGAAAGTTGTCAAGCCCTCCCCGGGCCTAAGTGTATGAAAATAGGACGGATCGAGGTTGCATAGTATTTCGCTGCGAACTCGTATACTGATTACAGGCGCTTTACTTATGGATGTGGTTTATAGGTCGCGCCTTCAGCGCTCTGCTTTGTGCGACGTGCTGACATAGGGTTCGCCCTATGCTGGTATAGTGAACGCGCCTTAGGCGCTTCTGGCTGACCTGCCGACTGGCATATGGGCTTGCCTGGGCGTTACAGACAGCGCTTTCGGCGCTCATGCCATGCGGCCACAAAGTCTCAGTCTACGTATCGACAGGGGGTTGGTCAGCCCTCGCGCTGAAGGCGCGACCCATACCAGCGTGGGGCAACGCCCCACGTTAGCCAGCGATCATCTCGTGAGCGCTGAAGGCGCGACCTATGATGTGACCCCGGCTAAGGCACCAAGGTCCACCGCTAAGTCATTTCGATAGAAGACTTTGACACTTAAAGTCACCGGGCGGAGTGGTCAGCGCGGCGATTGCCGGAAGAACAGCCAGGCAATCGCAAACAGCGTAGCCGGCAGGAACCCGAGCTCAGCCTGCTGCATTGCGTGGTAACGCAGATCGACGAAGGCGTCGAACAGCCACGCAATGGTTCCCGCAAGCCAGACCCACGACCACTTCTTCATGGGAACTCCACGCTGCGAGCCGTGCGTGGCAAAACCCACGCCGCACGTGTCGTGAAGAAGGCAAACAGCAGCAGCGCGAGCAGTTGGACTTCGCCCGCAAAGAGAAACGTTCCGCCCTGTAGCAGCCCTAGCGGAAGCATCGCGCACAGCAGACAGCAAATCGCGTAGATCACAGTTGGATGGACGCCGGTTGAAGCCCGAAGTTGCGCGATTGCGGTGATGAGCAGCAGCAGCAACGCCAGGTATAGGTGGATGATCGTGTACTCGTACGAAACAGGCGGCAGCAGGATCATCGCCGCGCTGAGATACCCGAGCCGATTGAGGAAGGGAAGCGTTCGCACGCGAAGCCAGAAGACAGCGAGCGCCGCGACGCCCCCACACACGAAGTAGACCGTCGACCACTGCAGTGGAGTGTCATGAGCGCCGAGGTACGCCAGCTTCACCGGCGAAAACAGCGAGTGATCGAAGACCGCCTCAGCGTGGCGAGCGGCTTCAGCATGCTGCTGGTTGAACTTGCTGACTCCGTCAATGAAGCCATCCAGTGCGACGGAAAAGGTTGGACCCGCGTATGACACCGCGATCAGCGTAAGGAGAACAGTCGCGAGCACGCCTGCCGCGATCGCCCTCCATCCGATGCGAGCGCGTGTAACAAATAGCCCCAGCAGAAAGATCGGATAGAGCTTCACGGCAGCCGCGGCGCCAATGAGCACCGCTGCGGACAGTGAATATCCGCGCAAGCAGAGCAAGACCGCCGCTGTGAGCGCAACCCAGACAAGAAGTTCAATGTTGCCGCGCTCTGCCAGGAAGACGAGCGGGAACAAGAAGCAAGCGAGGCAGCAGAGATACTGGGTCGCCGAGCGCCGCGTGGGCAGCGCACGCGACAGCATCAACCAAGCTCCAACGCCGATCAGAATCGTCCACAGCGCGGTAAGCAGGAGGTACGGAACTTCTGGAGCGTCGAACAGATAGAAGGCGGCATAGACGAGCGCCGCCGCGGGCGGATACGCGAAGGCAGCCGGTCCCCACGGAACTCGCCGCGAATGCCCAGGCGGCTGGAAGAAAGCAGCCGTGTGAAAGAGCTTGAACCGTGGCTGATAGATGGTGATGTCTTCGAACGGAAAGAACTTTCGCGCTAAAGGAAAGCCGTGCCCCTGTAGCAGGTCAAGCGCGATGTAAATCATGCAGGCTATCCAAAGAACGCCGCAAAAGAGTGCAAACCATCGCAGGAGACGTGTGAGCGGCAGGAGACGCGCGGCTGTGTCCTCGGGCCCATGGCCTAACCGCACTGCCTTTATCACCATGCTGAGAGCCAGGATGGGGCTTCGTTGAAGTTCATCGTCGTCTTCCCGGCGCAGACCGAACGTTCTCCATAGCCTTTACACTGGAAGGGAGCATATTTGCTACGAGTCTCACCTGATAGGAGCATCACACTTTCCATGTCACAACGTACTTTTAGCATCATCAAGCCGGACGCGGTGAAGAAGGGCTACGCCGCCGCCATTCTGGCAGAGATCGAAAAAGCAGGATTCAAGCTCGTCGCCATCAAGAAGATCGGCCTCACAAAAACGCAGGCTGAAGGCTTCTACCATGTGCACGCGGCGCGCCCGTTCTTCGGCGAGCTCACCGAATTCATGAGCTCGGGCACTATCTTTCCCATGGTCATCGAGAAGGACAATGCCATCGCAGATCTACGCACACTGATGGGCGCGACCGACCCAGCGAAGGCTGATGAAGGAACCATCCGTAAGAAGTTCGCCAGCTCCATCGGCGAAAACGCGATTCACGGGTCGGATGCAGAGGATACAGCCGCGTTTGAGATCGGCTATTTCTTTGCTGGTCTTGAACTGAAGTAGTTGCAGCTTTCGGCAAGAACAAGCCCCGCTCGTGAGCGGGGCTTGTCTCGTCCGAGATGTCTAACGGCTTGCTCCAATCTCCTGGTCCAGTGCTGCGAGCTGTTGCGCGTCGAGTTCCCTCCGAATCTGCAGCAACGTGTGAACGTTCGCCTTCTCCAGGTCCGCGCGCGCCTGAGCTACGCGATCAATTCCCGCAAACACCTTCGCCTCATCCTGAAGGTCTTCGCGCGACATGGAAGTAAGCTTGTCTTCCTCGTGCTTCAGATTCGCGTACAGGTTCAGCAATGTACCCTTGTTCGCTGCCAGAATGTCATCCATGCGGTGTTGCTGATCCGGACGCAAATTGAGCGTCTTGGCAGTCTTCTTGTCATCCCACCAGCGCCCTGGAGGCGCGAGCTGTAGACCATTCCTCGGGCTACCGTTGCCAAAATTCCCCGAACCGCCGGCGCCTCGGTTTCCATAGTCACCGCCGCCAGACCCATTCATCCCCACAGGATTGCCGCCGCCTCCTGCATAACCACCGCCGCCTGGACCTCCGGGACCGCCTGGACCGCCCCCGCCGTGGTTGCCGCCGCCGCCGCGCTGCGCATGCGCGCAGAGAGCTGTGCATAGGAACAAGGCTCCACTGAACACACATCTCCGAAGATTTGCCGCAACGATCAACTTGGGTACCTAATCTTGAACTGCGCCGCTGCGTGACGTGGGCAGCGTATGCCCATTCAGTTCCAAACCGAAGGTTTCAGAAGGTGAACTTACCGGAGCACCGATTTCGCGATCAATGTCCTGCAACATCTGGTTGTCCTGAGCGATCTGCTCTTCCCGCTCCGCGCTGTAAGTCTGTGCAGGTGATGTGGAAGCTTGCGGAGCGCTCTGGGCCGGAGCTTTCGGCGAACCATGATGAGCTAGCGGAATCGCAACACTGATTGCGACGGCGGTAGTGGCAGTAGCCGCCCACAGCAAACGACGACCACGTGCCGTTTGTAACTGTATTCCCGCGGGACGCACAGGCAACGTAGCCGACTGCCGCTCGCTCCAGGCAAGAGAAACATTCTTGAAGACAGCGATGGGACCTTCCATCGCCGCAACGCGATCCTGACACATCCCGCACACAGCAAAGTGCGCCTCAAGGCCTGCCGAGAGATCGCCGATCAGGTAATCGTCAATCTGCTCGTCTGTAAGGTGGGTCTCGGCATTCATCGTGCTCCTCCAACCTGCGCGCGGACGGACTTCAGCGCGCGGTGCAGGTGAGTCTTTACCGTATTGATGGGCATGTTCATCGCAGATGCAATTGCGGACAGGTCCATATCTTCGGCGAAGCGCATCAGGAACACGGTGCGCTGATTCGCCGAGACGTTCTCGAGTGCGGCTTGAACCTGTTTGGTCTGTTCTCTGGCTAGAATATGAGATTCCGGCGAGCTTTCGTTGCTCGGCAGAAAATTGGCAGCGTCGTTCACGTTGATTGCCGTGGCGCGCGCCTGACGCCAGAAACGAAATTTCTGAAGCCTTTGCTGATCGCGAATCAGGTTCAGCGCGATACTTGTCAGCCAGGTGTTCACAGCGCAGTCGCCACGGAACTTTGCCCGGCCGTTATAAGCCTTGAGAAAGCAGTCCTGCGTGATCGATTCGGCTAAGTCAGGGTCGCCGATGGAGAAGGTGACGAAGCGCAGCAGGCGCGGGCGGTACGTCCGAACCAAAGCATCAATGTCGTCCAGCTCGGAACTGCTGCGGTCGGCTGCCTGCACATCTGACATGGTGGCGTTAAGGGCGATCTGCATATCTACACAGGACGTGGCGCTACTCGATCTAGGTTACAGGAGCCAAAAATATGCCTATGCCGCGAAAGATGTAAAGAACTCGCTCTATGCTCCGTGCAACTGGGGCCACCTGCCCGGGGATCCCGTTACTAAAAGCGAGTTCACGGCGATTGTTGTTTCGTTTCAGCCTGGCGGATCAGCTCGCCGGCATCCGGTTGAACCAGATACTCATTGATGACGACGGCGATGAGGGCGGCTGTGGGAACGGAGACCAGCGCCCCGACAACGCCGAATAGCGCCGTGCCTACCAGCAGGGAAATGAGGACTGAGAGTCCGGGCAAATCCACGCTCGACTTCATAATTTTAGGAGTGAGAAATGCGTTTTCTACCTGTATGTACACGGCATAGAAGATCAGCACCCCGGCCATCTTCGTCCAGGAATCCAGCGCAGCCGCAGCCGCCGCGACAACGATGGTAATCACGCCGCCCGCAACTGGAATGATGTTGAACAAACCCATCAAGACGCCGAGGAGCACGAAGTAGCGAACCCGAAGAATTCCGAACACAATCGTGCTGCTCAGGCCGAGTATCAGCATCAGCGATCCCTGGCCGAGAAGCCATTTGCTGACGCGAGTTTCGGCGAGAGTCATCGTCTTTGCGAGACGCTCACGCGCGGGCGGCGCAAAGAAGGACAGGAAGTAGAGGTACGCCACTTCCCCTTCCAGCATGAAGTAAATGGTGAGGACGATAGCCGTGACGAAATCAAGAATGTGTTCCGCCCACATCGGTATGGACGCGAAAAGATAGCCGGCAAGGGAAGACAGCGCGGCCTCGGCGCGTTGCGCCGCAGCGTCGACGCCGATTTTGTCCGCCCAGGGCAGCCTCTTCAGTTTCGCAACAAGCCCCGGGAGACGTTGTGGCAGGTCTGAGGCGAAGCTCTTAATGTCGTTGATGACTGGAGGCAGCGCGAAGGTGAAAAACAGCGTGAGAAGTGAAACGACAGCGAGCACAAGCGCCACGATCGCGATCGGCCGCGAGGGGCACCACCCTCGAATACGAATGTTCTGCATGCGCTGTACCACTGGCATCAGAACAACGGCGAACAGTGCGCTGACGTAGACCAGCCCCAGCACATGGAGGATTTTCCAGCAGATGCCAAGAGCGATGAGCACCGCAAAAAAGAAGAGAATGCTGCTTCGCGCTACGCGAGCATAGCGAACTTCCTTAGGCTTGAGAGGCTGTTCCTCAGGCGGCAGCTCTGAGGAGTCGATTTCAATTGGCTGTGACAGAGCAAATCCTTGTAGATGGAACTGTTTAGTAGAAGTTGTGATGCATCGCGATTACAGGACGGTGTCCGAGCTAAGCAAGAAGCTGCCAGACAATTTCTACAAGCTCCGGGGGCGACTGCGTGGCCGCATTGAGTCGTATCGTCGATAAGGCTTCGTACAATGGACGCCGTGCCATATAGCGAGCTCGCGCGCCTTCAAGATTGGAGAAAAGCGGACGCGATGTTGCACCGGGCTTTTCTGCCTGACGCAGACACCGCTTCTGCAAAGTCTCGAAAGGAGCGTCCAGGTGAATGATCATTGTTTCTGATGCGGCTCGCAGCAGATCCCGATTGGCTGAAGTCTCAGGCGCGCCACCACCGAGAGCAATGACAGCGTTGGTGCCCTTGATTGCCGTCAGGAGCGCGGCTGACTCTTCCACACGGAAGCGATTTTCACCAAACTCCGCAAAAATCTGCGGAACCGTACGACCGCAACGCTCCTCAATCGCTAAGTCAAGATCGATGAACGACCATTCGAGCCGCTGCGCCAGCAATTTGCCGATCGTGCTCTTACCAGAGCCCATGAAGCCCGTTAAGACGACACGTTTTACTCCGCAGAGTTTAGTATCTTCAACGGTCACGTTGCACGAAGTAGCCATCTTGGAGCAGATCAAAGAAAAAGAGACCGCAGTTCTGGATCACTGCGGTCTGGCCCAGTGCTCGTATCACTCGGAAAGATCGACTGCGGGATCCTGCGATTCTGTCTTCAGTTTGCTTGCGATGCTGGACCAAACAGAATCGCTGGGTTCATGCGTGGGTTCAAACAAGCTCTTCGCCGTTTCTGCGATGGTCTCGAAATCACGAACCAAGGCGGCGCAGTCCGGGTTGGACGCGAAGAACTCGGCTAGGCGCGGATCATTGCTCAGTTTGCCCTCCGCTGACGCGAAAAGGTCAGGCAGCTGCTCTTCGAAGCTCGCAGGTGTCATGTTCTTGAAGTCGATGCCGGCTTCCTCACTCACTGCATGACCTCCGTCGCGATTGCTGTTACAGCCGCAAGCTGCTCAGGTTGGCGAAGCAATTCACGTAACTTCAGCCGCGCTTTATGCAGTTGAGACTTGCTGTTGCCTGTAGAACATTCCAGCATTGTCGCGATCTCGTTATGCTCAAAGCCCTCCACGTCATGCAGCAAGAAAACCATGCGGTAGCCGGGTGGAAGCGAAGAAACGGCACGTTCCAGGGTGACCCGGTCAACCGACCCAGCGAGCTGCGGATCGCGCGATCCGAAGTCGCGCTTCGGCGCATCTTCTTCCGCAGGATTAATAGTTTCCTCAAGAGAAACGAGATTCAGTCCCTTCTTGCGAAGGTGCATCAATACGAGATTGACAGTGAGCCGATGCAGCCAGGTTGAAAAAGCGCTTTCACCACGAAAGCTGCCAAGTTTCCGGAAAAGATGAAGAAATGCCTCCTGAGTCATATCCTCAGCTTCAGAAACATTGCCAAGCATGCGGAGGCAAAGCGTGTAAACGCGGCGCTTATGGAGCGCATAAAGCTTAGAAAAGGCGTCCGGATCACCGTTTTTGGCGCGTTCGATTGCTTCCGCTTCGCCGGCGATCGGAGGATTCCGCTTGAACAAGCCGGGATTCGGTTTTGTCTGATTCATTAATGGGCCTTGTAATTCCATGGCGATCATCCGGTCTTTGCATTCAATCTGCCGCACACTTCCGCCATTACCAGCGTATCAAACGAAAGTTGACGGCATGGGTAAGTTTGAGTCGCCGTACGTGCCTTGGGTTGTGTGCCGCGAAGCCGCTGTGGGGACAACGGATGACTATGACCCGACAAAACGAGCGTAAAGGGAACGTGCCAGCCCAATGTCGGTTGTGCCCTGCACAAGCGCGCGCCCGTCCGGAAAGACAGTCAGCGTATGCGGCGGGCGCTCAAAGCGTAGAAGCATACCGTTACTGCGCACCCGTCCGAGCGGCGAGAGGCGTTCCTTCAACTCCGCGAAGTCCACGGACCTGTTGTGTTCGTGTATCTGGACTGAGTTCCGACCGCAGAGCGTAATGTGTGGCCGACCCTCTCCGTTGAGGTAACGGAAACTTCGTTTGCCGCAGACTTCGCATCCCACGCGCGGCGTGGCGGCTGAAAGCTCGGCGCGCTCCCCCGTCCATAGATCGAACGACAAGAGCGTGCGCCGCATGATTCCCGCCTGCCGAGTGAGAAACTTCATCGCCTCGGTCACCTGCAGCGAAGCTGCGAAATTTACGGCGGAGCCGAGGATGCCGGCCGTGTCGCACGTTTGCACCTGTCCGTCCGGCGGCGAGGGAAACAGGCACGCGAGGCAGGCCGAGGGGGCATTCGTCCAGCTGCGCGTCTGACCGGCTTCAACCACGGGCAGGATGTTCATCGTGGCTGCATAGGCACCTATTGCAGCGGCATAGATCCACGGCTTGCCTTCGCGAACGCAGTAGTCGTTCAGCAGGTAGCGCGTCTCAAAATTGTCGGTGCAGTCAAGTACGAGGTCGGAGTCGGACAGTAGGTCTTCTATTGTGGATGGCACCACATCCGCGATCCGAGAGATCACGCCTATTGAAGAATTGAAGCGAAGAATATGCCGTCTTGCCGCTTCCGCTTTCGGAAGGGCGGCTGCGGCATCCTCTTCGTCGAAGAGGATCTGTCGTTGCAGATTGGAGGCTTCCACGAAGTCGCGGTCAATGAGTGTCAGCTTGCCCACACCCGCACGCGCAAGGAGACCTGCCGAGGCGGCCCCAGTCGCTCCCACGCCCACGACAGCCACTCTGCCATGTGCCAAATGCCGTTGGCCCTCGATGTTGATTCCGTGGAACAGAACTTGCCTGGAGTAACGCTCAGCGTCCTCAACTTGAGGACCGCTCGTGCCGGTCAGAGGCGTATGGGCAAAATCCTGCATCCTGAAAAGTATAGGAGCCTGGCTCGTGCTTGGTTTGCAGCGAACCTCTCGTTATCATTGTGCATCTGTGTAAGAAGCAACCAGTCTGAAAGTGACAGGTATATCTGCACGTCCAGGTTCGCGTCGCAGCGGAAGATCGCTTTTGCGGAGCAGTCGCATCATCTGAGCGAGGCATGTTGGTGGGTTCGGGTTCAAGAAAAACTTCGCGGGAGAAATGCATTCGGGCCGTCTGTCTTGGGAAAGCTCCACGAATTTCCTGGGTATACAAGGCCCTTAGCGGTGCCGCATTGCTGGCTTTGTTTGCCATGCGTACGTTTGCCCAAACCCCGACGGGAAGCCCGAGCGAAAGCGCCGTACAGTCATCCGGGCAAGCACCGGTAACGAACTCAAAGGCTCCAATCGGGACGCCCTCAGCAGCGCAGCAGCCAAATCTTTCCCCTGTCGTAGCAGGACAGAAAACCGAGCCGCCCGTCTCGAATCCGCTCCCGCCGCTCACCACGAGCGTATGGGAGAAGCAGGGCGCGCGTGTTGAAGCCGTTCGTTTCGAAGGCGTGACGTTCAGCGCGAACGACCCGATTCTTTCATCCTTGCAGCAGAAAGCGGATCAGCCTCTCGACGCAGTAAAGGTTCGTGCCGACCTCAGGGCACTGTTCGCTAGCGGTCGTTACCGGGACATGCAGGTGACCGCGCAACAAAGCGGGAGCGGGATCACCTTGGTTTACTCGGGTACCCCGCGGTACTACGTTGGCCGTGTGGAGATTGCCGGCGTGTCCAGCGACAGACTTGCCTCGCTTCTTGAGTTCGCCACGAAGCTTGAGCCTGGCACGCCGTACACGGAGGCGGAAGTTCCGGCTGCTGTGGACGGTGTGAAGCAGAGCCTTGCTCAGAACGGCTACTTTCAGCCGGTGATTAAGGCCGATTCCTCCATGGATGACTTTGGCCACCAGGTGAACACGAGGTTCACCATCAATGTTGGCCCGAAGGCCGTGGTCGGAACTGTTGCGCTGGAAGGCAAAGATCCAGGCATCGGGGTAGACGACTTCCGCAAGAAGGGAAGTCTGAACTGCTCGGCCCTGGCAAAGAAAGCTGACAAGTTGCTCCGCAAGCAGTGCCTGGTGAAGATTGAACGCGACACCCCGAGCACAGCCTTGAGCGGGGTGCGGACCTACTACCAGAAAAAGGAACGCCTCGAAGGCACCATCAGTCTACAGGAGCAGGCGTATGAGGCCTCCCGCAAGCGGCTGAATTACAGGTTTGCCGCTGAACAAGGGCCCATCGTTCATGTGGTGATCAACGGGATAAAAATCTCGAAGTCCCGCAAACAGTTACTTGTGCCGATTTATCAAGAAAGCACGGTAGACAACGACCTCATCAATGAGGGTTCTTACAACATCAAAGACTTTTTGCAGCAACAGGGCTACTTCGATGTGGACGACACGGTAAAAGTCGTTGGGGACAACACGCCCGTGGTCACTGTCCAATACGACGTGGTTCCGGGGCGCAGGCATCGCGTTTCCGAAGTCAACATCAGGGGCAATAAGTACTTCAGCCGGGACCTTATCGAGGAACGCCTCCGTGTCAAGAAAGCTGACCTGTATCAGCGCAACGGTGTGTACAGCGCACAGCTTGTGGACGCTGATACAAGCTCCATCCAGTCGCTGTATCGTGCAAGTGGTTTTACGCAGGCCAAAGTAAAGGCAACCGTCAAAGACATTGAGAACGGACCGAGAGGCGAGCCCACGAAACTCGCGAGGATCGAAGTCACCTACACGATCGACGAGGGTCCTCAAGTTAAGTTCGGCGCCGTTGATCTCGCTGGTGTCGATAGCACGCGGGCCGGTGCGGTGAAGGATCTGATAAGCGCGGAAGTTGGGCAGCCGTTTTCCCTCATCACGCTCTCCAACGATCGTGATGCCGTGCTGAGCTATTACCTTTCCAACGGCTTCGATCACGCGAAGATCGAGATCGTGCAGAAAGTGGAAGACGCCGACAACGCTAAGCTCGATGTCACACTCAACGTCACGGAAGGCCAGCAGGTTGCTATCGACCATGTACTCCTTTCCGGCCTGAAGCACACCAAGGCGTCGCTGGTGAATTCTCAGCTTGAGGTAAGGGCGGGTCAGCCTCTCGATCAAAGCGCGCTGCTGCAAACGCAGAGGAACCTATACAACCTCGCACTGTTCAGCGAAGTCAATGCCGCGGTGCAGAACCCTACCGGCAACGCGCTGCGCAAGAACGTACTCGTTCAGCTGACGGAAGCCAAGCGTTGGGACGTGACCTACGGCTTTGGCTTCGAAGCACAGACCGGTACGCCGGCCGTTGTTCCAGGAAGTACGCGTGGCAGCACCGCGGCACAAAACGGCAGGGCGGGGGCGAGCCCTCGTGTTTCGCTTGATGTTTCGAGAATCAACTTCAGGGGAACGCAGGAATCGCTTACGCTGCACACCTCGTTCGGCTTGCTGGAACGAGTCGCGACGCTCTCGTTCAACAATCCGCAGCTGCTCGGCAATAAGAACTTCACCGCAACGGTATCTGGCGGATATTCCAACGTGCAAAACATCTCCACGTTCCAGGCGTCCACGCTCCAAGGTGATTTTCGCGTCTCGCAGAGATACAAAAAAGCCGACACATTCATTTACGACTTCCAGTATCGGCGTGTGTCTGTTGACCCAAACAGCCTGGAGATCACACCGAATCTAATTGCGCAGCTATCTCAGCCCGTCACTGTCGGCGGCCCGGGCTTTACTTACTTCCATGACACGCGGGACCCCACACCGCTGAACGCAACCAAGGGTCAATACTTCTCGCTGCAGGAATTCGTCTCTGACTCCATCTTCGGAGCGGCAACGAATTTCAACAGGCTCGATGTTTCACACGCCTCGTACTACACGTTCGGCAAGCGCAACAAGTACACGTTTGCGCGTAATCTTCGCGTCGGTTTCGAAAATACGTTCGGCAGCACTAACGCGGCGAATGGGAGCCTTGGCATTGCGAACTGCTCCGGGACTTTGCAGACGACGAACGCAACCTGTAATCCCATTCCGCTCCCGGAACGTCTCTACGCAGGCGGCGCTACATCGCATCGAGGCTTTGGAATTAACGATGCGGGTCCACGCGACCTAACGACGGGCTATCCGGTAGGTGGTTCGGGTGTCGTCGTAAATAGCTTCGAGTTTCGGATGCCGCCGCCCACGCTGCCGTTCGTCGGCAACAGCGTTTCTTTTGTCCTTTTTCACGACATGGGCAACGTCGTCCGGTATCCGG
Source organism: Verrucomicrobia bacterium Tous-C9LFEB (assembly GCA_903970445.1). Taxonomy (GTDB): domain Bacteria; phylum Acidobacteriota; class Terriglobia; order Terriglobales; family Acidobacteriaceae; genus Granulicella. The sequence continues at coordinate 103,208 of CAJCIP010000062.1, read as the reverse complement.
GCGACATGTTCAGCAGTATCAAGAATTTCAAACAACCGGACGAAGCCACCTGCCACCAGGTTCCACCGAAGGGTGAACCCATCGGCATTCTTCAAAATCTTTCTGGAACCTGCAATTTCAACTACTACTCGCACGCAGTTGGGTTGGGCGCACGCTACAACACGCCGGTTGGACCTATCCGGCTGGACTTCAGCTACAACCTCAACCCCCCAGTCTACCCAGTGTTCTATGACTACACCGCCAACTCACCGTATGTGGGTCAGGCGAGCCATTTCAATTTCTTCTTCAGCATCGGACAAGCGTTCTAAACCGCGATGACGTCATTCCAACAAATCGGAAAAGTTGTTATCGCTGGGGCGCTCGTGACCTGCGCGTGTGCCGGTGGGCTTGCGACGTATGCGCAGTCGGCCGCGCAGAGGCAGTCTGTCACGTCGTCGACAACCGTTGTGACGCCCCCCGCGCCCAGGATGCCGGACGTGGGTGGGACCACCATTGACCGTATCATCGCGATCGTGAACGGCGACCTTATCCTTGACAGTGATGTGAATGAGGAACGGAGATTCGAAGCTATCCTGCCTTTCGGTTCGCCCGGAGGCGGTGCGGGGGAAGCAGCGCCATATGACCGTTCGGTGGAGAGGCTCATTGACCGCGACTTGATTCTTCAGCAATCGAAGCTGCAACCGGAGGATGCTGTCGCGGATGCGGATGTCGATAAGGAACTGGCCGCGTTGCGGAAGAGTCTGCCGGAATGTAAAGAGTTTCATTGCGAGACAGAGCAGGGTTGGACGCGCTTCCTCGCCTCTCACAGCTTCACTCCGGAGCAAATGCGTGCGCGGTGGAAAGAGCGCATGGAGGTTCTCGCCTTCATTGAAGAGCGATTCCGGATGGGTATTCGCATCACAGGCACGGACATCAAAAACTATTATGACAAGACGTTCATTCCGGAGTACGAGAAGCGCGGTGGCACGCCACCGAAGCTCGATGCCGTCTCTGACCGCATACAAGAAGTGTTGCTGCAACAGCAGGTATCTACTCTGCTGAATGATTGGCTGCGCAGCCTGCGAGCACAAGGTGGCGTGATTGTGATGCACCCGGGACAGGAGGCGCCATGAGCGAAGTGACCGAGAACAAGGCCGCTTCAGGCGCAACGCCGCGGCCGAAGCATCGCTGGCGCCGGTTCCTTTTCTGGACATTCGGATCCTTCGTCGTCCTGCTGATTTTGCTCGTTGCCGGCGTGTCCTGGTACACCACGACTGCTGATTTCCAGCGCCGTGTCGGATCTGAAGTCATCAGCGTGCTCGAGGATGCAACAGGCGGTCGCGTGGAGCTGCAACACATCAGCTTCAGTCTGTGGCACCTGGCAATTGAGGCCGATGGTTTAGTCATTCATGGAACGGAGGGACCGGGTGAAGCTCCCTATCTTTCAGCAGACAAAATCCTCGTTCGCGTCAAAATCAACACCTTCCTCTCGCACACTGTAGGCCGGGGAGCCCAGTCGCACGTTGGCGTGAACTTTCTGCGTGTCGAGCAGCCGCACCTGCACCTGATCATCGATAAGAACGGCAGCACCAATCAGCCGGTTCCAAAGAACTCAACCCCAAGCACGGAGCCGGTTCAGAACACTCTGCTCGATCTTCAGGCAGGTAAGGTGGAACTGGCGAATGGCATGGTACTGATCAACGACCGGCCAATCCCTTTCGATGCAGCAGCCAATGACCTTGATGCGGAAATTCACTACATATCGTCAACCGACCGCTACGGCGCAACGATTGATCTGGCAGACCTTCGCACCAAGATGGCGAAGGAACCCGAGGTGCAGTCCAAGCTGCACCTGACTGCCGAGCTTGGCCGCGACCGCTTCGCTTTACAGAGCTTCGATTTCGACAGCGGAGCTGCGACACATCTATCCGCAAGTGCTCTCGTCGAGCACTTCAACAAGCCTGAGTGGCAGGCGGATGCAAGCGGAGCGATCAATCTAAAACAGCTAGGTTTGCTGGCTGGTTTAGAAGGCTTCACCAGCGGTGCGTTAGAACTGGATGTGCACGGCCGCAATTGCACCGTAGAGCCAGAGGTTGCGCAAAAGAATCCGCATTTCTGGCAGCGTCGTAACAAGAATCGCGCCCCGGCCGAAGCGAAGATGCTCACGCCAAGTCCGGACTGCAAGGCGGGATATCTTCTGGTTGGCGGAGTCAAGCTTCGTGATGCGGGTTATCGCAACGAAAATGTGCGGCTGCACGACGTGAATGCAAACTCTCAATTGCACGTTACGCCCACGGAACTTCTCTTCTCGGCGTTGACCGGCTATCTGCCTGGCGGTGGGTCGATCGCGGGGGAACTTAAGATCGAGAACTGGCTCGGTGAGGTTCCAACGAATACGCCTGCACAATCGCCGACGACCGTCGCCGCAGCGAAGACGGCGAATACAACCGCGAAGGCCGCCGGCGCGAAGCCCCCAGTGGACAGTGTAAACATCACGCAGGTGCAGCGAGCCCATGCCTTTGCGACCGTTACGGTAAACCGCGTTACGCTGCGCACGATTCTGGAAATCAGTGCGCCGCAGAAGATGGGCGACCTTGGCTTGGACACGCAGATCAGTGGTCCCGTAAAGGCGGAGTGGGGAGGTCCGGCAACGGACATCGCAAGCTCCGTGCATGTGACCGCCGATTTACAACTCACGCCGAGCGGCATCAAGCGGCCAGGCGCAGCATCCAACGTGCCGGTCTCAGGCGTTGTGCAAGCAGCGTATGACGGCCGCACGCAGGTGGTGAATATCCAGCGAGTTGACATTCATACACCCGCGACAAACCTCTTTCTCTACGGCGTGTTGGGTGTGAACAACGGTGATCCGCTCACGAATCTGCAGCTGAATCTGCAAGCGCACGATCTCGGAGAGTTCGATCAGACGCTGCAAACCATTGGCTTCGAATCGAACGGTAAAAAAGGCAGCGCCGCGATCCCTGTCGTACTGCACGGAACGCTCGGCTTCGTTGGCACAGCGAGAGGCGCGCTACGCAACATCGATGTAAAGGGCCACCTGAATGCTAACAACCTCGAAGCGAAGTTAGGCACCGCAGCGGACGTGCACATTGACTCCGTCGTGGCCGACGGGGAATACTCGCCGACGTCCGGCATCGCGGTCGCCTCCTCAACCATCCAGCGAAACAGTGCGGTGTTGAATGTCGCCGGCACCTTCGTGCCTCGACGCGTCGTTCATCGTGGGGTTGTGAGTTACGAGTGGGATGACGGAACTTCCATCAAAGCTGACGTGAAGCTTGCGAACGCGCAGGCGACTGACTTGCTGCAGATCGCAGGTCAAGCTGACAACGTGCAGCTAACGGGCACAGCGAACATCAATGGACACGTCGCGGGTACATTGGCCAATCTGAACGGCACGGGAAATGTCTCGCTTACCAACGGCACGGCCTATGGTGAGCAGTACCAGATTATTGCCGTCGATATGAACGTGCACGGACAGCAGATTACAGCGACGAAGCTGCTCGTGCAGGCGCACAACATGGCGATCATGGGTGACGGCGCCTACAACCTTGCAACGAAGCACATTCAGGCGAATATCCAGGGCAACGGCATCCAGCTATCAAAGCTGGACACCATTCAAAAGACCAATCTCCCTGCTGACGGTGTGCTCTCGTTGAAGGTAAGCGCGAACGGTACCCTGCAGGAACCTAACCTCAATGCGCAACTGTCGCTGACAAACATCATTTATGAAGGCCAGACCCTTGGTGAGCTGAATGCGACCGCGCATAGCAGTGGATCGACGGTCTCCTACGACCTACATTCGAGGTTGGTCGGAGCGCAAGTTGCGGCGAATGGACAGACATCACTGCTTGGTGACTATCAGACTAGTGCCAAGCTGACGCTGACCGGGCTCGATGTTGCGAAGCCCATAGCGATGTTCTCCCCCGACAACACCACGAAGGCGAGTTCAGAAATTGATGGAACAGTTACGATCAACGGGCCAGCGGCTAAGCCGATGCAACTGGTTGGAACCGCTGAATTCAGCAACTTCATCTTCACCGTCCAGGGCGTGCAGCTCAAGACGGTTGAGCCGCTTCATGCATCCCTCCGAAATGGGGTTGCCACTCTGGATCAATTGCACCTCATTGGGCCGGAAACAGAAATTCGCGGCGGTGGCTCTGCGACGGTGTTTGGCGACGCGAATCCTCAGGGCGGGCCTATCAACCTGAATGCGACAGGAAGCCTGAATCTTACGCTTCTGCACACATTCGACAAGGATGTGACCGCTTCCGGCAGGATCGTGTTCAAGGTTGGTGCTGAAGGCCGCCTCAAGAACCCGGTTCTTACTGGCAACGTTGATTTCCAACATGCAAACCTTGCAATGAACGGCATTGCGAATGGTCTGAGCGATCTGAATGGCACCATGGCATTCAATCAGAATCGTCTCGAAGTTCAGAACCTGGTTGGAACCTCAGGAGGCGGCAAAATCACCATGGGTGGTTTTGTCGCCTATCAGAAAGGCCTGTTCGCGAACATTACAGCGAACGTCGACAATGTGCGTGTTCGCGTCAATGGCCTGAGCACAACAGCCAATGCCGCTCTCACGATTCAGGGTGGTCCGCAGTCGCTGCTGCTCTCAGGTAACGTGCTGATTACGCGATTCAGTGTAGGCCGTGACGTCGACTTTGCTGCTTTCGCGGGTGCGGGAGGCGTTACCGTTCCTCCTGATCCGGACGCGTTTACCAACAAGATCCGCATGGATGTCCGGGTCGCAAGCTCGCCCCAGCTGGACTTCCAGAACTCTTACGCGAAGCTCGCGGGTACGGTTGATCTCACCATCCGAGGCACTGTAGCGCAGCCAAGCGTCCTTGGTACGGTTCGCATCACCGATGGCAGTGCGACCTTCGCAGGCACGAAGTACCAGGTGGATCGCGGGCTCATCTATTTCAGCAATCCCGTGCGAATCGACCCGCAAATTGATCTCGATGTGTCCACGCACGTTTCGAACTATGACATCACGGTTGGCTTGCACGGTTCTACCTCGAACCTAAAGCCGACTTATCGTTCGGAACCGCCGCTGACTGAGGCGGATATCTTCAATGTGCTTGCCCTCGGGCGCACTCAGGAAGAAGCTCAGCTCAACACACAGCAGCAGACGCAGGCAGGCACCGATCCAACCACGAGTGCGGTTCTGGGTGGGGCTTTGAACGCCGCCGTTGGCAGCAGAGCTGGAAAGCTTTTTGGGCCCGGGTCAGTGAAGATCGATCCTTCGTACGTGGGTACATTGGGCGGATCAAGTGCGCGCATCACGCTCACTGAGCCGCTCTCCAAACAGATCACATTGGTGTTTGCCACCAATGTCAATCAGAGCGCACAGCAGCTTATCCAGGTGCAATATCAACTGAATGACAACACCTCGCTAGTTGCAACGCGCGATGAAAATGGCGTGTTCTCCGTCGTCTATAAGATTCGCCAACGCTATCGCTGATTGGCATCGCTTTCGTTGTTGAGGTCATTTGCTTCAACTTGGGAGCGATCTCTCGATGGCGTGGTCGGCGTTGACTCCGCCAACGTAAACTAAGGACATGGAGAACGTACTGCGCAGCACGCGAATCACGCTTGAGATGATCAAGTGGGAGCACTCGATCTTTGCGCTTCCGTTTGCGTTGATGGGTGCGATTCTCGCGGCAAACGGGTGGCCGGCGGGTCGCCAGCTTCTTTGGATTGTGGTCTGCATGGTGTCCGCGCGTAGCGCAGCTATGGCGTTCAACCGCTGGCTGGATCGTGAAATCGACGCACACAACCCTCGAACAAGCATGCGAGCGCTTCCCGCCGGTGAACTCAGCGCGACATTCGTGCTGTGCTTCACCGTGATCGCATGTGGCGTATTCATCATTGGCGCGGCAATGCTCAATCATCTAACGCTGCTGCTGTCGCCCGTGGCCCTCATCGTCGTCCTTGGCTACAGTTTTATGAAGCGAGTCACGCGCTGGTCTCATATGGTTCTCGGGCTCGCGCTTGGCATTGCTCCCGCAGCAGCGTGGATCGCCGTGCGCGGCAAGCTCGAAACTCGCGCAGTACTGCTGACAGTAATAGTTCTTCTATGGGTTGGGGGGTTCGACGTCCTGTACGCTTGTCAGGACTTTCAACACGACCGCGAAGTTGGGCTGCACAGTGTTCCGCAGGCGTTTGGCATAAAGGGAGCCTTCGCGATAGCGCGTGCGATGCACGCCGGAATGGCTTTGCTTCTCCTCGTGATGCTGCGTTCCTTTCATCTGGGCAAAGTATCTTTTATCGGAGTGCTGCTGGTCATTGCGCTGCTCGCGTACGAGCATTCCATTGTGTCGCCGCGAGATCTGCGCAGGATGAACGCCGCCTTCTTCACATTGAACGGAGTGATTTCAGTCTTGCTGCTGTTTTTTGTGTCGGCGGACGTTTTGCACCACTAAGAATGAAGTGGCTTGAAATGAAAAAGGCCAGCGTCTGCGGACCTCTTTCTTCAGCGCGCCAATCTCTGCCACCAGATGAAAGGGAAGTGCCGAGTTGGCGAAATCATATCGCCTATTTCCGTAAATTGTCCAGTTCGGTTTGCACGCGCTCTTTCACATTCTGAGCGGTAGAAGCAATCCGCTCGCGCACATCGTGAGCATTGTCTTCCGCGCGAGGCTTTTCTTCTGCTTCCTTATCCTGGTAGGCGCTTTTCACTGAACCCCAGATTTGCTCCGCGTGTCCCTTTACCTGATCAGCCGTTCCAGAATTTGCCAATGATTGATCGTTCGTAGCCTCCCCGACACTCTGCTTTACCTTGCCCGCTACTTCGTCGAATTTGCCCTTCAGAGTGGAATCAGTAATGCTCATGGTCGCTCCTTCAATCCAAATACCTATTGAAAAGCGACGGACATCTTGCGAAGCCCGTCGCCCACTTACAAAAGTTGTTCGTTAGATTCCGCGTCTTCCCGTCAGCAAATTGAAGATCAGAACAATGACTGCCAGCACCAAAATGAGGTGTATAAGGCTGCCCCCGACGTGAAGGCTGAAGCCGAGCAGCCAGAGAATGAATAAGATAACGATGATTGTCCAAAGCATTTGCGGTCTCTCCAGTTTTGATGCGGCAGCATAAACATCGGCTAGCGCTGCGCCTTGTAGAAAATGGCGTTCGCTATGGTAAGTTGCGGGGTGAGATATCGAGGTTGTCCCTGTTCTCGATATCTCACCAAATAGCTTGAGGTTAGGCAGCTTTTGTCCACAGTCAGACGAACACTGAAATCGGTAGCGATCCAAGGAGAACGTGGCTCAAACAGTCACATGGCTGCCTTAGATATGCTGGGGGATGTCGATGTGCTGCCTTGCAGCCTTTCGACTGACGTCTTCGATTCCGTTCTGGAAAGACGTGCGGATTGTGCTGTTTTGCCCATTGAGAACAGCCTTCACGGTTCTGTAGCAGAGCATTACGATCTCCTCCTGCAGAACACGATATGGATCGAGCGTGAAAGTTTACTTCGCATTCGGCACAACCTGATAGCAGCACCTGGAGTCACGCTCAGCGACGTCAAAGTTGTGCTGTCGCATCCCGTGGCACTATCGCAATGCAGACGCTATCTGGGAACGCTTCCAGGGGTGCGGGTCGTGCCGTTCTACGACACGGCTGGCAGCGTGAAGCACCTGATGGAAATCGGTCTGCAGGACACGGCGGGTGTAGCGCCGGAGCTCGCCGCGAAAGAGTATGGCGGGAATGTTCTTGTCAGTGGCATTGAAGATCACACGGAAAACTACACGCGTTTCTATCTACTTCGCCGCAGTGACGAGCCTCTCAGAGAGGTCGAGCCGAATAAATCCACCGTGGCGTTTTCGATCGATCATCGTCCGGGAACATTGGTGGTCGCGCTGCAGTTCCTCGCCGAAGCAGGGGTGAATCTGACCCGAATTGAATCCCGCCCCGTACCCGGCAAACCGTGGGAGTACGTCTTCTATGTGGACTTCCGGTTTGATGAGGCCTCTAAAGCGCAGGCAGCGCTCCATGCGCTGCGCTCTGTGTGCGGTGAGATCAAGGAGCTTGGCCGCTACCGCGCCGCTTGAACGTTTGCTCCGGGTTCGAATGCCCACTTCGCACGCCACAATAGGGTAAGGACAACGCCGGACATCGCTACGGCGACAAGGACACCTAGAATCGCGAACGCGGCCATCATCTGCGAAGGGATGTGTGGCGCAGGTAAGCCGAAGGATGAGCGTTGCAGTACCGTTTGCATGTATTCGGCGAAGTGAGCTCGGCCACCGGGTAGAAGCATCATCAGAGAGTTGAGAACCGGCAAGCAGAAGACGCCGAACGCCAACGTCCATGCGGGGTTTTTCGAGCTTGAGGAGTCCGATCCCGGAAACGCCGTTCACAGCGCACCACATCAGCATGGTGATGTGCGCCGGCCAGCCGGTGAGAATGACTCCGAACATGAAGAGCGGCAAAGGTGAAAGCATCTGGAAAAGAGCGGACAGCGACCCGATGAGCAGAAGAATGGCGAGGACTGTAATAGAAACGGGTCTTCCGGCAGGCACCTGCCGCGTTGCCGATGCGTACTGTGCAACGAATGGCTGAGAGCTCTGGTATTCGGGTCGGCAACTCTTTGCGGGGTTCGCGTCGGCAGGATAAAAGCTTTGCGCCTGAGTGCCTCCAGGTACAGATACCGTTGCCAGACTAGTATCGCCCATTTTGGTCGATTCGCTCTTTGGGCCTCAGCCAGCGAAAACGCATTCCTCATTTTGCCCAACGCAAAATAAACCACCCACCACACACCGAGTCCGACAACCAGCAGCGCCAGAATGATCAACAAGATGAACGTGATGTGTAGGATGCGAGGATCGGCGTTCGGTGGCAGCGGCATGGTGCCGATTGCCAGTTGTGCCGCAGACATGCCTAAGGCTCCAAACAATCCGGCGAGGATCAGTCCTGCGCCGATGACAATCATGGAGATGCGTGACCAAGGTCTCATCCGCAGAAGACCAACCATCGTAGCGCCTGCCCAACCAGCCAACACAAGATAGAAGACGGTGCTGAACAGCATGATTGCGAGCAGGAATCCCGCGGGGGGTGGAGTTGATGCGGCTTGGGCGGGAGCAGGCATTTTCGGTGCGATGACCGCGGCGACGCCGGACAACACAGCAAAAAGAAGCTGAATAGCGCCAGTGAGTCCAAGTACTACGGCACAAATGACGACACCTGCGGGGCGGCGATTCATAGCGGTAAGTGTACGCGCCGCGCTTCCATCAAACCTAAGGAGTCGCGCCGTGGCGGAGGTTTACGTACAGCAAGAACCCCCCGATAGAAACCAGCAGAAGAGTGAGAATCAGCATGCCGAAGATGAACCAGGATGCACGCCGGCGCGCTAGACGACTCGGTTGGGTGATCCCAAAGGTGTTGATGAAGGCGGCGGCGAGGCTATCTAGCAGTCCCATGCCGGAATCGTACTCTGCCATCGGCTATAAAAATCCATTCTGATCATGGCCGAAGCGCAACTTTCATCAGGTTCGATCATCTATTCGAGAAGCGCCGTTGTTCTTGCTACGTGCAACTCTCGGAGCTACACTGACTCAGCGGAGTTTGTACGAACTTCGCCGCGACACAGGAGATTTACACATGGCGACTGCAGCCGTTGTTCCCGCACCCGAGGTTGTCAACGCACCGGCTCCATCAGCGCCGGTCGTTCTAACTGCTTCCGCGATCACCAAGGTGAAGGAAATCATGGCAACTCAAGATCCCCTGCCCGCAGGTCTTCGCATTGGCGTGGTGGGTGGTGGCTGCTCGGGATTTCAGTACTCCATGTCCTTTGAGAATCAAGCCGGCATGATGGACAAAGTTGTGCGCTTTGAGGACCTGAAGGTATTCATTGATGCGACGAGCGCGATGTACCTGAATGGCTGCACCGTGGATTACGTAGAGACGCTTGAAGCGGCCGGCTTTAAGTTCGAGAATCCGCAGGTGAAGTCTACCTGCGGTTGCGGTTCCAGTTTTAGCGTGTAGCGCTCTGCCTTGTGCGACCGCCCCGCTGCGGCGGGGCTTTTGCTTTGTGCGAGCAAAGTTCCAGCGTACCCGTCTAACATGGTGAAGAACCGCCTGACACATGACTGAATTCACCATCCGCCTCGCCGATGACCGTGGACGCATCCAGGAGCAGACGCATGCGGCTGCGACTGCAGACGAGCTGCGCGGCAGGTTCACGCAAGCGGGCTACCTTGTCTACTCGGTCAAGCCGAGAGCCTCATTCGGCAGTGGAAGCAAGAAGAAGGTAAAGCTTGCTCCCTTTCTCGTATTCAACCAGCAATTCCTCACGCTCATTCGTGCCGGACTGCCCATTCTGAGCTCTCTAGAACTCTTGGCGAAGCGGCAGAAGGACCTCGCTTTTCGTGCGCAGCTGGAAGATGTTGCGACGCGTGTACGAACGGGCGAGTCCATTTCAGCGGCTTTTGAAGCGCAAGGGAGCTTTCCGCTCGTTTATACGACCACCCTGCTCGCCGGCGAGCGGTCAGGCAATCTCGAAGAGGTTCTGCAGCGTTTCCTCGACTTCCAACGCGTTGCCCTGACCTTTCGCAAGAAGCTAAAGGCCAGCCTCATCTATCCTGCGTTTCTGGTTGTCATGGTGATAGGAATGTTCATCTTCCTCGTCACTTTTGTTGTTCCTCGATTTGCGCAATTGTATGACCAGTTGAATACAAAGCTTCCAGAGCTGACACTCTTCTTGCTCGCGCTTGGACAATATGCACAGCACGATGGCATTTACTTCCTGCTGGCGGCGGGACTGATTGGGTACGGAATCTATCGGTGGGTGAAGACGGAAAAGGGCGCGCTCGCGGTGGACAGGATTCGTGTTTCGCTACCCGTGCTTGGGTCGGTTTGGGTTCGCTACCAGGTTGGGCTTTTCTCGCGCACGCTAGCCACTCTGCTGACCGGCGGCCTGCCTCTGGTGCCGAGTCTAGAAACAGCGGCCCGTTCCATCGATTCCAAGCAGATCGGCCGCGCGGTTTTTAGTTCAGTGGAAGATGTCCGCGAAGGCAAAGGTTTGTCTGTAAGCCTCGAGGCGACGAAGGTGTTTCCCGAGCTCTCCATCGAAATGGTAGAAGTCGGCGAAAGCACCGGCGCACTGCCACAGATGTTGAACTCAGTCGCGGAATTTTTTGAAGAGGATGTGGAAACGCAGCTTACCGCCATCATGAGCTTGATCGAGCCGCTGATCCTTGTTGTTATGGGTGTCGTTGTCGTCATCATTCTGATTGCACTGTATCTGCCGATCTTTAGCCTGAACGGGCCAGGAACAGGGCAGTAAACGGAAGCGACCATGTAAAAGTGGTGACATAGGCACGATATGAAGGCTCCGGAGCAGCACAAGCAAGAACACACTTCTTTTCTCTCTTGAACGACGTGGAGAGAAAACGGGAGCCGAGCTGATGACGAAGAACGGTAGGCCAGTCGAAAGTAGTTCCATGGAGGCAGATGACGATCCTCTTGCCGTCTACAGGTTTGGGGAATCGAGATCGTGGCAGACATCGTGTCATCACCTTCTGATCCAAACGATTGGGAGTACGACTGAGTTGCTCCTTGTCGACACTCACATCGTTGTGTGGCTCGCGCAGCAGCCTGAAAAGCTATCCAGGAGAGCAAACAAATTTTGGCCAAGGCGCGTGTGAACGAAAATGGTTTAGCGGTGTCCACAACGAGTTTGTCGGAGCTAGCATGGCTTGCCGCTGCGGGTAAGCTAAGATTTGATCCGCCCGTAGAGTTTTCTCGAAAAGATCGAGAAGGGGAATCATGTTCTATCGTTAGACCGGAGAATCACTTTGGGCGGCGTGATGTTTCTTCCGCTTTTCCCCGCAACCCGGCTGAGCGGCAGATCGCTGCCACCGCAATCGTACACAACCTCAAACTGGTAATAGCGGACGACGCAATACTCAAGTCTGGCTAAGTTCCTTGCATCTGATAAACCGTCTTCAGATTGTGGAGTCACATACATTATGGCAACTGTTCCCGTAGCGCAGCCGTACAGTCCCGAAGCACTCACCGAAGCCGAGCGTGCGCAACTCCTTGCACGCCGATATCACGCGGACTTTGTCGACTTGAAGAACTTCAAAATCCAACACGAACTCTTCAAGACCGTTCCGGTAGATCTAATGTTCCGGTACAGTTTTGTCCCGTTGGAACAGAGCAACGGTCGCCTAGCCATCGCGGTGCCCGATCCATCAAAGCTGATGGTGCTGGATGAAATCTCGGGGCTGCTGGGCACGCGCATCGTAACGCGCGTTGCCACACTCAGTCAGATCAACGATCTGCTGAAGAAAACGGAGCAGTCGCAGCGTGTGCTGGATGAAGCTACCGAAGGCTTGGCGTTCGATGTCATCGCCGGCGATGAGAACGCTGATGAGAGCATCTCCATCGAGAAGCTCACGGCGGACGATGACATCTCACCGATCATTCGCCTCGTAGACACTACGATTTTCACCGCGCTCGAACGGCGCGCGTCCGATATTCACCTGGAGACATTCGATGACTCTCTCCTTGTGAAGTACCGCATCGACGGTGTGCTGCAGCAGGCTATGGCGCCCATCGCGCGCGAGCATCATCAGACGATCCTTTCCCGCATCAAGGTCATGAGCGAGCTGGATATCGCCGAGCGCCGGGTGCCGCAGGACGGGCGTTTCCGCGTACGTTACAAGGGTCGCCTTATCGACTTTCGTGTGAGCATCATGCCGACGGTTCATGGCGAAAACGCTGTTCTTCGCGTGCTCGACAAAGAATCGATGAGTGAGAAGTTCACGAAGCTCTCGCTCGATGTCGTGGGCTTCGCCGAAAAGGACCTTACGCGTTTCCGCCGGTACATCAAGGAGCCGTACGGCATGGTGCTGGTGACGGGTCCGACCGGTTCCGGCAAGACGACAACGCTTTACGCCGCGTTGAATGAAATTAAGAGCGAAGAAGACAAAATCATCACGATTGAAGATCCGGTGGAGTACCAGATCCGCGGCATTACGCAGATTCCGGTAAACGAGAAAAAGGGCCTTACTTTTGCGCGAGGCTTGCGTTCTATCCTGCGTCATGATCCGGACAAGATACTTGTCGGTGAAATTCGCGATGCTGAAACCGCGCAGATCGCCATTAACTCAGCGCTCACCGGCCATCTTGTTTTCACGACGGTTCATGCGAACAACGTGGTGGATGTCCTCGGGCGTTTCCTCAACATGGGTGTGGAACCTTACAACTTCGTCTCGGCCTTGAACTGCATACTTGCGCAACGCCTGGTTCGTCAGGTGTGTGAGTTTTGCGTGCAAGATGTTTGTTACTCTCCATCGCAGCTGGAAGAGAACGGCCTTGATCCTGCCGAGTGGCGGGACTTCGTTTTCAAAGAAGGCCCAGGGTGCATAGAGTGTGGTGGAACCGGCTATCGAGGCCGCTCAGCGATCCATGAGCTGTTGGAGCTTGACGACGAAATTCGCGAGATGTTGCTCGAGAAGCGCCCAGGCTCTGAAATCCGCAAGAAGGCTAAGGAGAAAGGCATGGCATTCCTGCGCGATTCAGCTTTGGAACGCGTCCGCGCAGGGATCACTACGCTGCGAGAGATCAACAAGGTGACGTTCATCGAGACTGGCCGCTAGGCGCTACAAACAATCGACTAGCGTTCGCGACAGCATACGGTAGTGCAAGGGGTTTCTGCATCGAGAGCGCACGTAGCTCCCTTGAACCCGAGTGAAAGTATTCACGGAAGCTCGCTTAGAATGGATGATGACGCGCTTCCCGGCGCTGCGTCCAACTGTAAGCATCGCCACAACTTCTGGTTTCTCGCAAAGGTGATTCCTCGCTCGGTTCACAATGAATTTTCTGCCTAAATCCTCTGGTGCCCGGCCGCGTGTGGCTTGCGAGATTTCTTGTCAGGGCGTGGTGGCTGCGCGGTCGGCGGACGCTGGGTCGCCGCTATCGGCGGTTGCGAAGGTAGATTTGCCGCTGGGCGCGGTTGTTCCTAGTCTCAAGCCGGGAAACATTGTTGATCGTTTGGCAGTGACCACAGCGCTGCGACGTGTGATGGAAGGCATAGGAGCGCGGGCGAACACCAGGGGGGCCGATATCAGCCTCATCATCCCTGACACTGCTGTCCGCGTTCTCCTGCTGGATTTCGACGCGCTCTCCAGCAAGCTTTCCGAGGCGCTTCCGATCGTGCGCTTCCGTCTGAAGAAACTACTCCCGTTTGACGCCGAAGACGCGATGATTACGTTCCAGGTGATGAGCACCAGCAGATCGCTGGTCCGGGTGCTCGCAGTTGCCATTCCGCGTGATGTTTTGACGGACTACGAAACGGCCGCCCGCGAAGCTGGGTTCGAACCCGGATCGGTCTTGCCGAGCACTCTAGCTACGCTTCCTTCTGCCGAAGACACCGAAGGACCTGTGCTGATCGTCAACGCCAATACGTTGGGTGTGACGACGGCTATCGTTCGCGCAGGCGTTTTGCTTCTGCATCGGAGCGTGGACTTACAGGACCACGATGCGCCGACCCCGCCGAACATTCCGCAGGAAATGTTCGAGCCGTCCTTAGCAACGCTGCCTTTAGTTGATGTCGAGACTTCCGCTAGCGAATGGGCCGCCCAGGAGGCGCTGCCGGAACATGGCCGCAACCCATATGCAGACAGGACGTTCGATGAAGAAGCCGTGCAGAACGAAGACAGCATTACTGGTATGCCGGTACCGCCCGTGTTTGCCGTAAACGACAATAAGCACTTGCCTGCAACAAGCGTGTTACAGCAAACCGTGTCGCATCCTGCGTCGCTGAGTGCATCCGCGGAAGAGATCGCGCAAGCGGTAAGCGTGGCTGCTGCTTACTTCGAAGACACACTTTCCGCGCTGCCTTCCCGCATTTTCAGTGCAGGTCCACTCGGCGCCGCGGACGTAGGACGAATTCTCGTCGAGCAGGGCGTCGCGCAACAGGAAGATCTCAGTGTCCGAGAACTGGTGAATAGCTCGGCACTTCTTTCTGAGGCGGTGACTGCCAACGTTTCAAGGGCTTGGCTCGCCGGAGTCGCGGGAGCGTTGCGAGGTTAGCCGATGCGTATTTCTGTAAATCTCGCGTCGCGCCCCTTCGTGGAACTGCGCCCATTCTTTGCCCGGCTGCGGATCATCATGGCCGCGCTTCTGCTGCTCGCGATCGGGCTGGGTATCTGGTTGCACACAGAGAACGCCAAGCTCGCAATCGCACAGGGTCAGATGCAAGCACTTCAGGCTCGCACCACCGCAGCACAGCAAGAGAAGATAAAGAACGAAGCGCGCATGCGTCAGCCGGCAAACGCTGCCGTGTTAGAACGCGCGCACTTTCTGAACACAGTGTTCCTCGCGAAGAGTTTCTCATGGACCGCTGTGCTGATGGATTTGGAAAACGTACTTCCTATCGGCGTGCAGGTCACATCGATTGAGCCTTCAACGACGGCCGACGGAGACGTCATCATTCGCCTGCGCGTCGCTGGCGATCGCGACCGTGCCGTGCAGTTGGTGCGGAATCTGGAGCGCTCGCGGCGCTTTCTTTCGCCGCGCCTCAGCGGAGAAACGTCACAGTTGAAAGACAGCACCAGCCCGAACGGCCGGCCTGCGGCAATCAATCCGCCAGCACCCGCGGGTGTTGAGTTCGAGATTCTCGCCAACTACAACCCCGTGCCTCCAGATGAGCCTTACCTCGTTGCCAGATCGCCCCGTCCGGCAAGTGCCTCTAGTGGTATGTCCGCTGCACGCAAAGCTAAAGATTCGGGCGGGCAATATCCGAATGATGGTGTAGTGCTCAAACCTTACGTAGCTCCGCGTCCGGCAAGTGGCGCACCTGGTCGGTCTGGAGGTTCGCAATGAGCACTGCGGTGATGGTTCCTCCTCCGAACAGCTCTTCGCTGCTGCGCCATCTGCCCCGCCTGACTTCGCGTGCGCGCAAACTGCTTACGGTGAGTAATCTGCACTTTGCCGGCATCGCAGCACTGCTGGTCATCGTGCTGTATCTCATTGCACATTTGATCTTCGTCATGCAATCGTTGAGCGCGAACAATGCTGACGCGCTCGCTTCGCAACGTACCGCTCTCGTCGCCGCAGACATCGCTGCAAAGCCGCTTCGTGGAGTGGACACGAAGGTGACCACGTCACGCGTGGGCGCCGATCAGTTCTATGCCGAGCGACTGCCGTTTGAGTATTCGCAATTTGTCGCGGAGCTTGGAGCGTTGACTAAGCTGCACAACGTGCGCTTGACTCGTGCGCAGTACCTGCCGAAGCCTGTGCTTTCCGGCGATGCTGCGCTCACTGAAGTTCGCATCGACGCAACGATTTCCGGTGACTACCGCCCAGTGCTGGAGTTCATCAATGCAGTGGAACGCGATCACATGTTCTTTCTCATCAACAGCGTCACGCTTACAGGCCAACAGAGTGGACAGGTGAACCTGCGTTTGCGCATGACAACGTACCTTCGCAACCCAAGTGTTGATGAATCGATGAAAGAGCTTTCCGCCGGGAAAGTTTCTCCTGATGAACCGCGAATGCCAGGAGGCACAGAGTGAAGCCCGGCACGGAGAACCGCAAAAAGATGATCACGGCGGGCGCGCTTGGTACCGCCGCATTGCTCTGCCTGATCTACGCCTATAACCAGCTCTTTGGCGGCTCGACGAATCCCGCGGCCACGGCAAATCCATCGAGCGGCCCGACGACAACAACGGCTGTGCCTGTCACCGGAACATCATCGTCGCGAGCAAGAAGCTCAGCTGCAGACGCAAATGCTCCGACTGTTGTGATTTCGGGTGTGGCTGCGCGGAAGCTGGCGACGAGCTCTGCCGCTCTCGATCCAACTCTCGACGAAACGTCCATGTTGCGTACGGAGCATTTGCTTTATTCAGGAGCCGGACGCAACATCTTCTCGGCCACGTATACACCGCCGCTCGTAGCTATTCCAAAGAACGTGCCGCCGCCGCGACCTGTGACACCGCCGGTCTACACGCCGCCGGTGTATACGGGACCTCCGCCACTTCCGCCAATCAATCTCAAGTTCTTTGGGACAGCGACCCGTTCAAACGGTCAAAAGCAGGCATTCTTGCTGCAAGGCGATGATGTATATCTCGCATCTTCAGGAGATATCGTTGCACGCAAGTACAAGATCGGTACCATCGGTACGAGCAGCGTGCAGGTGACCGATTTGCAGAACAACAATACACAGACTTTGCCGCTCCAGCAGTGACATACATGGCGACTACACGAAGACGAACACGGGAAAGCGCTGCTGACAATTTACGTCTTGCAGGCGAGGACGGCTACATGCTGCTCGCGGTCGTTGTGATGGTGGCGCTTGTGTTGATTGCGCTTTCGGTGGCTGCTCCTGTCGTCGCGCGCGACCTGCGCCGAGACAAGGAAGTGGAAAGCGAGATGCGTGCCGAACAATATGTTCGCGCGATTCGCCTCTACCAGCGTAAGTTCGCGAATCAGTATCCGCCTTCGATCGAAGTGCTGGAGAAGTCGAACAACATTCGTTTCCTGCGCCAGCAGTACGTTGATCCGCTTACCGGCAAAGCGGATTGGCGCATCATTCACCAAGGCCAGCAACAGACCACGATCAAGATCCCCTTCGGCCAGGAACTAGCCGGGATTGCCACCACTGGGCTCGGCTCAGCTGCGGGGATGTCCTCCGGTTTTGGAAGCAACGCAACGGCCGGAACACCAGCGACCACCGTCGGCGCCACGAGCGGGCTCGCAGCAGGCTTCTCCGGGGCCACGATCGGCGGAACTACAGGTACCACAGGTACGAGCGGCACCGCTGGTGTGCAAACCACAGACGCAACCAAGCTTGGCGGCGGGGGACCGATTGTTGGTGTTGGCACCGCTCGCACAGGCGACTCTATCCTGACACCGAACAGCCAATCGACTTACGAGACGTGGGAGTTCTGGTACGACCCTCGGATCGAGACGCTTTATAAGAAGTCGCAAATACTCGGCGGAGGCGGACTCGGCGCGGGTGGTGGGGGCACGGGCAGCGGCATCGGTTCCACGGATGCGGGCAGCTTCGGAACCGACATCAATGGCAAGTCGAACTCAGGGAGCGGAAGTAAGAGCGCATCAGGTGGAAGCTCCGGCACATCCACGACACCGCAGTAGCCACTAGTGCTTGATGGCGTACATCAGCCAGCTCGCGGCGATCGCCGAACCCACAAACAGCACAAAGCAGTAGGCTCCAAAGCGGATCATCATCCTGGGCTCAGCGCGTTGCGTAATTCCAAAGACGATTGACGTGAACAGAGCAAAAAGAAGGACGGCGCTAAAGTGCGAAAGCATGGTTAGGACGACTTCCTTCCATTTGCAAGTGAGTGCGCGTCCACTGCTGAAATAAGATTCAACAGGCCACCGACGACGATGAACTTCGTTCCCCAGTCGCCGAGTGTGGTGACAACAGTCGGCGCACCCCAGCTAAACGTACGGGCCAGCACATATATCAATCCGAGACCTAGCTGTCCGACGAAACCCAGCATGTCCAGAATTTCGCCGGTGTTGGGCACATAGATTTTGCCTTGCAATCCCAGGCCAACGAGAAACATTCCAAGCACGGAAATGAGCAGCAGCAAGCCGCGAATCCATTTGCCGAGGAGCATGTGCCCCGCGCCGGGTATGAGCCAGCCGAGAAGCAACACCATTGCCGGAATGCTGGAGCGCTCGTTAGGAACGCGCCTTGCAATTTGATCGCGTGTTGAGGGCTGCGTGGAAATACTTGCCATGCTCGTGTCATTTTACCAGTGCGTGCCGTCCTAGATTCGAACTAGTTCGCGCTGGCTCGGACCGGAAACCATTGCCCTACCCGGGCGCGTAATCATATCGACTTCGCTGCGAACGCCAAAATCGCCTGGAAAGTAGAGGCCGGGTTCCACTGAAAAACATGTGTTCGGTAAAAGCAGCCGCTCGTCATGTGTTTCCAGGTTGTCGAGATGCGCGCCGCTGCCATGCAGCTCTGTCCCGATGTTATGACCTGTGCGGTGGGTGAACCACTCGGAGAAGCCCGCTTTGCGGATGGAATCGCGTGAGGCGTCGTCCGCCTCCCAACCCGCGATGGTACGGCCTTCCGCATACGCTTTCTGTATCGTCGCAACTGCGGCGTCTCGTGCATCGCGGACGGTGTTGAAGGTGAGCTGCTCACGATCAGTTGGCTCGCGGCCCACAACACCTGTCCACGTGATGTCATACCAAATCGCATCGATACGGCCACGAGTTTGATCTGCAGTATCAGCAAGCTTCGCCCAAACATCGATCAGAACAAAATCGCCGTTGCGAATGGGCCTTGATGTCTCATGTGTTGGTTCGTAATGCGAATCGGCAGAGTTTGGACCGACGCTGCAGTTGGGCCCGTGGTCTGTCCACATGCCCTCGCGGGAAATGCCTTCGCGCAGGAACTGAACGATGTCCCACTCGCTCGTTCCTGCACCGCCACGCACAGCATCACCGATGCCCTTCCAAGCGGCAGTGAGCACTCCATCAAGCCGGCGTTGTGCTTCGAAGTGCGTTTCGATTTGCGCGTCGGTGAGAACAGCTTCGAACTGTGTGACCAGGTTTGCCGAGCTGACGATTTCCTTGCCCATATCGCGCAGCACCTCGACGGTTCCGGCGTCCACCATGGAGACGTACATAATCGCGTTGCGTGGCGAATACTGCATCGCAATCTTCTTTGCGCCGGCAAGCATGGTTCGCAGCTTTGCTTCCAACTCCTGCCACGAACTGTACTCGGCTCTTGCGCCGGGCAGCGTGTCAAGCTTGCCGCTCTCAATCCGATGCACCAGCTTTTGCGGCTCACCCTTGGCAGGGATGTAGTAGAACCAGCGCCGTGAAACAAAGCTCCCCTCATCGAGACCCAAGATGCGATACGCAATCGGATCGCGGTGATGGTGATCGTAGAAAAGCCAGCCATCGAAGCCGGCATCTTTGATTGCATGTTGAAGAGCAGCAATGTCCATGCCGCAGTTCTACAGCAACCTCCAACAGCCCGCAATCTGAGTTAATCTACTCATCCCCACCGATCCGGCTTCGTTCTTACAAAACCATTACAGTCCAATGCCCACGTTCGCTCGTTCCTAGAGGAAGTTAGAAGTAGATCGAGAGCATCGGAGTTTCAATGTACGCACATACTGGTAAAGTCGTTTGGTTCAATAAGGCGATGGGATTTGGCTTTCTCAGCAGCGGAGATGTTGGCGATGTCTTCGTGCATGAAGCAGCCATAGAAGCCGCCGACCGGATGCTGCGCGACGGAGAGACTGTGGAATTCGACACCAAATTAGGCGCTGACGGCAAACCCCAGGCAAGCAAAGTGAAGCCTCTCACTTAGGTGTTAGCACGGAAAACACCTCTTTTACGTTAGTGACCATCTGCTGTTGTATGAACCCGATGCCGCAATTCAGCAGTTTCATGATGGGCGGCTTTGAAAGCTCAACACATCGCGGCCCGAACCGAGAGCGAGTCGACGTCATCCAAGGCAGCGGCCACGACGTGCATTGCGCGGAGGATTACGCTTTGCTTGCAGGCGCAGGCATTTACACCGTCCGCGATGCACTTCGATGGCACCTGATCGAAACGGTGCCTTATGCATATGACTGGAAAAGTTTTCTCCCGATGCTCAACGCGGCAAGAGAGCACGACTTGCAGATGGTTTGGGATCTATGCCATTGGGGCATTCCCGATGGGCTTGATCCTTTCTCGCCCGACTTCATCGCCCGTTTTGCTGCATTCGCAAAAGCTGCTGCAATACAGATATGCGAAAGCGATGCTGCATCGGAAGGGTCGCATTTCTACTGCCCAATCAATGAAATGTCATTCTGGTCATGGGTAGGAGGAGATGAAGAGCATTTCTTTCCGTTTGGTCGAGGCCGCGCGCGGGAATTGAAGCAGCAGCTCGTGCGAGCGTCGCTCGCAGCAATGCGCAGTATTTGCGAAGTGGATACACGTGCTCGTTTTATTCAGGCGGAGCCGATCATCTCGATTACGGAGCACGAGGCACGACCTGAAGATGCGATTGTCGCAGCCGGTCACACCGCGGCTCAGTTCGAGGTCTGGGACATGCTTGCTGGCAAAGCTTGTTCCGAAGTGGGAGGCACATCAGAGAGCCTCGACATCCTCGGCGTGAACTACTACTGGAACAATCAGTGGATTCATGGCGGCGAGCGAACGCCGCTTGGCCACAACTCGCACACGCCACTCCATGAGCTGCTGGAAACGATCTGGAATCGATATGAGCGGCCGATCGTGCTCACCGAAACTGGAGTGGAAGGTTCGTCGGGAGCTGGTTGGTTGGGATATGTGTGTGCCGAAGTTCGCCGCGCGCAACGTGCTGGTGTGCCGGTGTTGGGCATATGCCTGTATCCCGTGATGGATTACCCCGGTTGGACCGATGATCGTCACTGTTCTTGTGGGCTCATCGCATGCTCTCCGGATTGGTCGAAACGATGGCTTCGCACTGAGTATTCGGACGAACTTCGGTTTCAACGTGCTGGTCAGGAAACGCGGTAAGTGGCCAGAACGAGTCATATCCAACTTTCGTACCCTAAATCTCGTCTCAGTAAGTAAATACCCCAGTTGGCGAGCACGTGGATCGACGACAAGCTGGATCTCGCGTCATTCACAACTCACTTAGAACTGGGGACTGCCTTGGACTTATCCAGCAGCTCGATTCACTCGAGCATAGCGAAGTCATCTTCTGAAACTCAGCTTCCGCTGCTGTGCTTTTCGCATCTGCGTTGGGACTTCGTCACGCAACGTCCACAACACCTTCTTCGGCGAGCAGCTCGCAATCGCCGTGTCTTCTATTGGGAAGAACCTATTTGGCACGGGCCCGGCGAACTGCTGCAAGTTGAGGGTGAAGCTGCTGGGATGCGCCTAGAGCTTCTGCCTGAAACTCCGTCGCTGATCGTGGTACGCCCACATCTCACTGCGGGGACCAATCCAGATGAAGCCCAGCGTGCGCTGCTAGATATCTTCCTCAAGCAGTCTGCAATGACCGGGTACGCCTGTTGGTACTACACGCCGATGGCGCTTGGTTTCACGAGACATCTGAAGCCGGCAGTTACCGTCTATGACTGCATGGATGAGCTGAGCGGCTTTCTTCATGCGCCTCGCGAGCTAGAGGAGCGCGAGCAAGAGCTGTTTGCGTTCGCGGATGTTGTCTTCACCGGCGGCATCAGCTTATATGAAGCGAAACAGAAGCAGCATGCGAACGTGCATGCCTTTCCGAGTGCGATCGATGCGGTCCATTTCGCAAAGGCCAAAGACGGAAAGCTTGCAGAGCCCAGCGATCAAGCCCACATTCCATCTCCCCGCGTTGGTTTCTACGGAGTCATTGACGAGCGCCTGGATATACGTTTGTTGGAAGAAGTAGCAAGGCTGCGTCCTTCTATTCACTTCGTCATTATTGGACCGATCGCGAAGATCGCCGCGGAAACTCTTCCACGCGCGGCGAACCTGCACTATCTGGGCGGAAAGTCATACGAGGAGCTTCCTGCGTATCTCGCCGGGTGGAACGCCGCCATTCTGCCGTTTGCCAGGAATGCTGCCACGGAGTTCATCTCGCCAACAAAGACACCCGAGTATCTTGCAGCCGGTAAGCCTGTTGTCTCAACTGCGATTTGCGATGTTGTTCGCGGCTACGGTGAAGCAGGCATTGTGTCCATTGCGAATACATCTGCGGAGTTTGCAAACGCTCTCGACGTGGCTCTCACAGGAGCAACCGCTGAGTGGCAGCGGTTGGTGGAGAACAAACTGAGTTCCATCTCCTGGGATAGAACGTGGGCCGCGATGAATGAGGAGATCGAACGTGTGCTCGGCCCAAGCGCAATCCTCGCTAATAAAAAAAAGTTGAGTGCTGCTTCATTGATGGCGAAGGTGGCCTTCGCAGAGGCATCGCCGCCGGTAAGCACGGCTGTGATGAAGGCTATGCTTCATAGCGACCGCTACGACTACATTGTGGCTGGCGCAGGATTTGCAGGCAGCACGCTTGCGGAAAGACTGGCGAGTCAACTCGGCAAGCGAGTTCTCGTCGTCGAGAAGCGGGACCACATAGCGGGCAATGCTTACGACTTTCGTAACAGCGACGGCATACTCATTCACAAATACGGCCCACACATCTTCCACACCAACTCCGAGAAGGTGTTCCGATATCTCTCTCGATTTACCTCGTGGCGTCCATATGAACATCGCGTGTTGGCCAGCGTCGATGGCAAGCTCCTCCCTATGCCGATCAACCTGAGTACGATCAACCGTCTTTATGAGAAAAACTTCACCCCCCAGGAAATGCGTGAGTTTCTGGCGGAACGTGCTGTTCCAATGACGGAAATTCGCACGTCGGAAGATGTGGTCGTAAGCAAAGTGGGCCGCGAACTCTTCGAGAAGTTCTTTCGCAACTACACGAAGAAACAATGGGGATTGGAGCCTTCAGAACTCGATGCCAGCGTTGCGGGAAGACTCCCCGTGCGCTTCAATGAGGACGACCGCTACTTCAGCGACACATTTCAAGCTATGCCGCTACACGGCTACACACGCATGTTTGAAGCCATGCTGGACCATCCGCAGATTACTGTTCGAACTGGAACGGACTTCGCTGATGTTTGTCGTACATACCGAAATGCGAAGGTTATCTTCACGGGGCCGATTGACGAGTTTTACGGGTTCTGCTTCGGACCGCTGCCGTATCGTTCGCTTGAATTCAGGCACGAGACACATGATTGCGAAGTGTTTCAAGCGGCTCCCGTGGTCAATCACCCGAACGAACATGCTTACACGCGTGTGACTGAGTTCAAGTACCTTACCGGACAGCAGCACAGAAAGACGAGCATCGTCTACGAATACCCGAAGGCTGAAGGCGATCCATACTACCCTATACCAAGGCCAGAGAATGCCGCGCTGTATGCCAAATATCGTGCTCTGGCAGAAGAAGATGAACGGGTTCACTTCTCTGGACGCCTGGCCAATTACAAATATTTCAATATGGACCAGGTCGTAGCGCAGTCGCTGAGTACCTTTGAAAGCATCGCTGAAGAGGAACTGCTTCCGGTGGTGTCAGCAGGAGCAGCGATTGCTTCAGCGGCACTCGTCTCGACGGAGTAAGGCACAAGCGTCATACGCTCGTTAGCGCAAGCAACCAGAAAGGCCGGGATTGCTCCCGGCCTTCTTGTTGGTGGTCTGTGAGTTGTTATGCGTTTGCTGTTTCCGCTTCTGCTCTGGCAGCTTCGTTCTCCGCGCTCTTCGCGGCGGCGAGTTCAGCCATCTGCTGTTTCTTAAGCTCGGCGGTATTCTGACCGAGTTCCGCGGCAATCTTCTCGGTGGTGAAAGCTTCAATCATGTCGCCTGCGCGGATGTCCTTGAAGCCGGCGAGATCGATACCGCACTCGACGCCTGAACGGACTTCCGAAACATCATCCTTGAAGCGCTTGAGCGAGCTGATCTTGCCTTTCCAGACTTCCTCACCCTCACGCAAAACGCGGACCTGATTATCGCGCTTGATGAGACCATCGCGCACGGTGCAACCAGCAATCTGACCGACCTTCGTGATTTTGAAGACGTTGAGCACTTCGGCACGGCCTGCGTAGACCTCTCTGTAAACCGCATCGAGTAAGCCGAACATTGCTTTGGTCATTTCGTCCTGCAGCTCGTAGATGATGGAGTGCAAGCGAATCTCGACCTTTTCCTGATCGCCGATTTCCTGTGCCTTGCGCTCAGGACGAACGTTGAAGCCGATGATGATGCCGTTCGATGCCGATGCAAGCAACACATCCGATTCGGTGATGGCGCCTACGCCCGAGTGCAGCACGCGAACGCGAACCTTCTCGGTCGACATCCGTGCGAGCGAATCGGCGAGCACTTCCACTGAGCCCTGCACATCTCCCTTGAGGATGATGTTGAGATCCTTGACGCCGGCCTGCTTGATCTGTTCGGCAAGCCCTTCGAGCGAGACGCGGGAGCTCTTCGCGAGTTGCGCTTCGCGCTCCTTCATCTTGCGGTATTGAGCGATGCCCTTCGCCTTGTCGCGGTCCGCCATCACAAGGAAGGTGTCGCCCGCGTCCGGCATGGATTCAAGACCAAGAATTTCCACTGGAGTAGATGGACCAGCTTCTTTCAGCTCCTTGCCACGGTCATCGAACATGGCACGGATCTTACCGAAGGTGTTGCCGACAATGTAGGTGTCGCCGGTGCGCAATGTTCCGTTCTGCACCAGAATGCTGGCGACGGCACCGCGACCGCGATCGAGCTTCGCTTCGATAACGGTACCGACCGCGGGACGCTCCGGTTGAGCCTTCTGCTCGTTTGTATCAGCAACCAGGCAAATCATTTCTTCCAGGCCATCGAGGTTGAGCCGCTTCTTCGCTGACACCATGACGAATTCGGTATCGCCACCCATGGTCGTAGACTGAACGCCGCGAGCTGCGAGCTGATTCATGACCTTGGTTGGATCAGCTTCGGGCTTGTCGATCTTATTCACAGCAACAATGATCGGCACCTTGGCGGCCTTTGCATGGTCAATCGCTTCAAGCGTCTGTGGCATCACGCCATCGTCGGCAGCAACAACCACAACGACGATGTCGGTGACTTTGGCACCGCGAGCACGCATGCGAGTAAAGGCCTCGTGGCCTGGAGTATCCAGGAATACGATCTCGCGACCAAAGGCAGGTGAATCGGGCTTGGTGACGTGAACCTTGTATGCACCAATGTGCTGCGTAATGCCGCCGGCTTCGCCGCCTGCGACGTCCGTAGAGCGAATCGCATCGAGCAGGGAAGTCTTGCCGTGGTCGACGTGCCCCATGATGGTCACCACCGGTGCGCGTGTGATCTCGACCATATTCGACGTGTCTTCAAGAAGGCCTTCGAGAGCCTCGTTTTCGAGCTGGTCTTCAACGGAGATGACTGTCGCATCGGCGCCGAACTGGCGCGAAACGTCCTTCACGAGCTCGGCATCCAGAGTTTGGTTGACGGTCACCATGACGCCGCGCATGAGCAACGACGCGATCAGATCCTTGCCACGGAGTTCGAGCTTTTCGGCGAGGTCCTTTACTGAAATGCCCTCGGTCACCGTGATGTTCTTGGTGATCGGCATCTCGCCCATGGGAATCTGCGGTCCGCCGAAACGCGGCGCGTTGTAGCCCTTGAGGGCGACTTCTTTGTCCTTGGGATAGCGCTGTCCATTGCGCCCTCTCTGTGGCGCGCGTGCTGGACGACCGGGCGCGCCTGGAGCTTCACCGGGAGGCGGCAGCATGCCCGGAGCTCCGCCTGGCCGCGCACCGAAGCCGGGACGGGCGCCAAAACCAGGGCGAGCCGGGAATCCAGGACGCCCTCCTGGGCCACCCGGACCACCGCCGGGACCGGTCGGAAAGGTACGAGTGGGATGCATGGGCCGGCGTGCACCAGGAGCCATGCTTCCGCCCATCCCCGGACGCTGGCCGGGACCGCCGCCGGAGCCACCAGGACCACCCTGGTAGCCGCCGGGGCGAGGACGCTCAAAGATCGGGCGTCGAACGGCGCCGGGTGGCGGTGGCGGGGCAGTGTAGGTTGGACGCGGCCCAGTCTGCGGCATTACGACCCGGCGAACGGGGATAGCCGGCGCTGCCGGAGCGTCCGGGGCGGGTGCTGGCGGCGCGACAGCCTGTGCCGTTGGTGGCGCTGCAACTGGCGCTGTGACCGCTTGCGGCGGGGGAGCAGGAACGGCAGACGGCTTGACGACAACAGGAGCGCTGGGCGGCGTAGAAGCAACGGCGGGCGGCGGGATTGCTACAGCACCTGCAGGAGAACGGCCACCGGCTAGTGCGCCTGCTGCAGGGCGCCCGGAAGCAGACGGGGGAGCAACAACCATGCGCGGACCTTGGCGCGGCTGGGGAACGATGCTGCGCGGCGCAGGTGTGATCGTGGCTGTAGTTGCTGTGGTTGGAGTCGAAGGTGCTTGCGCTGCAGCTACAGGTCTGACGGTTGAAACCGGAGTGTTTGCTGCGGGACGTGCACTTGCAGGCGCAACGGTGACAGCGGGACGGCTTACCGCAGGCGGAGCAACAGTCGCGACCGGGGGGCGAACAGGAGGAGCTGATCTTGCTGCCTCAGCTGCCTGTTTGCGCTCCAGCAGCATACGAGCAGCATCGCCGGGCTTAGAGACTGCGGCCAAGCTGATGGTTGGCTTCGCTTCCACTGGTTTTGCCGCTGCGGCTGCTACAGGGCGGCTACCGCGGGTTAGGTACGTGCGTACCTTCGCGGCCTCGTCTTCCTCAATAGAGCTTGAATGCGTTTTTTTCTCGGTAACGCCCACCGCAGTAAGAGCATCCAGAATAGATCTACTCTTTACTTCCAATTCTCGTGCAAGATCGTTGATGCGAACTTTGCTCATCCGTCCCTTTTCGTTTGTCGTCCCCGCGCTCAGCTGTTCATGTCAGCCTCATCCAGAGAGAGTTGCTCAAGGTTATTATCCCTTGAATTTATGAAATTTTCAGCCATTTCGTCCGTTGTACCGGCTTCGAAACAGCC
The DNA here is from genome assembly GCA_903970445.1 of Verrucomicrobia bacterium Tous-C9LFEB. Taxonomy (GTDB): domain Bacteria; phylum Acidobacteriota; class Terriglobia; order Terriglobales; family Acidobacteriaceae; genus Granulicella. The sequence continues at coordinate 75,730 of CAJCIP010000062.1, read as the reverse complement.
CATTCGGCTCTGATCCGGGCCGCGCATTATGCGCGGGATCCCGGATCGTTGTCGCCGTCGTCAATTCCTTCGCTGGAAACATCGCCGGCCTGATCGACCAGCTCGTCCATCGTGTCGTTGTCCAGCTCGATCCGCTCTTCGCGGGCGTCGGCTGCATCGTTCGCGTCGCTGCCGGAGATTGCATCTTCCGCTTCGGCGATCTCTTCGGTCGAGATCGTGTCGACTTCTTCAGCGCCACCGGCTTCCGCTGCCTGCGCAGCGAGTATTTCCTCAGGTGTCTTTGTCATGGAATGGATTTCGTCTCCAGCTTCATCTGATGCCGCACCCGCAGCAACAGCTTCTTCGCCGGCTACGAGCACAGGCTCTGGTATGGGCGCCGCAGCGTCGGAACCCACAGCAGCCTCATCCAGCTTTTCAAAGTAGTGTCGGACTGCCAGCGCAATCTTCTCTACTGACTTGTCGCCGATGCCGGGAACTTCGCCGAGCTCCTCCTCGGTCATGTCTGCAAGAGATTCCACAGTGGTGATGCCCGCGGCGATCAGCTTCTCCATCACCGATTCCCCGAGCTCGGTTACCTGCTCGATCGGCGTCGAAGGACCGCCGGTCATCGCCTGCATCTGCTGCTCGACTTCCTGGCGCTTCTCCTCTTCGCTCTTGATGTCGATCTTCCAGCCGAGTAGCTTTGCGGCAAGGCGGACGTTTTGGCCCTTCTTACCGATCGCGAGCGAAAGCTGTGTGTCGTCCACGATCACTTCGATCTGCTTCTCGCCGAGATCCGTGATGGAAACCCGGCTCACCTTCGCAGGCTGCAAAGCCTTCTCGGCGAAGGTAGTGATCTCTTCGGAGAACTCGATGATGTCGATCTTTTCACCGCGCAGTTCGCGGATGATCGACTGCACACGCATACCCTTCATGCCGACGCATGCGCCGACGGGGTCAACATCTTTGTCGCGGCTCATCACGGCAATCTTGGTGCGCTCGCCGGCTTCACGAGCGATGGCGCGCACGACCACGGTGCCGTCATAGATCTCCGGCACTTCCGATTGAAATAGCGACTGCACCAAACCCGGGGCGGCGCGGCTCACGATGACTTGTGGTCCCTTTGCAGCGCGATCCACGCGGAGCAGGACAACCCGGATGCGTTCACCAACAGAGAACTGCTCGAGACGGGACTGCTCGCGTTTAGGCATCCGCGCTTCCGCTTTACCAAGGTCGAAGATCACGTCCATAGGCTCCAAACGCTTTACGGTAGCGGTGAGAATTTCACCGGAGCGGCTGCCATATTCTAGGAACACTGTGTCGCGTTCTGCTTCACGCACCTTCTGGAAGATGACCTGTTTCGCCATCTGTGCGGCAATGCGTCCTAGTGGCGTGGTGTCCTTGTAGAAACGCAGTTCGCCGCCGACTTCGACTTCTGGGGCTAGTTCACGGGCCTGCTCGAGTGATAGTTGATTGTCAACGTCCTCAATCTGCTCAGGGGCATCGACAACGGTCTTGAACACATAAGCGCGAATTTCGCCGGATTCGCGATCAAGTTCGCCTCGCATGTTTTCTTGCGTCTTGTAATACTTGCGCGTCGCCAGAGCAATTGCGTCTTCCACGGCTCCGACTACGATTTCGGGGTCGATCCCTTTTTCACGACTCAACAGTTCAATCGATTGATACAGTGCGCTTGCCATTTGTCGTTTCTCGATTCTTGCGTTTATTCAGTTGTGTGTCCCGAACCTGCGCTAAATTTCCGCAACCAGGTTCGCTTTCTCGATGTTGCTGCTTGCAATTTCCACTACCTGTGATGCGAGCGACTTCTTTGCTTTAGCCTTCTGCTTCACAGCGCCCAGATCAACCGCCAGGTTCGTTCCATCGAAAGCGGTCAAGCGCCCGGTAAAATGCCGATTATTCCCGACCGGCGTGAAGGTCTGGATTTTTACCAGGCTCCCCTTGAAACGTTCATAATCCAACGCTCCGCGAAGCTTCCGCTCTAATCCAGGCGAACTCACTTCAAGCGTGTACTCAGCTCCTGGAACCAGATCTTCTATGTCAATCACGGTCCCGAAGTCGCTCGCGAAAGCTGCGCAGTCTTCGTGAGTGACCCCGGAGAGCGACTCCACTGGTACGCCTCTAGGAATCTCGGAATCTTCCCTATTTGCTTCCTCAGCCAGCTTTGCGCGGCCCGCTGCATCTTTTTCCACAAACACGCGCAGCGCTCGATGCTTACCTCCACCGGTAAATTCAACGTCAACGACTTCAAGACCGTGGGAGGCCGCGACGCGGTCTGCTGTGGCGCGAATTGTCTCAATCTGCAGGGCCATAGTTCGTGTTGTGAAGCGGGGTGGAGGGCGGAGGCGGCGAACTCATCCGCAAAAAGTTCAGCGCAAACAAAAAGTGGGCTCTCGCCCACTCTTCTTTCCGCCACATGCCGGTGCGCTCACGGCGACTTCTTTGCGGCAGAACGGAATCGTCTGCAACGTCAAAGATAAGCTACTTGTTAGTAGTTAGCAAGTTCGCGAGGAGCATGGAAATTAGTACCTGCCCTGGGGTCCGCAAGCTTGTGGTGAGAACCTAATATCAGAAGCTTTGCAGTCCGAGCTGTGGTTGAGCTGGCTCGATCATGTGAATTTGGATTGTCTCGTCGAAATCCTCATCCGGCCACTCGACTTCCGGAAGCGCTTCAAACATCGGTTTCGCAAACAGATAGCCCTGCATCAGGCTGATGCCAGTGGAACGAAGCAGCCGGTATTCTTCCAGCGTTTCGACACATTCGCCGACCACACTGATACCAAGTTCCCCGCAGAGAGAAACAACGGAGCGGACGATGGCAGCGGCTTTCGGACGCTGATCGATGCCCCGAATCAGGCGTGCATCAATCTTGATCTTGTCCACCTCCAGCTCGGAAAGAAGATCCAAGCCTGAGAACCCTGCCCCGAAGTCGTCCAGAGCTACTGTGAAGCCGTGCTTCTTGTACTCATCTACAATCCGCTGCAAGTGATTCGTTTCGTGAACTTTCTCATCTTCAGTGATTTCGAAGATGAGACTCGCAAGAGGGAAGTTGTTCTCACGCGCTGCTTTTAGGGTTTGCTGAATGCACGCGGCGGGGCTATATACGGCACCCGGCATAAAGTTCACAGACAACATGCTGCCCCGCTGAGCGACGCCGAGCCTGGATGCCAGGGCGATCGCTTTCACGCGACAGCTTTGGTCGAACGCATAGCGGTTTTCTTCCGTGACACGGCTCAGAACCTGGAAGGCTGGTTCGCCCTGCGGTCCCCTTGCAAGCGCTTCATAGGCACAGATGGTCCTGGTTTCAGCATCAACAATGGGCTGAAAAGCCATTGAAAAGGCGAACGGCTCCTGAGAGCCATTCTTGCAGGCGCCGCAGGTGTTGCCTACGGGTGGAGAGATGACGTTCATGGGAATCCCCCGACCGGCGCGCGTGCCGTTCCTTGTCCCAGGTGGTATGTGGCGGACGCGCTGCCATGTTCCTTATACCGAAGCTGTAAGCCGCCCGAATCACCACAAGTCCGCAGCCTGCCTGCAACTTCTGTCTCACAGGTCTAGAATGAGTTGAATCGCCATGATTCCGAAAACGGTTCCTGAAGCACTCACCTTTGATGACGTCCTGCTTGTTCCCGCCTATTCCGACGTTGTTCCGACGCAAGTAAATACCCAGACAAAGCTAACCAAACGGATAACCCTGCAGACACCGCTGATGTCCGCCGCGATGGACACGGTCACGGAGTCGCGACTCGCTATTGCAATCGCCCAGCAGGGCGGACTCGGTGTTGTTCACCGCAATCTCTCCATCGAGCAGCAGTCTGGTGAAATCGACAAAGTGAAGCGCTCGGAAAGCGGCATGATTGTCGATCCGGTGACGATTGAACCGGAGCGCCCCATCGCAGATGCACTTGAAGTCATGCGACGCTACAAGATTTCTGGTGTGCCCGTAACGAAGAACGGGAAACTCGTGGGCATCCTCACCAATCGCGATCTGCGTTTCGTTTCGCGTACGGACATCCCGATCGCCGATGTAATGACCAAGGAAAACCTCATCACGGTGCCCGTCGGAACCACGCTTGAAGACGCAGAACACATCCTGCACGACCATCGCGTCGAGAAGCTGCTGGTGGTGAATGACAGCTACGAGCTGAAGGGCCTGATTACCGTAAAAGATATCCAGAAGAAGCTGAAATATCCGAACGCCAGCAAAGATGGTCAAGGTCGTCTCCGAGTGGCTGGCGCAATCGGAGCTACCGGCGATTACATGGAGCGCGCAGCGGAGTTGGTAAAGAACCGCGTGGATGCGCTCGCGATTGACTCCGCGCACGGACACTCCGAACGTGTACTGGAAGCTGTTCGCGAAGTGAAGGCGCGCTTTCCGGAGGTTGATCTGCTCGCGGGCAACGTCGCTACCTACGAAGGTACGCTCGCGTTGATCGATGCCGGAGCGGATGCAGTGAAGGTCGGCATCGGTCCAGGGTCGATCTGTACGACGCGCATGGTTACTGGTGCGGGCATGCCTCAGATCACCGCGATTTCCGAAGCGTACCGCGCGGCTCGCGAACGCGGTATTGCGATCATCGCTGACGGTGGCATTAAGTATTCAGGCGATGTGACAAAGGCGATCGCGGCAGGCGCGAGTGTCTGCATGATGGGTTCGCTGTTTGCTGGTGTGGATGAATCTCCGGGTGAAACGATCCTCTATCAGGGCCGCAGTTTCAAGGCGTACCGCGGTATGGGAAGCCTGAGCGCGATGGCTCAAGGCGGCGGTGAGCGCTATTTCCAAAGCAAAGATGACATGGCAGGTGGCGAGCGTGTTTCCGTTACCGCGCGGGACGCCAATGGCGGCAATCGGCTGGCGAAATTCGTCCCTGAGGGCATCGAGGGCCGGGTACCGCATCGTGGGCCGTTGGAAGCAATGATCTACCAGCTCGTGGGCGGTCTGCGCTCCGGTATGGGTTATCTCGGGTGCACGACGATTGAGGATCTGCAGACGAAAGCCCAGTTCATTCGCATATCGAATGCGGGGTTACGAGAAAGCCACGTCCACGATGTCGTCATTACGCGCGAAGCACCGAACTACCACGTCGAATAGCCATCAGCGGCTGTTCCAGATCATGGCATCGAAGCGATGCAGAGTCTTGAACCCGAGATCCTCGTAAAGCTTCACGGCTGGAGCGTTTGCCTCGGTCACGGTAAGGGACATAGAGCGAATACCGCTGTCGGCAAAATGCCGGGCGCAGCAATTTAGCAAGAGGCGGCCGATGCCGTGTCCGCGCAGCTCCGGCGCAACGCAGAGCTGGGTTACGTGGCCGACATCTTTGCGGATCTGCGAACTCAATAGGAGGGCCTGAATCTTTCCGCTGGCCTCTTCGCGCACCACCCATGAATTAGCCGGCAGAAACTTTCCGCAACCTGGGAACCGGATCACATTGTGCAGAAATCGCTGCGAACCCGCGATAGTGCGGTATTGATCATTCACGCCGCTGTCTACGTGAAACTGATACGCGCGATGAATCGCTTCAGCAGCGGATTCATAAAACTCCGGCTGCCAAACCTGAAGATTGAGGCCTGCGGGTACGGCTGCGTTCGCTTGGCCTTGCTTGGCTGAGGCAAAGTCCCAATGCATGAATAATCGCGGGAACGTATGAAAGCCGGACGACAACAACGGTTCCGCTAGCGCTCCAGCAGGAAACATCAGCAATTGAGATTCAATACGGCTCACGCCCGGTGTCGCCTGCAGCATCTCGATGAGATGGCGCAGGAGAAGATCGCATATGGGATTATCGAGGCGCTCTGCTTCTTCGGGCGCATAAACGTCGCCAATCACTGCCTTCGCCGACTCCAAAACGCCGAAGGTGTAACCGACGATCTGCTTGCCACGCAATGCCGCGAAGCCTGGCAAAACGCGTCCATCGAGATACTCAAGAAGTAACTCCGCAGACGTAGCGTAATCCCAATGCAGCCGTCGCTCCCAGCGGACCGCCTCATGCCGAAGCAACGGTCGAAGCTGCGCCGCGGAGAAGTGGCGCAGGTCCAAGACCTCAAGGTTTCCTTTGGGCTCCGTCATGCTCCTTCATTATGAAGGCAATGCACTGTGCCCATTTAGCTGCGCGGATAAACGTGATATACGGACAAGCCCTGCGTCTCGTACAGGAAGAGCTGCTGATACAAGCGTCCCGGTAGAAGCGCGGGCAATTGATCTGCGATGCGCGTTGGGATGACTAGCACGTGTTCCTCATCCGGAATGCCGTCTGTCGCATAATCCGTCACGCTCTGATTGCGGTAGAACGCGAGACCATAAACGACGTCCCTATGCACGCCGAATTTCATCAGCCTCGGATCGTGCCTCATGTCGGTAGCGCCACTGACCTCGGGTACGGCGACGATTGGAATCGCCGGAGCAACGGTGCTGATCTGGCGCGCGAGCGGCCTTGCTGAGTAATTCAGGTCTAGGATGTGCCCGTTCAGTCCAAGCAGGAAGAAGAGCACAGCGGCGAGCGGAACAAGCGTTGCCGACCGAAGATACTTCACCCCGTAACGGCGAACAACCAAGATGATTGCGAGCGCTGTAGCGGCTCCCGCCACAGCCGTCCAGATGAAAGTCTTCGGCGCTGGAATGATGCGTTGGTACACCATGTATTGCGGGCAGAGGAGCAGGGCGAACGTCAGGAACCCTGTGAGCGCTGCGTGCAGGGTGAGCAGCCATGGGCGCAGTCCATCACGATGGACGCGGTACAGATAGTCTCCGGTAAGAATCGCGAGCGGCGGGATGGACGGCAGAATGTAGCCGGGCAGCTTGGATCCGGAAAACGAGAAAAAGATAATTGGAAACAACGCCCACAAAACGAGGAACTCAGGGAAGGCGTCGCCTGCGCGCGTGTGCCCAATGTAGCGCTGCGGATTCTTGCGCACCTTCCACTCATCGATAGAGATCTGAATAGCGTCCCAAAGCGCGCGGAAGCAGAGTGCCGTCCAGGGCAACAGGCCAAGGATGAGTACGACAAGGTAGTAGTAGAACGGCTGGTGATGCTGGTACAGGTTCGTGGTGTACCTTTCGAGATTATGCCCGATGAAGAATTCTTTGAAGAAGCTTGGATTGCGCCGTTGAACGGCAATGTACCAGGGTAGGACCATCAGTAGAAACAACAGAACGCCGGGCCACCATATGGTTCGCCGCAGTGCTGACCATTCTCGCCGCAGCCCACAGAAGAGCAGCAGGATCGCCAACGCCATGAAAATTGCGACTGGGCCTTTGGCTAGCGTTGCGGCAGCTCCGAAGAAATAAAGGTCGAAGAGCCAGAACTTCTTTCCCGTTTCATACCAGCCATACCAACCGAGCATGCCTATACAGAAAGGCGCGGCTAGCTGCATGTCTGTCGAAGCGCCGCGGGCGAAGCCGACGATCGCCACGCATGAAACCATAATGAGCGCTGCGTGAAGGTGTCCTCCGGGACGGAAACGCCTGAGATGCAGGAACGACAGCAGAATGAGGAACCCGGCCCCGGTCGCCGAAGGCAATCGTGCCGACCAGTCGGAAACGCCGAACTCCTTGAAGAAACCCATGGCGCGCCAGTAATAGAGCGCTGGTTTCTCCAGCCACGGACGGCCATACAGAATCGGCGTGACTGTGCCGCCCACCAGGCAGACGTAAGAAGCATGCAGGTCTTTCGGCCGCAGACTGTGTGGCGTAATGCGCGCGTGGACTTCGTGGCAGTCACTGGAATGTGCGGCGAGCATTTCACGGGCAATCTGCGCGAAGCGTGGTTCGTCTGCTCCCACGAGTCCGAGCTGGTCTCCGCCAAAGTACGGCACCAGCCCGAAGAACAGAAAGTATCCGCCGACGATGACCAGCACGATGAACTCGCCCAGACTGCAGCCCCATTGCGAACGCATCAGGTCGCGCAGAGAGGCGCGCACCGCATTGGCCCTGGTGGGGTACTCTGCTTCGGATTGTGATTGATCTGCCAAGCTCAAACGAGTGACCACGCTGCGAACCGACCGGAACGAGAAGGGGGTCGGAAGCCCAGCGCGTTCGCAGCAGAAGCGAAAATCAGGCTACCAGATTGTCTCTAGATCACAGCAGTGCAGGCCTGGCGCAATTCAGTCACGACACGGCGCTTGGCAAGCTCCAACGGGCCCTCAACGGTGCATCCGCTGGCGTTTTGGTGTCCGCCTCCACCGAAGGCCTCGGCCACCCGAGCCACGTCCACGCCGTTCTTGCTACGCAGGCTGAGCCGGAAATGCTCACGGTCCGGCACCTCGCGGAAGAAAACGGCGGCGCGCACCCCTGCAATGGAAATCAGGTAATTCACCACGCCTTCGCAGTCCTCGATGGTTGCGGAGGCGCGTTGCATTTCTTCGAGAGTGATCCAGCTCCATGCCACACAATCCTCTATCTCCATCTTGAACAGAGCGGCCCCCAGAGCGCGGATCTTGCCCGGCGTGTGGGAGAAGTAGACCGCTTGAGCGACTGAATTTGCCGCGGCGCCACTCTGTAACAGGTGTTCTGCAAGGCCAAACGTGGCAGCTACTGTGCTGGGATAGGTGAACGAACCTGTGTCCGTGAGGACAGCGGCGTAGAGGCATGTTGCCATGGGCGGAGAAATCGTTACGCCTGCCGCGATCACCAGTTCGTAAACCATTGCGCCAACGGCACTGGCTTCCGCATCGATCCAGTTGAAGTCCGCGTAATCCCGTCCGCTGCGATGGTGATCGATGTTGATGACGAGGCGAGCATCCATACGTTCGAAATCTGCTATCCGGAAGCCCGTTCGTTCCAACGAGTCGCACTCCAGGACGATCAGCGCGTCCGGCTTGCTCTGCGGCAGCGCTCTGCTGATGCGGTCGGCACCCGGAAGCAACTGGTGAATGGACGGTACGGGATCAGCGAACGCAACGTGGACCTGCTTGCCCATAGCTTCAAGCAGGTAGGAAAGGCCAAGCGCCGAGCCAATGGCATCGCCGTCGGGACGAGCGTGCGACGTCACAACGAACGTTTGCCGCTCGCGAATCAGAGAGAGGAGGGCTTCAATGGAGTCGGTGTGCATTACGGCTTAGGTTGCGGATTGGCTCCCGTTGGATTTCCGGACTTCTTCAACATCTTTGCGCGGCGCTTGTCGACGCGATGGAGCAGCTCGTCCATGCGAGCGGTGATCTTTTCCGAGCGGTCGATGGCGAACGTGATCTCAGGAACGTGGCGCACACCCATGCGATCTCGAATCTCCGTGCGGATGTAACCGCGCGCGGCCATCATGCCGTCGAGAGTACTTTGCTCTTCCTGCTCAGTGCCGACCACGGCGATGAACACGCGGCAGCTCTTGCCGCCGGGAGCCAGGACGACTTCGGTAACGTGGCAGGGTGCGATACGGGGGTCGGAGAGTTCGCCTTCGAGCATGGCGGTGATCTCTTCCGCGAACGTGCCGCGCACCCGGTCGCGATGGTATTGTCTTGCTCTTTGCTCTGGCATGGCTGACAGAGAAGAATAGCACCTCAAAATGCGGCAATCGCTACCGGGTTACCAATGTGCAAGCGAAGACTATCGCCGAAAGTATCAGAGTTCGTCTTCGGCCTGGATGAAGCTGTCGAGGATATCGCAGCCCAGGCCGGCGCATATTCGGCGCGCCGCTTCCTCCACCTCGCGGAGCTGTCCGGCGAGGTACGAGGTGGAGTTCGAGATAGCGGCTACGCCCACGGTAGCGCGGTTGTAGATGAGAGACTCATCCAGCTCCGCGACAGAGATGTTGAAGCCGTGGCGCAGTTTGTCCTTAAGGGACCGCACCACCTGGCGACGGTCCTTCAGAGAATGTGCATGCTCGATTGCGAGTTCCAGCGTGAGTGTTGCTACAGGCATCGCAGGTACCCCACCCCCGTACTTTGGTACGGGAAGTCCTAAAAAGAAAAGGGATAGGTTAGGGCCAGGTCCGCTGGAGTACTTGTCCCCGCAGATGCGCCACTGTTTCTATTTTATGCGGGTCGAGGCAATAAGTATGCCAACTATTTTCGGTGTTGAAGATGCGCGGGATCATAGACTTACGCTTGTTGGATAGTCTGCATGGGCTTGACGGAAAGAATATGGGGGACGCAGCGCCTAAATACAGGGTTTTCCGCTACGCGGGACGATAGCCGCCACGCTTCGGTCGAGAGGACAGTTCGAAGAGATGTGACTTCCATCAAGATGAAGTTCAATAGACGTTCACCTGGGTTGGGCTCCGTTTCAACCTGGGGTCCGCGATAACCTTGCAGTGGAGAAGAAACTCGGGGTCCTAAGTTCATGGCAACGACGCGAAGAAAGTTTCTGGCAGGTAGTTCGCTTGGCTTGGCTGCTCTCGCGATCGGCGAGACTGGCGAGACCTCGGCGCAAGGGCCGCAAACTCCGCCGACGCCGGGTGCCACACCAGCATTCGGCACGTCCGCGCCAGCGGGGCCGGAGGTAAGCGCAGCGACCTTCGCGGAGGCCGAAAAGCTGACGCAGGTGACGCTGAACGCAGCGGAGCGTGCTGAAGCTGCCGGCAACTGGCGGCAGTCGATGGCGGGGCTATACAGACGCCGTACCGGGCCAAACAAGGTGCCGCTCGAAGCGGAGTTGACGCCGGGAACGGTGTGGAACCCGCAGTTCGCCGTTTCCGGTGAGCTCAGCGCGGGTGCAGACCAGGGTGCTGCAACGTTTCAAAGGAGCACGGGTCCTGCTCTGCCATTACCGGCATCGGACGATGCGATTGCCTTCAGCACGGTGGCGCGGCTGTCGCACTGGATCGAAACCAGGCAGATTACGTCCGAGCGGCTGACAAAGATCTATCTGGCCCGGTTGGAAAAGTACAACAAGCAGGTTAATTGCGTCATCACGCTGACACGAGACCATGCGCTCGAACAGGCCAGGCGTGCCGATGCGGAGATTGTCCGTGGCAAGTACCGCGGACCCCTGCACGGAATTCCGTGGGGCGCGAAAGACCTGCTCGACACAAAGGGAATATCTACAACCTACGGCGCCGAGCCTTTCCGCGAGCGGGTGCCGGTAAAAGACGCCGCTGTGGTGCGGATGCTCAACGAAGCTGGAGCTGTGCTGGTGGCAAAGCTCAGCCTCGGCGCTCTGGCGCTAAACGACATCTGGTTCGGAGGTCAGACGAAGAACCCATGGCTGCTCGAAGAAGGAGCGTCCGGTTCGAGCGCAGGCCCGGCAGCGGCGGTTGCGGCAGGGCTTGTGGGCTTTGCAGTTGGAAGTGAGACTCAGGGTTCGATCATCAGCCCCTCGATGCGTTGCGGCGTGACGGGGTTGCGGCCTACCTATGGCCGCGTGCCGCGCACCGGTGCGATGACCCTGAGCTGGACGTGCGACAAGGTGGGACCAATGGCGCGCGGCGTGGAAGACACGGCCCTCATCCTGAAGGCGATCTCTGGAGTCGACCCCGGGGACGCAGCCGGGGTTTCCGCGCCGCTGGCCTTCAACGCGTCTGCGTCCGTATACGGGCTGCGCGTCGGCTATGTGTCTTCCTGGATGAACAGCGACCCGGCGACCGACGTGGACCGCGCCGCGCTCGCGACATTAAAGAAGCTGGGCTTTGAGACGGTGCCCGTTAGCCTGCCCGATTGGCCCTACGACTCGCTGAATGCGATCCTGTTCGCGGAGTCGGCAGCGGCGTTTGAGGAGATCACGCTGAACCATCGCGTGGACGAGCTGAAGATGCAGGTGCCGGACGCTTGGCCGAATACGTTTCGCCAGTCACGCTTCATTTCGGCTGTTGATTTTGTTCAGGCAGACCGCATGCGCCACAAGGTGGCACTGGAAGTAGCTCGTGTGATGGCCGGCGTGGACATGTTGCTGGTGCCATCGCTGGGTAATGACCCGCTGATCATCTTCAACTTCACCGGGCATCCGTCGCTTACCTTGCGTGCAGGCTTTGTCGAAGTGAAAGAAGCTCGCAGTGACTGGGCACCCGACCCGGCGCACCCGCTGCCGAAGTTCACCACACCACGCAGAGTGCCGTATGGCGTGACACTGATCGGCAAGCTGTTTGAAGAGGGCCGGATGTGCGAGGTTGGGCTGGCGCTGGAAGCCTCGTTTGCCGTAAGCGCGGAACGGCCGGCCGGATTCTAGCGGAAACGTGAGTCCCGGTGCGAGTCGCAGAGCGACTTGATTCCCGGATTGGGACGCTGTGATATCAAAACAGGTGCATAAATTTTTAGTGTTATTGGCAACCTCTTTCTTAGGGTGCGAGTATCTCCGTAAGTCAACACGGGTTGGTTCCGCTGAGCTGTTTCGAGCCAACAAAACCGTAACCGCCTGTCGGCCTGTCTCCGCTGAGCACTATCGAGACAGTCGGCAGGCATTTTCTTTTGTACGTGGGCGATTCGAGGCAATGAGATTGCGAAAGCGAGGGGGGACTATGGCTGCTTCACGGGTTCGAGCAGAATTTCCACGGTGTGTGTTTTGCGATTGAGATGCTGGCTGATGTGGATGGATTTTTCAGCGTGCATGGCATGCAGCACACGGAGGATCTCTTGAACCATCGCTGCATCGGCGGGCGCGCCGGGCTTGCCCTGGAACTGCTCTGCGAATGTTTGCCGCTGTTCGAGTGAGAGCGCGGAGCCGTTGATCGAGGTGACGTGGTCAAGCACACCGGGATCGATGGAGAAGCGATATGCAACGGTGTGGTTTGCTTTGTTGTGATCCGACGCGGCCGTGATGTGCGTTTCCAGAAAGCCGTGGCTGGCATAGGCGCGAGCGAGACTCTCGGCAGCGATTTTGAAGTCCATGGCTCCAGCGGCCTGCCCGACGCGGAGGCCCGTCACCCTGGCAGCCTCCTCAGAAGTGACGGGAGGCGGCACGTTGAGGTCGAGCGAGCTCACGTGATAGAGCTCACCCGGATGCACGAGCACGGACGCGTCGACTTCGTAGCTGAGCATATCGAGATGCGGCGCGCCGAACTCGGGAGCATCGACGGCGGCATCGAGATAGCCGGCGTTCTTGTGTGCGTCAGCGATGCTGTTGCGAATGGCCGCCGCGCTTTCGACCGAGTCAAATTCCTGCCCGGCGAGCTTCGAGGAAACGACGTCGAGCTGCGACCGCACGTTGGGGGCTGCGCCGAGCAGCTTGATGTCGCCGAGGATGATCTGAGGTGAGGTGATGGTGAGTGCGAGGGAAGAGACGCCGTTCCCCGAGCCCTCGCTGGTGGAAAGCCCAGCGCTGATCTTTGCGTCTGGTACGCCTTTTTCCGCAACGAGCGCGGAAAGCGCAGCAATCACTTCCTTGGTGAGTTCGCCCGTGAGTGGGAGCTTGCCGTGAAAGAGTGGAACGCGTTTTTCGACGAGAGCTTCGAGCTCCGCGGGCTGCCACCAGACAAAATTGCTGAAGCGCACTGGCAGTGCCTGCGCGCCTTCAGCAGGTTTGAGAGTGATGATCAGGGTGGAGTCGTTGACCGTGTAGGAAACGTCGGTGAAGGCGCCGCTGTCGGCAAGACGCTGCAGGGCAGTTTCAATTTCAGTCTTGGACATCGCAGTACCCTCTTTGAGGTTGAGGGTGCGGAGGATGTCAGCCTTGTCGAGTCCGTCTGCGCCTTCCAGGCGAATTTGTTTTGGCTTGTAGGTCTGGGCTGCGGCTTCTGCGGTGAGGACGAGTGCAAGGAAGAAGTGGCGCGGGCGCATCGTGGGTTAAGTGTAGCTTCGGTCTGACGATGCGACACGTTGCGCATGGATATCTTGAACAGAGATCGTCGAATCGAAGCAGGACGGTTTATCGTGCAGCGTAAGGGAGAGCCCATGTATTTTGCTTCGGGGGCAAGCTATTCGGCTGCACAACCAAAATACAGGGGTCTCTCCACTACGGCCTGCGGCCTCCGGTCGAGATGACAAGTGAGACGGCCGCGGTCTCCGGTCGAGATGACAAGTGGGATGGGCTGCGGCCTCCGGTCGAGATGACAAGTGAGATGGGCTGCGGCCTCCGGTCGAGATGACAGTGAGACGGCTGCGGTCTGCGGTCGAGATGACACGTCAGACGGCTGCGGGCATTCATCGATATAACAACTTACAAGTCAGCCTGGGAAGAACACTGAAACGATATGTCGATACGCTAGGCCGCTTCGACCCTGTTCTTCCACGGCGTTGCGGCTTGCAGGGCCTTGTTCACGTTTTCGATGTTCTCGACGCCTGTGGTGTTGAGCCAATCGATGAAGGCTGCTTCGCCGTCACGGGCGAAGATGGGGATGCCGTCCTTCCATGTGGCCCGGCCGCAGAGGACGCCGTTATACTCCACGCCGGATTCCGCTGCGAGCTCGAGGGTTTCGATGAAAACGGGGTTGGAAACGCCCGCCGAGAGATAGATGAATGGCAGAGCGGTCACTGCGGCGGCATCGCGGAAATGCTGCAGAGCTTCGGCGCGCGTGTAGGCCTTCGCGCCCTTGTATGCGTGCGTACCTTCGACGAAGTCCATCTGGATGGGGACTTCAACTTTGAGAACGTCGATGCCATAGATGGGGTTTGAAAACTCGCTCATGGAACCAGCCACAATAGAGGGCTTTTTGCGCGCATATTCGATGGATTTCTCGTTGCTGCCGTCGGCGTCGTAGCCAACGAACTCGCAGAAGAAGGGAATGTCATGGGCGCGGCACTCGTCACCGATGCGCTCGATGAAGGCGTGCTTGACGTCGTTGATGTCGGGCTTCTCGAACGGAGTGTAATAAAGCAGAATCTTGATGCAGTCGGCGCCGGCTTCCTTGAGCCGGACGACGCTCCAGTGGTCGAGCAGGTCAGGAAGGCGGCCGGGAGTTTGTGAGTCGTAGCCGGTCTTCTCATAGGCGAGCAGCAGCCCTTTGCCGTTGCGCATCTTGGCGGCAGGCAGGCCGAATTCTGGATCGAGAAGAATGGCAGAGGCATGCCTGGTGAGCGTGTCTGTGACGAGCGCCTTAAAGCGCTCCAGGTCATTGTCCGTAGCCATGCCGCCACGCGCGTCGCCAAGCGACTTCTGCAGCGAGCCGCGTTGGTCCATGGCGGCGGCGGCGATCACGCCACGCGCATCCGATACAGCATTCAGGCCCGCGAGCTTTCCGGGTGTCAGCTTCATGAAGAGTTTCTCCTAGGGCGTTCGATGCGCCTGAGACAACGGTGGTTCCGTAAGGCGTCGATGCCAAGTCAAGTTTCCATCATTTTGCAGACGAGTGGGGCCAAGGTCATGGCCGCGTTTGTGAAATGTTGCTGGGAAGAGCTAAAGATCAGTTGGAACTTGAAATCTCTATGCCGTATTCCTTCAGCTTGCGGTAGAGGGTTGTTTTCCCAATGCCGAGCAACCGTGCAGCTTTCAGCTTGTCGCCACGGAATTGCTGGATCGTGTTCAGGATTGCCTGCTTCTCGAGCTCCGCGATGGAGGCGACCCTTAGAGCACCGGGAAGGGCCACGGTGCGCGCCGGTACGGCCATCTTTTCGGCGAAAAAGTGCTGCTGCAGTTGGCTGGGTAGTTCATTCGCGGTTAGGAACGGATCGCTTGCCATGACGCACGCGCGCTCCAGAGCGCTTTCAAGCTCGCGCACGTTGCCGGGCCAGTTGTAGGCTTGCAGCATCTTCTGCGCTTCAGTGTTCAGTTCGTACGGAATGCCGGTCTCCTGACGAATGCGGCGCAGCACGTGGTTTGCGAGAAGAGGAATATCTTCACGGCGTTCTGACAAGGCAGGCACGTTAATGTTCACTACGTTCAGCCTGAAGTAGAGGTCTCTGCGAAACGTTCCGTTCTGCTGCATGTCAGCCAGATTGTTCTCGGCGGATGCCAAAATGCGCGCATGCATGGGAACGGTCTCTTTCGAGCCTACCGGCCTGACTTCTCGTTCGTGTAGCACGCGCACGAGCTTGCCCTGCAGCTCCAGCGGAAGCTCGCTCACACCGTCGAAGAAGACCGTGCCGCCATCTGCCTCAACGAGAAGACCAGCTTTCGCGCGAGTGGCTTCCGGGAAGGCGCCTCTTGCGTAGCCGAACAGTTCGCGTTCCATTGTTTCGGCTGTCAACGCGCCGCAGTAGATGGGAACGAACGGACGATTCGCGTTGGGACCGTTGTTGTGAATGGTGCGCGCAACGAGTTCTTTGCCAGTGCCGGAAGCGCCAAGGATCAGCACTGGATGGGTCGTGAAGGCAACTTTGCTCACGATCCGGTAAAGCTTTTCCATGGCGGGAGCACGCCCTATCAACGCTCCCATACCGGAAGAGGTTGAGAGTTGCTGATGGAGCGCCTTTGCCTGCACGTCGTAGGAACGCCGCGTCGAAGCGCGCACAAGCGCTTCCGTGAGCTCGCCCATTGCAAGGGGTGTCGCTAGAAAGTCTGAAGCGCCAAGGCGCATCGCCTGTACTGCGCCGTTCACGGTAGCCGAAGCAGTCGCAATCACGATCGACAATTCGGGATGGCTTGCGCGCATTCCTTCAAGCAGGTGAAGGCCCTCGCTCTCACTCAGATTGAGGTCGAGGACAACGAGATCGATGTGCTGGCGGGAGAGAATTTTCTGCGCCGCTGCAAAGGAATCCGCCGTATGGATCGAGATGCCAAGCTTCGAAGATAAGTCCTGACACGCGCTCTGGATAGCCGGGTTCGCGTCGACGATAAGCGCCCTGTACTCAGGCGAGTTGATCTTACCGCGAGAGAACTCACCTTCCACAAAATCCCGGCTGCATGGCATCTTGACCTTCGAGCTGAATGAGGTCGTGCTCATAGGGTGATCCCGATCTATTGCCTGTATTCGCTTCCGATCTTTGCCGCACGGCGTTCCCGCCGCACCAATGATTCTTGTATGTAGCGTTTGACTGGTCCGATTGTAACTCTGCCCGAATTCTGTGCAGATCCCAAATGCGGCCCTTGGGTGCAACGAAAGTTGGAACCCTCTGTTCAACCGGACGTCATTGAACCACGGACGAACATAGCGCAGGCATGACCAGAGAAGGGAGCATGGACGCTTATCATGGGAGAGATGGCAACGATAGAAGAAGTGTTTCGAACGGGTGATCGCAGCGCGAGGCAGGCGCGGCCGCTGAAGATGACTCCTGGATTTGTGGCGACAGCCGAGGGGTCTGTATTGATTGAGGTTGGGCACACACGCGTGCTTTGCAATGCGTCGGTAGAAAACGGAGTGCCCGGCTGGATGCGCAACTCGGGCCGTGGCTGGGTGACAGCGGAATACGGGATGTTGCCGCGAGCGACCCTAACGCGTACGCCGCGGGAATCCGAGCGCGGCAAGGTAGGTGGGCGAACGCATGAGATACAGCGGCTGATCGGGCGAAGTCTGCGCTCGGTTGTTGACATGAAGTTACTGGGCGAGCGAACCGTAATTCTCGACTGCGATGTGCTGCAGGCGGATGGCGGAACGCGCACGGCTGCAATCACTGGAGCCTGCGCGGCACTGGCAATCGCGTTGGGCAAGTTGCAGAAGGCAGGGACAATCAAGCAGTCGCCGATGCGTGAGATGGTTGCGGCGACTTCGGTGGGTGTCGTGGACGGGCGTGTTCTGCTCGACCTCGCGTACGAAGAAGACTCGCGCGCCGAGGTGGATATGAACGTCGTGATGACCGCTTCCGGCGGCCTGGTGGAAACGCAGGCTACGGCAGAGAAAGAAACCTACTCGCGCGCCCGGCTGAATGAAATGCTGGATGTGGCAGAAGCAGGCATACGCGAGTTATTGGTCGCGCAGAAGAACTGCATCGAGGTGGGCGCGTGAACAAATTTGCAAGTGCTGCAATGCTGATTCTGTTAGGTGTGCCAGTCTGTTCCGCGCAGAAGCAGCGTTATTCCGAGTCGCGCAAGGCTGAATCGTTGGATTATCCGCTGGTGGCGCACGTGACCCATGCGCGAGTGCAGATGGCGGGAACGGAGAGCGTCTTGCACATCGAAGCGCTGATCAACGGTACGCATGTCGAGCTGGAGGCCGGCGCGACTGGGCTGTTGCACACCGGCGACTATCAGGCCCGGCTCGTCAACAACGAAGAACGCAAATCAGGCTGGTTCAGCCGCAGCTACGAGCTGCTATTCAGCGACGGAACGCATGTTGTCTTCAAAGAAGTGGCGGAGTCAGAGTAGCTGAGTCGGAAGAACGAGGACACTGCGATGAAGTGTGAACATTTCAGAGATGTGAAAGCTGTCTCTCATCCGAGAGCAAGCCACGCCAGGGGTTGTGAGGCATGCGTGAAGATGGGTGATGCGTGGGTGCACCTGCGCGAGTGCCTCGCTTGCGGGCATGTGGGCTGCTGCGATTCCTCAAAGAACAAGCATGCGACGAAGCACTTTCATACGACAAAGCACCCTGTGATGCAGACGGTAGAGCCGGGCGAGCATTGGGGCTGGTGCTACGTCGATGAGTTGATGGTGGAAGAGGTTTAGGAAGAACAGGCGGTGCAAGGCGCGCTGCTATGCTGCAAAAGGATAAGGAGAAAGTTTATGGCGGATGAAGCGGTACACATTACGGTGAAGCCCAACGGTCCACTGCGGGTGGAAGGACACATCGTGCTGAAGGATGCCGATGGAAAAGAGTGGGACCTGGCAGGGAAGCCGGCGATCAGTCTTTGCCGTTGCGGCCTGAGTGAGAAGCGGCCGTTCTGTGATGGCTCCCACGCCCGGCAAAACTGGCAATGCATGACGAGCCCCGGAAATCTGACAGGACAGTAAAACGGAGCACGGGCCTGAGGTTGAACCGTCTTCGCAGATCACTGCGAGGGCGGTTTTCTATGTAATCTGTCTCATAAACAACGACAGAACTTGGCCGGAGAAGCCGGAACGAATGCAGGAGCCCACGTGAAAAAGCTGCTCATCTATTGTCTTATTCTTCTGCCGGGCGGGATGACCCTCGCGCAAAGTGCAACGACAGCAAAGCCGCCCACGTACTTCCGCACAGACGTAATGATTCCGATGCGAGATGGCGTGAAGTTGCATACCGTCATTGTTCGACCAGCGGGCAGCGACAAAAGCGGTGAACCGCTGCCGTTTCTCATGCAACGTACGCCCTACGGTGTGGATGGCATGGATCCGAAAAAGTTCACAACGGGTCCGCTTGTTCTAAGTGGATACATTTATATCGGGCAGGATATTCGAGGGCGCTACAAGTCCGAAGGCCAGTTCGTGATGAACCATCCGATTGTGGCGCACAACGGCCCGGCGGACATCGACGAGACGACAGACACGTATGACACCGTCGAGTGGCTGGTGAAGAACGTGCCGAACAACTCGGGCAAGGTAGGCGTTTCCGGCGTCAGCTATCCCGGCTTCCTCGCGATGATGGCCGGCATCAATCATCATCCCGCCGTGAAGGCAATCAGCCCGCAGGCGCCGATGACGAACATCTGGATGGGCGACGACTTCTTTCACAATGGTGCGTTTCGCCAGACCTATGGCTTTGACTATGTGCAGGAGATGGAAGCGCAGAAGACGGACAAGGTGGTGGAGGCGAAGGGCGATCAGTATGACTGGTTCCTGAAGCAGGTGAATTTTGCAGGTGCGGCCGCGGCAGCAGGGATGAGCGATCTGCCCACGGCGAAGCACTTTCTCAGCGAGCCGCAGTATTCGCCGTTCTGGCAGGCGATGGCTGTCGAACCGCACCTCGGCGTCCCGGAAGTGCCAACGCTTGAGGTGGGAGGCTACTGGGACCAGGAAGATATGTGGGGAACGCAGGCGGAATATGGCGCGCTGCACGCGGCAGAGACGAAGGCAATCCGTGACGCTGAAGGAAAAGGCAAGATGCCGAAGAACGCGGAAGCGCACAAGGTCTTCATGGTGCTTGGGCCGTGGAACCATGGCGGCTGGGGAGGCAAGGGTAACGAGCTCGGGGCCGACTTCGGCAAGATCAGCTTCGGCCAGAGCACGGGCGACTACTTCCGCGAGCAACTGCAAGCGCCGTTCTTCGAGCACTATCTGAAGAGTCGGGCGGACTTCACGCTGGAAGACACAGCCAGTTTCCGAACAGGCGAGAATGCGTGGCACCGGTACGCGATGTGGCCGCCGAAGGATGGCTTTCATCAGGACCGGGTCTACTTAGAGCCGAATAAGTCGTTGAGCTTCACGGAGCCGCAAGGCGACTACAACACTGTTGCCGCTACGTACGTGTCCGATCCGGCGAATCCTGTTCCGTACCGTCACCGGCCAATCCAGTCGACCTACAGTGAGGGATCGAAGTGGCGCACGTGGCTGGTGGAAGATCAAAGGTTTGTTGCGGACCGGAAAGACATCGCAGCGTTTTCAACGGGCGTGCTGACGGGCGATCTGACAGTTACCGGCGATGTCGTTGCAGACATCTACGCGGCGACGACCGGAAGCGATGCTGACTGGATCGTGAAGTTGATCGATGTGTATCCGGATGACAAGGCGGGCGGCAAGAACGGCTATGAGTTGATGGTGGCTTCTGAGATCTTGCGAGGGCGGTATCGCAACAGCTTTACGACTCCGGAAGTGGTGTCGCCGGGTGCAGTCAATGAGTACAAGTGGAGTCTGCACGGCGCCGATCACACATTTCTGAAGGGGCACAAGCTGATGGTCGAAGTGCAGTCGACATGGTTTCCGCTCTATGACCGGAATCCGCAGACCTGGGTGCCGAACATCATGAGTGCTCCGGTCTCGGCGTACAAGCCGGAGACCGTGACGGTCTATGGCTCGGCAAAGTACCCGTCGCATCTGGAATTGCCGCTGATGGATGGCTCGACGTTGCCGCAGTAGGTGCGCGCGGGGTAGACGCACCCTTAGACAAAGCGCTCATTCGCGAAGGATACAAATGAGTGTTGGAAGTGGAAGGGCCCTAACGTCCGCCCGAGACGATCTGCAGGCCCGGTCGCACGGGACGAACCGAACGCACGGGCCGCTTTAGACCCTTTTTGATCTGCGTCGAGTCCATATCTAATTCTGAAAGCGTGCGGCTTAGCGTGTTGCGATGCATGCCAAGCTCCTCGGCTGCCTTGCACTGGTTTCCTCGGTGCCGTGCCATCACTTCCATGATGAAGCGCTTTTTGAACTCACGCACGGCTTCGGTGTAAGAGAGACCAGCGGTATGCATCTGGAGGACGAGGCTGTCGAGATCGCGTTTCACTCGCGTGCGGTTCCTTGGTTTTAGGTGAACTTCAATTAGTGTGCGACGGAGGAACCGATTTGATCCAGTCGGGTGTCGTGTGCTTGATGCGCTCGACGCCTTCACGGAACCGGTTACTCAGGTCTGCGGGCATGACGAAGGATACAGCATGGGCAGCACTTAGAAAATACGGCGCAAGCAAAGAATTTTTCATCCATGGTGCAGTAGCCAGAAACGCTGTAAATGCGGTAAGGATCGCCGTCCCCAGCAGGAATCCGCGCACCAAACCGAACGCCGCGCCACCCAGCCGGTCCATGAAGCCAAGTCCAATCGTCTTCGCACTCCGCCGAAGAATCATCGCCACGATGTGCGCGACAATCATCGTTCCGACCAGCAGCACGAAGAACGCGGTGAACAAGGCAAGCGGCGGCGACGTGATCAGCCCACTGAGGTGCGGCGCAAGCTCGCGGTAATACCAGCAGGCCAGAAGAAAACCGACGACAATACCACCCAGCGAGAACGCCTCGCGCAGCAAGCCGTTCAGGGCCGCGCGCACCACGGAGTACGTCAGCAGGATCGCGAGCATCCAGTCGAGTGGGTTCATGCAGAGGCAGCACTAAAGGTCATGTTCAAAATCGTATCGGGACAAGGCTCAGTGAGTGAGTAGTGACTTATGTTCTCAGTGGCTCTTCAACCAACGAACTGTCATCTCGACCGGAGCGCTCGAAGAGTGCGCAGCGGAGAGATCCCCGCATTTTGCCTCCGCTGCCCGTAATCTTGATTGGGCGGCACGCTTACCTTGTAGCCCTCGCGCGCACCAGCGACGTAGGCTTTCGCCTCCTTCAAACCCCGCATCACTTTGGAAAATGTCTTCTCGCTCATTCTTCCGCCTCGTCCATCTGAAAGCCGCCTTCACAGCTTTCGCTATCTCGGCACTTGGGATGGAAAGGACGTCCCTGGTCCAAGATAGCGCTACGGACGAACTTACGCCGCCGTCCGCGCCTCACGTCCCCGCGACCTGCCGCCCAGTGACACACTCACAATCTTCGACACGCCCGGCTCCTGCATCGTCACGCCATACATCACGTCCGCCTGCTCCATCGTGCGCTTCGAGTGCGTAATAACAACAAACTGCGTCGTGGCAGACATGTCGCCGATTAGGCGCGCGAAGCGCCCCACATTCGTTTCATCCAGAGGCGCATCCACTTCGTCCAGCACGCAGAACGGTGCGGGCTGGAACTGGAATATGCCGACCAGCAGCGACAGCGCAGTCAGCGCCTTCTCGCCACCGGAAAGCAGCAGCACATTCTGCAGCTTCTTGCCAGGCGGTGACGCGATGATGTCGATGCCGCTTTCGGCGGAGTTTGCTTCGTCCGTCAGCTTCATGTACGCCTGTCCGCCGCCGAAGAGCTTGGTGAACGTTACAGCGAAGTTCTCGTTGATGATCTTGAAAGCATGATCGAACTTCTCGCGCGACACTTCGTCGATTTCTTTGATGGAAGCCTGCGTGTTTTCGATGGATTCCAGCAGGTCCCTGCGCTGCGTCTCCAGGAACCCGTGGCGTTCTGCCGTCTCGGTATATTCCTCGAGCGCCATCATGTTCACCGGTCCCATCGCTTCGAGACGTTGCTTCAGCGCTCGCGCAGCTTCGTCTTCCGCGTGTAGCGCATCAGCTTCAATCCGCGCAATCGATTCGTCTTCGCGAAGTGTCTTTGCTTCCACGGAGAGATCGTTGATGCAGGTCTCTTGCAAGTGTTCGAGGTCCGAAGTCAGTTTCGCGGAGCGCGCCAGGAAGCCGGAACGCTGTTCGCGCAGCGCTTCTGTCTCATGCCGCAGCTGACGTAGCTTGCCATCGAGTTCGGCGATTGTTGCGCGCAGACTGGCTGCTTCGCTGCTTAGCACTTCGCTCTCGGCAACAGCCTGCGCGCGCATCTCCGTCAACTCCGTGTGCTGCGCTGCGAGCGTTGCCGTTTCTTCTTCGCGGCGCTGCTTTTCGGAAGCAGCGTTCGCGATGCCTTGCTCAAGCTGCCCTATCCGCTGCTGCTGGCTTTCAAACAAGCGACGCGTCTGCTCGAAGTTCGCAGCTGCATTGCGGCGCCGCTCTTCCAGTCCTGCCAGGGCCGCGTTCGCCTCGCTGGCCGCTGCTTGCAGCTCTTCCCGGTTTGCGCGGAGCGCTGCAATCTTCTCGGTCAGCTCCGCGACTTGCTGCTCAATGCCCTCGCGTTCTGCTTCGAAGCGTCCGGCTTCTTCGCCCTTGCGAGCGATCAGATCCTGCTTCTGCCGGCGGCTGTCCTTGTTGCGCTCGGCAGAAATCAGCCACTCCTGCAGACGCCGCTCGATGCGACCGACTTCGGACTCCATCTGCCGCAGGGCCGCGCCCGAGTTCGCGCTCTCGCGCTCCGCGTCGCGTCGTTCATGGTTCTTGCTGTCGAGGGCGCTCGTTGTCTCCGCGATGTCACGTGAAAGCGCCAGCGTTGCCATTTCGATCTGAGAGAAATCGGCTTCGAGCGCTGCAATCTTGGTCTGCACTTCGGCAAGCTCACGCTTCAGCGCCAGGGGTCCTTGCTCGCGCTGCCGTCCGCCGGTCACGGTGACGTTGTGGAACGTCTCGCCATTGGGAGAGAGGAAGAATGATTGCGGATTCGACAGAGCAAGGGTGCGCGCCGTCTCGGAATCCGGTGCCACGAAGCCCTCGCGCAGCTTCGGCAGAATTACTTCGAGCGAGCGACCGAAGCCATCCAGCACGCGGATGCAATCTTTCAACGGCACCACGCCGGAATTGCTGGGGTGCGTGGCGCTTACCATGCCATCCGCGAACGGGAACGCCGCTTGCGAATCGTTCGGATGCACAAGGAAGGTTGCGCGCCCGGCGACCTCGGACTGGAGCATGCGCATGCCTTCGTTTGCCGCATCCCAGCTCTTCACCACAACGTAGTTCAGCTCTTCGCGCAGAAACTCATCGACCACGTTTTCGTACTGGCCCTGCACCTCGAGAAAGTCAGCGAGTGTGCCCACGGGCGCGAGTCCAGCCGCGTTCTGTTGTGAGCGTTTTGCGTTCTCGCGAAAGATATTCCGCACGGTATCCGTGGAGTAGCTGTGCTCACGAATCAGCGCTTCCAGCGAGCTGCGACGGCCCATGTATGTCGCCAGCTCCGCGCGTAGCTCATCGCCGCGACGACGCGACTGCGTTTCCTGCAAGCGCTTCTGTTCCAGGCTGTGGCGAAGATCAACAATCTCGCTTTCCAGCCGCTTCAACCGCTCCGTCACATCCTCAAACGAAAGCCTCGCTTGTCCGCGCTGCTGTCCGAGCTGTTCGAGCTCCGCTCGCGCATGCTCCGACTCACCACTAAGCCGCTCGCTTTCGCGCTCTAGTCCAGCTAGCGCAGCCTCAGCTTGAGCCTGCTCATTGCGAGCCTGATTGGCGCGCTGCATCGAGCCAATCGCACTACGCCGCTGATTCTCCGCCAATGCTTCCGCCGCGAGCACTTCCCGCGTCGCGGCCTGCGCCTGCGCTTGCTGCGCCTGTGCTGCGTCACGCGAGTTCGTTGACTCAGAGGTCGCGTTTTCCAGGAAGCTGCGATGCTGCTCCAGCTCACCCGACAGCGTTTCGAGCTGTGCGCGTGCGTGGCTCAGTTCATCATTGCTGCTGGCGATCCGCTGCGTAAGATCGGAAACGCGCTCCGTATTCGACTGCGTGCGTGAAGCAATGCGCTCCAGCTCCACCGCGCTGGAATTCGCTTTTGCTCCGGCCTCACGAATGCGTCCGTCCAGCTCGTAGCCACGAGCGACACCAGCGGAGTGCTCTGCGTCCATGCGTTCGAGATCCGCGGACTGCGCGTCAACCAGCGATGCCAAGCGCGCGATCTCCGCGTACGCCGCGCTCTGCTCCGCGTCCATTTGCGATAAGCGGCTTGCCAGCACGACGCGCAGCTTGCCGCGAAGCTCTTCGCGCAGTGCGCCGTAACGCTCGGCCTTTGCGGCCTGGCGTTTCAGCGTTCCCATTTGCCGGGTAACTTCTTCAAAGATGTCGTTCACCCGCGACAGGTTCTGCTTCGCGCTTTCAAGCCGCAGCTCAGCCAGCCGCTTCTTTGTCTTGAAGCGAGTGATGCCCGCAGCTTCCTCAATAATTCCGCGACGATCGAGCGGTTTCGACGAAAGAATCTGCCCAATGCGCTCCTGCCCGATGATCGCGTAGCTCTCGCCACCAAGACCGGTGCCCATGAAGATGTCCTGGATGTCGCGAAGGCGGCAGATCTTGCCATTCAGGAGGTATTCCGAGTCGCCCGTACGAAACAGCCGGCGGGTGACTGTGATTTCACCCGCACGCACCGGCGCACGCCCAAACTTGCGTCGCCGGATCTTTAACACCACGTTGTTCGAGCTGACGCCCTCGGCAGCCTCAGCGCTAACCTGCTCCTCGCCATCTTTCTTCGCGCTCTCCGCCTCGTATGTCACGCCCGGCTGAGCTTCCGCTACTGCTTCTTCTGTTTCCTCTGCGGACTGTGCACGCAGAGCTGATTCGTCCCAGTCCTCGCCGGAGATCGGCGTCGGCGCGTTAGAAACTGGCTGCCCGTCCGAGTAAATCTCAGGCTCGCCTTCCGCCAGCGTCGCGCCGTCGTACACTTCCGGGTCCACCAGAGTCAGCGAAACCTCAGCCATACCCGTCGGCTTACGGTCACGTGTCCCCGCGAAAATGACATCTTCCATCTTGATCCCGCGCAGAGACTTCGCCGACTGCTCACCCAGCACCCACGTAATTGCATCCGAGATATTCGACTTGCCGCACCCGTTCGGTCCGACCACCGCGGCAATGCCTTCACCGGCCAGCTGCAACTCTGTGCGGTCGCAAAACGATTTGAAGCCGAGAATCTGGACTTTCTTGAGCTTGAGCAATGAAGTAAGGACCTCTTGATTGTGTGGACGCACGCCGTGCGGCTTCTAGGTCGAATCGTATGGTGCGCGAACCCGTGGAATCAACAGCCGACGCCAAGATGTTGTGGATAAGGCAGGGCAGAACCTACATCTTGCGCATCCCGGCTTTCACGCTCTGCCATCTTCAGTTCTGGCTGCACACAGACCCCTTGATTCTGTCGCAATCGGACCTAAGTTGCGTCAGGGCAACATGGTTTCTATAATCCGCATCATC
Source organism: Verrucomicrobia bacterium Tous-C9LFEB (assembly GCA_903970445.1). Classification (GTDB taxonomy): domain Bacteria; phylum Acidobacteriota; class Terriglobia; order Terriglobales; family Acidobacteriaceae; genus Granulicella. The sequence continues at coordinate 49,582 of CAJCIP010000062.1, read as the reverse complement.
CACCGTAGTCTCCGCTGTAGCAGGGGAGCGGTTCCACAGGGCGCCTTGCGCTACTTCAATACCATCTGATCATCGGGATTACCGAGGAGTTCTGTTTATGAAGAAGGTCGTACTTGCTTCTCTTCTGGCTGTGGCCAGCGTCGCGCCTTTCGCGCCATACAGCTTTGCTCAGCCACAGGCCGCTCAAGCGGGACAGGTCCAGATGTCCGCAGATGAGTATGCGAAGTACAACGCCGCCAACACGGCCACAACGCCTGCCGCCAAAGCGGCGGCATTTGAAGACTACCTAAAGGCATATCCGAATTCTGCTGTGAAGCCTGACGTTCTCGCGCAGCTTCTCTTCGCATACAGCCAGTCCAATGACACCGCGAAGACGCTCGATGCCGCCGACCGTCTGCTTCAGGTAGACCCCAACAATCTTCGCGCGTTGACCTTCGAGGTCTACCTGCGGCGCACCGACGCGGATGCAATGACCGACCCGGCCGCAAAGCAGGCGGCCCTCGACAAAGTAGCGACCTTCGCCCAGACGGGTTTGAACGCCTCCAAGCCGAAGGACATGTCTGATTCGGATTTCGACACGCTGAAGAAGGCAGCAATGCCCACCTTCGAAAGCGCGATTGCGGACGACGACCTAGCGAAGAAAGACAATGCCGGCGCAATCGCTGCGCTGAAGACAGAAGTAGACAATGCGCCTGTTGCTGACACGCAGAAGCCGAGCCCTGTGCTGCAGGACATGCTGACGCTCGCCAACGCATACTACACGTCCAATCCGCCCGACTACCTGAACTGCACATGGTGGGCAACACGCGCCGGCTACTACGCGCCTCCAGCGCTCAAACCGGACGTGACCAAACTCGCACAGTATTGCTATGCCAAATACCACGGCAGCAAGGATGGTTACGATCAGATCGCTGCCCTGGCGCCTACCAGTCTCGATCCTCCGGCAGCAATCGCCAACATCAAGCCTGCTCCCAAGCCTGCGGACATTGTCAGCAACCTGATCGCAACGACGCCTGATCTTTCCACGCTCGCTGTCAGCGATCGCGAGTTCGTGCTGCAGTATGGCGCTGACCCCGATCCCAAGTGCGCCGGAGCTGCCACGCCGGCAGCGGCCCCCGCATCGGCAGACTCCTCCGCGACTGCGGCAACGCCCGCTCCTGCTGCTGCGCCTGCTGCTTGCCCAACGAATGCCGATAAGGCATTCAACTCGGTTAAAGGAAAGTCCGTGGAGTTCCCGGATGTGCTCGTTGTGAGCGCCACACCGACCAAGGTGCTCGTCGCCGTATCTGACGATGCGGTGCAAAGCAAGACGCCAGACTTTGAGTTTGACCTGAAGGACCCGCTGCCTGCGGCAAAGGTTCCGGCAGCGTTCACCAAGGTCTCACTCACTGGAACCTACTCAGCGTACACATCGGCTCCCTTGCTCATCACCATGAGCGATGGTGCCATTGTTCCGAAGAAGGCTGCTGCTCCGGTTCGTCGCCCTGCGCCTCGCCGTCGCTAAGAACACCTACGCCTCAACCACAATGGCCTCCCGCAACGGGAGGCCATTGTGGTTGTACTTAGCTCGCTCCCGGTTCCCTGAGCGCTCGTTATTGCTGATCTGCCAAGGCAAGCTGATTCATGAGGATGCGATAGGCTCCCGGCACCGCCTCAGGCAACTGCCGGTAGAGCGCAAACCCGCAGTATGTCCAGTTCCCGCGACCTACGCGGGCTGTGACCCATCCGCCACGCTGCGGTGCCTGGCCTGGATCAGCTGTCTCCGTCAGTGCTGTGTATTGCGCATCCCAGCTCTGCAGAAATCCATGCCCCCGCTCCTCGACCCAGCCATGGAAATCTGCGGAGTTGAGTTTGTTCGGACTTGAAAGCGACGCAGCCGACGGATCGAGCAATCTCACCGCGTCCGTCTCGTCGACAACCTTCTCAGCGTTTCCCAAAGCGAGTGGAAACGGAGCGTCGTCTCCCACAAATTCCGAAGTTTGATACTGCAGCACAACGTTGCCGCCACTACGCGCGAACTCCAGCAGGGCCCTCGTCGGCGCGCCATGCAGATCAGCATGCGCCGCATAGGTCCTCACACCCAGAATGACGGTGTCGTACTGCGCGAGCTTCTGCGCGTTCAAGTCATCCACAGACAACACAGTCGGCGCCAGACCGATCGAGGATAGAGCGTCGAGAACCCCATCTCCGGTGCCTGGCAAATAGCCGATGCGCGCGTGCAAGGGCAGCTTCAGATCTGCCGGTACCACCCGTATCGTGGCTGGTCTGTAGAAGTTCGTTCTGGGGAGGTCGCCGTATCCAACCGAACGGAAGCCCTCACTAATCGACGTACCGTCTGGGAGCTTGACGCTGGCTTGCAGCATTGTCGGTCCTGCGTTTGGGGAGATCTTCTTGATCCGGAGCGTGGTCTGCCCGGCGACGCTCATATCGCCCATGCCGAGGCCCGTCTGCCAGCCTGCGCCGATCTTCAGCGTTCGCTGAACTGTCCCAACCGTCGCGGGAAGCAGAAGCGCGGAGAAATCGACGCTGCTCGCTGAGCTTGGGAAAATCTGCGCGTGTGCAGAAAGGGAAAGGCTTGCTGGTGGATTGAAGCTCACCGACTGCCGCTCGTGTTGCACGACAGCTCCGAACTGAACCGCGACCCCGTCGAACTTCAGCTCGTTCCAGCAGGTCATCGCGGCCGGAGTTGTGGGCGCATTGCGCAAAGCAGGAACGAGCAAGTCATAATGCGGCTGCTCGATGTTCTTTCGTGAGAAGTAAGGCCGCGTTATCTCCGCGTCGTCCGCGGACAGCCCACAATCACGCTCCAGGGGTTTTTCAGCTGCAAGGTGAAAGCTCGGCCCACCATCACCGGCAGCACCATCGCCTATGCCATGTCCATTGCTTCCAGAACTCCATCCCCGCACGTATTGCAGTTGCGTGCGACTCGTCTGCTCGACACGCTCATGCGCCGATGCGGGTGCTCCTGCAGGCGCGACGCTGTCCTTCGTTTCAACTTGCATCGAGAGTCCGAGCGCAAGAACCAGCGCATCGTTGATCTGAGCGCGTTTTACTCGAAGCTCGTGAAGCGCGTTTGCTCCGGCCTCAGGTGGGTACCTCTTCTGAATTTCCAAGAGAAGCGCATCCGTCGTTCGCATCGCACCTGCGAGACCTGGCGCCAGCGTTTCCGGACTCCTGCCGTCCAAAAGATGAGTGGGGTATTCCAGCTCCAGACTCAATTTTGCTAACTGTTTGCGGAGGTCTTCTGACATGGCTGGCAGCAGCGTTTGAATACTCGCGACAGAGGTATCTAAGCCTTCAAAAAAGCTTGCCTCAGGTCCATCTTTCTGCGTCGCTACCCTCGACCCATACCTGTGATACCCCACGTCATACACACCCGCCGGTGGCACACGCTCATTACCGCCAATCTGCGACTTCTGCTGACCCAGACCAGCGCGCGCAAACTGCACATAGCTTTTGGCCGCTTCACCTGGTGCGCTCAATAGTGGGTCGATCTTTCCCTCGTGAACGATCACATCTGCAGAAGGAGTTGTCGTGGTCACTTCCCCTGTCACATAGTTCGTGAACTTCGCCGGCGTGTATTGGTTGGTTGCATAGTCAAACAGGCCCTGCGACGTAATGGCACCTCGCGGCACACGGGCGTACACCTTCAGCGGTTGCCACGGTAGAATGCCTTCCTTCGCCAGCTCCGGAAATACCTTCGGGTCCCCCGCGGCTTTGAACACTTCCTGTGCAATCTCACCCGACACCTGGTGCTGTCCATGGCCATCCGTCACACCGCCGATGAACGTCGCCGCAATCACCATCGGCCGGTATAGCCGTACGGCCCGTACCGCGTCGTAAAGCACGCGCTCGTGCGTCCACTTGCTGAACGCCTCTTCTTTCGTTTTCGAGAAACCAAAATCAACTTCCGTTCCAAACATTTGATCGACGCCGAAATACCGGTCAGCCGCCAGCAGCTCCTGCGTACGTAGAAGCCCAAGCGCGTCTTCGAAGTCGCCGGTCATGGCATTCTGTCCGCCCTCGCCGCGGGTCAGCGTCAGCATCGCTACACGCGCGCCCAGTCCGCGCGAGCAATACGTCAACATCCCGCCGTCTTCGTCGTCGGGGTGCGCCACGATGAACATCAGCGATGCACGCGTGTTCAGCTTGCGCAGCGTCTGTTCCAGTCCGCGCGCGCCCTGGTCGATGGGCAACTCGCGGCCATCCCGGGGCTTCACGCGCTCGCCGCGCAGGTTTGCTGGATCGGTGAAGATCGTTTGCGCTCCTGAGGCGCTCAGACCGATCAGGGCGAAAACTACTCCCTGAAGGGTAAAGTTCCTGATCGAATAACCCATTGGCTCTGACTTTCTAAGGTAAGTGTGATGGCCATGACTCAATGGCGTTCCGCAGGGTGACACGAAGCTCTGGAATTTCCTCGCTGACTAAAGCCCAGACGATCTCAAAATCGATCAGGAAATAGCCGTGTATCAGACGGTTTCGCGTTGCATAGATGTCAGCGAATGGAATAGCAGGAAAGTAGTCTGGTGCGTTGGGGAGAACCTTCAAGAAATTCCTCGACGCCTCACCCAGAATCAGTAGGTTGTGCAAGACAGCATCCTGTACTAAGCGGTCTGCGACGAACTCGTAACGCTTGCCTTGTATGTACAGTGCTACACGATTAGCGGCATCTAGCATGTGCTGCATGTAATCGGGTGCTCGTAAGGCATGACGGCTCATACGGGAAGTGCTTCGGCGAGAACACACGAGCGGAATTTTTCCGGTAGCTCGAATGCCGTTCGAACGTCAACAGCGATACCAACCTGAGCTTCCAGCGCAATCTGAAGTCTCGCCAAATCGAACAGGCTTGTGCCGCTAGGTGCGTCCACCAAGATGTCGAGATCGCTGCCCTCTATATCGTCGCCATGCAGGGCGGACCCAAACAGCCGCGGATTCTCCAGTTTCGACGCAGCGACAACCTCACGTATGGCCTCACGATGCAGGGTAAATGCTTGAGAGGGCTTCATATTTCAATTTTAGAGTAGTTCGTTTCGACTAGCCATTAGGACAGCATCTTGCTTGTCATGAGGGCGGTTTCGGTCAACGAACTTACCAAGTGGGCAGCGGCACTGCTTGGAGCGATAGACTCGGGCAGGAATGAGCAGCCAGCCTCAACAACTTGACCGCAGCCTGACGCTCAGCAGTGCGACCGCGCTCAATCTGCTGGACGTCATCGGTGTCGGCCCGTTCCTTACGTTGCCGCTGCTGGTCGCAACGATGGGCGGCCCCCAGGCGATGCTTGGCTGGCTTTTCGGGGCGGGGCTTGCCATCTGCGACGGGCTGGTCTGGGCCGAACTCGGCGCCGCCATACCGGAAGCCGGTGGCACTTATCGCTATCTCAGCACGATCTTTCCAGGTCGCTTGGGCCGATGGCTCAGCTTCCTCTTTGTTTTCCAACTCTGCTTCTCCGCTCCGCTCTCCATTGCCAGTGGCTGCGTAGGTCTTGCGCAATACGCAGGGCGGCTCATTCCATTACTCGCAACGCAGACCCCTGTTCATCTCTTGCACCTTGGTACCTACAGCGTAGGCATCACGCACGGAATCTCTACGTTTGTCGCCATGGCGGCGCTGGCATTGGCTGCGGCCCTGCAGTACCGAAACTTGGCACACATACGCGGGTTGAGCTTCGTGCTGCTCACACTGGTGCTCCTCACGCTGCTGTGGGCTGTCGCCACCGGACTGCTCTATGGGCATCTGAGACAAGCCTTCACTTTCCCGCATGATGCTTTTCACCTCGACCATCGCTTCTTCGTCGGCCTCGGTTCAGCAATGCTTGTAGCCACGTACGACTACTGGGGCTACTACAACGTCACGTTCCTCGGCGGGGAAGTACGCAACCCGGGTAAAACCATTCCACACGCGGTGTTGCTTTCGATCGCGATCGTCACCGCACTCTATCTCGGATTGAACATCAGCGTTCTCTCGGTGATTCCTTCATCTCAACTGATCACTGCCGCTGATCTTGATTCCCGCCGCGCGATGCTATCTCAATACATGCAGACCGCGTATGCTCCCTCGCTCGGTGCGCACGTCGCATCTGTCCTTGCGAACGCAGCAGCGGTGCTCGTCATGGTCACCGCGTTCGCAAGCGTGTTCGCCCTGCTGCTCGGCTACTCCCGCATACCCTTCGCTGCTGCGCGTGACGGCAACTTCATCAGTGCTTTCGGTCGACTGCATCCAACCCGCAACTTCCCCTATGTCTCGCTGCTAGCCCTGGCTGGAGTCGCCTGCCTCTGCTGCTTCCTCTCACTTGGCGATCTCATTGCCGCGCTCGTAGTCCTGCGTATCGTCTTGCAATTCGCCGTGCAGCACATTGGCGTGATGGTGCTTCGCGTACGCCGGCCTGATCTTCCACGCCCGTTTCGCATCTGGTTGTATCCGCTGCCGCCGGTTCTGGCGCTACTTGGCTTTGCGTATGTGGTCTTTGCGAGACCAAACTTCACACGAGAACTGCTGCTCGCTGCCTTGGTTGCCATCGTTGGCTCAGTCGTCTTTCTTGCACGTTGCAGTAGCCGACCATCCACAACGGCAAGCGAAACGTTTAATACCTAAGGGCCTTGGGAGCGCGTCTTATACGTGGGTCTTCAAGTTGTCGCCCATCGGAGTTCCGAAATGCTGATACGCACTGAAAAAGCCATTCCCTCTTCTGAGATCACGGCCAAGGACAACTATCAAAGCTTTCGGGCCGGCCGACGCGCGTTCCTCGCGCGCGCCGGTATGCTGGGCGTGGGTGCTGCCGCCGCGGCGATGTTTCCAAGCGCAGCGAACGCGCTCAACAAACTGCAAACCGTTTCCGGCAAGTTCAACGTGAGCGACACAGTCACGCCGGAATCGAAAGCACAGAGCTACAACAACTACTACGAGTTCGGCATCGACAAGAGCGAACCCGCGCACACTGCGGGCTCACTTCGCACGCGGCCGTGGACTGTCAAAGTGGAAGGCCTCGTCAAGAAGCCGCAAACCATCGACATTGATGCCCTTATGCACTACCGGCCGCTCGAACAGCGCGTCTACCGGTTCCGCTGCGTGGAAGCCTGGTCGATGGTGATTCCTTGGGACGGCTACTCGCTCTCGGAGTTGATCAACTTCGTTGAACCGCTACCGAGCGCGAAATATATTGTGTTCAATTCACTGGCAGATTCCTCGCAGATGCCCAACCTGAATGGCTCCGGCTTTGAAGGCGCGTATCAGGAGGGCTTGCGCATGGACGAAGCCATGCATCCGCTCACACTCCTCACCTTCGGCTCCTACGGAGAGACTCTCGCGAACCAGCAGGGTGCCCCGGTTCGCGTCATCGTGCCTTGGAAGTACGGCTACAAGTCGCCGAAAGCCATCGTCAAAATCCGCTTTGTTGACAAGCAGCCGAGCACGACGTGGAACGATCTGAACCCGCCTGCTTACGGCTTCTACTCCAACGTGAATCCAAATCTTGATGGCGACCACTCCTCGCGCTCGCACGACCGCCGCCTGGATTCCAGCAGCAGCATCTTCCCAAAGATCGTGGCCACCCAGATGTTCAACGGCTACGGTGACCAGGTTGCGAGCCTCTACAACGGCATGGACCTCAGCAAGTACTACTGAGGCGATCTCGCCCCTTGGGTTGTATTCTTTCCGCGATGCGGGAGGATCTGCTTCTTTCAGAGAGCGAGGGTATAAAGAAAGCACGTATGCCTTCGCGAGCAATCCCATACCTCAAAGCACTCGTGCATCTCCTGTGCCTACTGCCGGCGCTGCATCTTCTGCAGATGTATCGCAACGGAGCCTTGGCAGCGCAAGCGGACCCGGTGAACTTCATCACCCACTTCACCGGTAAGTGGACTCTCTGGATACTGCTAACGGATCTTGCCATCACACCCGTCCGCCGCTTGACTCCGATGCTCGCCTGGTTGATTCGCTTCCGCCGCATGGTCGGCCTCTACGCGTTCTTCTACGCCACCCTGCACTTGCTGACCTACATCTTCCTCTTCTCCGGCTATGACGTTCAAACCGCGCTAGCGGGTCTGCACGCAGGCCATTTCGCCGAGCCCTGGCGGCAGCTTGTCGCCATCTGGCCCACTATGCTCGACGACCTCGAGAAGCGTCGCTTCATCCAGGTCGGCCTTGTCACATGGATCATCCTGCTCACCCTCGCCGTTACCAGCCCGCAGCGTGTCCTGCGAGCCATGGGCGGCAAGAACTGGCAGCGCCTTCACTACCTCATCTACGCCGCCGGTTTCCTCGCTCTCGTTCACTACTGGTGGTCGTTGAAGAAAGGTGTGCCGCTACCGACCAAAGAAACACTCATCTTCTGGATACTGATCCTCGCGCGCGTCGTCTACTGGATCATCCAGCGTCTGCGCAGACGGTCTGCCCTTGCGTCACAATCCGCAGCGGCCGCATAAGTTCACCGCAACTCCCTCCCACCGCGCAGGTCTACACTTGCAGCAAGGAGCGAGTCGCTATGCAGCGTCTGCTGATTCTCGGCCTCATCTGCGGCAGCATCTTTTCCCCGTACGGAGCACAATCCCGAGCACAACACGACGCGCAGCGAAAGAAGCCTCTCGCGCACCCTGTACCAAAGCCTCCGGCATTGGCGCCGCTCACGCCTCGCGAGCGCGTTGTTCAGCTATTGGACCGCTTCACCTACGGCCCACGCCCTGGCGAAGTCGACCGTGTGCTCGCCCAGGGCGCCGATCAGTGGTTCGAGCAGCAACTTAATCCTGACAGCATCCCCGACCCGGTTCTGGCCAAACGCCTGAACGACTATCCAACGCTCAACATGACACCCGCCCAGGCACTCGCCGTGTTCCCAGACCGCGCGCAGGTGAATGCTGTCCTCAGCGGCAAAGCCAATTCTCCCAGCGACCCTCTTGAAAGCGCCGTCTTTGCCGTGCAGATCGAGAAAGCGAACCGCGAAAAGGTAGATAAGGACGCGAAGAAATCCGCTCAGCCGCTCCCCGAGCCTACAGACGCCGAGAAAGCCGAGGCCAAGAAGCGCGATCAGGCCACCGCCTCGCGCATTTTCGGCGAACTTATCGCGATGCCGAAGCAGCAGCGCATGAACGCCATCATCACAATGCCCGTCGACGACCGCATCGTACTCACGGCCAACGGCAATCTCACCGGCGACCAACGCAACCTTCTCTTCGCCGACTTCAATGCACGTGAGCGCCAGACATTTCAGGCCATGGCCGGCCAGGTCAGCTCGAGCGGCAACATCGCCAACGAAATTGCGCAGGGACATATCCTGCGCGACATTCTTTCCGAGCGCCAGCTGCAAGCCGTCATGTCCGACTTCTGGTTCAACCACTTCAACATCTACATCGGCAAAGATTCCGATCAGTGGTACACCACCAGCTACGAACGCGACGTCATTCGCAAGCACGCGCTTGGCAGCTTCCGCGACCTGCTTCTTGCCACCGCGCAATCACCGGCAATGATGGTCTACCTCGACAATTTCCTGTCCATCGGCCCTGACTCGCTCGCCAACGGAGTCAACCCGAAGAATCCGAAAGCAAAGCGCGGCAACAAGGGCATCAACGAAAATTACGGCCGCGAAGTCATGGAGCTGCACACGGTTGGCGTGAACGGCGGATACACGCAGGCCGACGTCACCGCGCTCGCCGCCATACTTACCGGCTGGGGAGTCGACGATCCAAACGTCGGCGGTCCTTTCGCGTTCGACCCCAAGCGCCATGAGCCGGGCCCGAAAACCTGGCTCGGTTACCAGATCGCTGACAACGGCCAAATCCTAGCGCGCAATGTCGCTGCGCCGGTACAGACCTTCGGGCCGAGCCCAGATCCAGCCACGCCCGACAGTATCAAGCAGGGCATCGCTGCGCTGAACATCCTTGCCGCCAGCCCGCAAACCGCGCACTTCATCTCCACGCTGCTCGCGCAGTACTTCGTCGCCGACACACCGCCGCCCGCACTCGTCGAGCGCCTTACGCAGACCTATCTCACCAGCAACGGCGACATCAAAACCATCCTGCGCGCCATCATTGCCTCCCCCGAGTTCAACTCACGCCAGTACTTTCACACCAAGGTCAAGACACCCGTCGAGTTCATCGCCTCATCGTTCCGCGCCACCGGCACCGATCCCGCCAACCCAGGCGCGCTCGTCAACACGATCAAAACGATGGGCATGCCGCTCTACTATGCGCTGCCGCCCACCGGCTACTACCTCACGGCCGACCAGTGGATGAACTCCACCGCACTGATCGACCGCCTCAACTTTTCCTACCAACTCACCACAAACAAGTTCGCCAACCAGAAGTTCGATTCACCGAAACTCCTCGCCGTCGGCCTGATGTCGCCCGGCGCTTCCGTGCCCATGGCCGAACCACCTGCGCCGCCTCAACTCGGCTCCCTGAAGCTCAGTGCGCAACCAAAGCTCATGGGCGTTACCAGTCCGCCCCCACCTAGTTCATCGGCTACGTCAACGCTTCCACCAAGCAGCGGCTCCCTCACCGCAATGCGCGTGCTGGAGTACACCGTCGTCAATGCGCCGGTATCCGCGCAGACGAATAAGCTCATCAGCGACCAGCTCGCGCAACAGCCCGCAAACAGCAGCCCCTCCGACACGCTGAACCTGCTCACCGCGCTCATTCTTGGCTCGCCCGAGTTCCAGCTGCGCTAGTGTGGGTGCAAATCGACCTTAAAAGTGACTGTCATCTCGACCGAAGCGGGGAGCGCGTAGCGGAGAGACCCCTGTATCTGGGAAGCGAGCGCGGCGCGAGCAAGTCCGCCTATTCCGCCAAACCCTCAAACATATCCACCGATTGCGTCGCTGCATGCGGTTCCATCGCCGCCGCGAGCACGTACCGCTCGTCTTGCCCATGTTCCTCGAATAATGCACGCGTGCGCTCCATCAGCGGAGCCTGTGACGCATGTGCCGCAAACGCCTCCTGCTTGCGCGCGAACACAGCACGTATATCGAGCGTCAATGTCCATGGCGCAAGCAGCGGCGGCCGCCGATCCGGCAGAAAAAAATTGCTCGACAGGTAGAACAACCGCTCCGGTTGAAAAATCTCACCAGCATCTATGTAACGCTTCGGATTTCCGGCCCAATGAAACGCCGCAGTCGTCGCAGCCGACACCATCGTGTGATCAGGATGCGAGTTCAGAGCCCCCTCGCCGCCAAACGTGATCACTACATTGGGTTGAAACGTGCGTATTGTCGCGACCAGCCTGCCGGCGAGTTTCGAGAAATCCGCAAACTCGAGCTGAGCATCCTGGTAGTCCCAAATCTCCTCATGCGCCACGCCGAGAATCCTGCACGAAGCCACAAACTCCGCCCGCCGCATCGCGCCGAGCTCTTCGGCGCTCTTTGACTCACCACGATGCGTTGCAGCTTGCCCGTCGGTCAGGCATATCACGCTCGTGCGAACGCCGCGATCCGCTGCCAGCAAAAGCGCTCCGCCAAACGCAAAACATTCATCATCCGGATGCGCCACAACGCACAACAGCCTCAAACCCAACGCGTGCTCTCCCAGCTTGCTTCGCTACTCTTCTGGTTGCCATCCTTCGGCGAAGCGGGAGGATCTGCTGTCCCATCCCAGCCACCAACCTCCTCATCGAAAAACAAATCACCCGACTCCATCCGCTCTTCCAGCGCCGCGTTCGGATCAGCCGCCCGGCACGGTGCAAAGCTCTTGCGATGCAGCTCCGTCGGCCCATGCTCCTCAAGCGCCTTTCGGTGTTCCGGCGTGGCATAGCCTTTGTGCTGCGCAAAGCCATACTGCGGATACATCGTATGCATCTCGCGCAGCAAACCATCGCGGTGCACCTTCGCAATTACCGAAGCCGCCGCAATGGATAAACAAAGCGCGTCGCCGTAAAACAGCTTCGTCTGCGCGCACGCATGGTCGATCAACATTGCGTCCAAAATCAGGTGATCCGGTTCCACCTGCAACTGCTTCACCGCCAGCAGCATAGCCATGCGTGTCGCCTGGTAGATGTTCACGCGATCAATCGTCTCCGCATCCACTTCAGCCACCGCATACGCAATTGCCATGGCGCGCACCTTGCGGTCCAGCTTCTCACGCTCTTCACGCGTCAACTGCTTGGAGTCCTTCAAGCCCATGCGCGTCAGCGCGCCAACCTTCTCCGGCAGAATGACCGCCGCCGCAACCACCGGCCCGAAGAGTGCTCCTCGCCCGACCTCATCGACGCCCGCGATTCGTTTGTAGCCGTGGTAGCGCAGAGCCTGCTCCGGCGCGTTGCTGCAGACCAGCTGCTTCAGCATTTGCTGCTTCGCCGTGGCCTTCGTCACGCCGATCGGCACGGGAAATTTAAACAGAGCCGGCATCGTTCTAGCCTCTGAGTTTACCGAAGAGTAATGGCTTATGGCTGGCCGACTGTGGAACGCATAACCACTCGTCACTAATCATTGCCACTAACCACTGCTTTTCTTGGTCATTCCGTGCGCAGCCGACGAATCTACTTTTCGCGCTGCGGAACTGCGTGCCCGCTTCATGCGCTTCCTTCATCCAATCGAAAGTCATAGAACACCCGAATCAAATTGCCGTCAACATCAGCGGTCACAAACTCGTGCAGCTTCCACGGCTTATCTTGCGGCTCAGACACAATCTTCGCCTTCGCAGCCTGCCATTCCGCAAAGAGCGCGTCAACTTCAGCCTTGCTATTCAGATTGATCCAGATGAGGACGGGCGCAGCATTACCAAACTGTTCACGGAAACAGCCGCTTGTGAGGAACAGCCTGCAGTCCTCTCGCGAAACACCCGCGATACCGCCATCTTCGTCGGCCCAGTCACGACGAAAACCCAACGCATCGACGTAGTAAGCCACGGCCTTATCGATGCTGGCTACGGGAATCTCCGGAACGGCGGCGGGCAGTCTCATTTGTCAGCCAGCTTAACACCGCTTCAGGGTTCACCTCCGCTGTGGTAGCTTGAATGCGAACTCGTCGCACAGAAGTTTCAGGGCCCCGATTCCAGTCTGGAGAACGCCGTGAAATCTCTCCCGTATGTCGTGTTGTTGTTCGCCTCTATTGCCGTTCCAGTTTGCACAGCCCAGCGGCAGGACGAGCCCGGCTGCAAGGATTCGCCCATCATCACGCGTTTTCCCGGCTCGGTCATTCGGGCCTGCCGTCAGCTGGACGACAACAAGTTCCGCTTTCCCATGGGCAAAGGCAATCCTGACCTGGAGCTTGAAGGGAAGTTCGCGGAAATTCATTACATCTATCCCAAAACCGCAAGCAAGGCGCAGGTCCTGCGCAACGTGCATACCGCCATGAAGAATGCCGGCTGGGCCTTTGACTACGACTCGGGCGATTATGGCGACTTCACCGTGCACATGGGTAAGACCTACATCCTGTTTCAGGTCAACTCGGACAACACCTATGACGAGACATTTCTCACCCCGACCACGGTCACGCAGGATGTCGTGGCCGACGCGACGACCATGTCGAGCGGCATTACTTCCGCGGGCCATACCATCGTCAACGGCATCCTCTTCGATACAGGCAAGGCAGACGTCAAACCCGAATCAGCTCCCGCGCTGGATGAAGTAGTCAAGCTGCTGCAGCAAGATGGTGCGATCAAGTTCTACGTCGTCGGCCACACCGATAACGTCGGGTCGCTCGCCGCGAATCTCGACCTCTCCAAACGCCGCGCCGCAGCCGTCGTCCAGGCAATCGTCGCTAAGTATCCTCCCGCTGCCTCCCGTCTTACCTCCTTCGGCAACGGTCCGTACGCGCCCATCTCATCGAATGACACGGAAGACGGCCGCACACTCAACCGCCGTGTCGAACTCGTGAAGCAGTAGCAGCTGCTTCTTGCAGAAAGTCTGCGTCGATCCAAGTTCGCGCTGCGCAGCCTTTGTGGACTTTCAGATTGTCATTCCGAGCGCAGCAAGGAATCTGTTTCTCGCACGGCAGAGCCGCGCGCCCGTTCTTGCTTTCCTTGTGCTTTGAAAGGGACGGGCTTCAGCCCGTTCATCAACCCGTACATCCCAGGGGGGCTTCAGCCCCTGAGGGAAGGCCGCAGCCGCGATAACCTAGCCACGTGCCCACCGAAGACCTCATTGCGATTGCCCACATCCTCCGTCCGCAAGGACGCAAGGGCGAAGTCCTCGCCGACCTCCTGACAGATCGAATGGACGAGTTCCGCCCTGGCCGCAGCTTGGCCCTTGCCACATCACCATCAGCTCCCGCGAAAGAACACACTCTGGAAGACCACTGGCTGCCCGTAGGCAAAAACGCGGGACGCATTGTCCTCAAACTTGCCGGCTCAAACAGCATTTCCGAAGCAGAAACCCTCGCCGGACTCGACGTCCTCATCCCTGTCTCTAACCTGCCCAAGCTGGAAGAGGACACCTTCTACATCCGCGACCTCGTCGGCTGCACGCTCTGGAACGGAAGCGATCCGGTTGGCACCATCATCGACGTCCAATTCGCCACATCGGCCGACGGCCGAGTGCGTCTCGAAGACGCCGCCCCTCTTCTTGAGGTCGAAACTTCGGCCATTGAAGACCCGACGCTGATTCCATTCGTGAAGATCTATCTTGACAATGTCGACATCGCGAACCGGCGAGTCGTCATGCATCTCCCGGAGGGTTTGTTCGAAGCTAGCGTCAACCCCTGAGTCTGCAGGTTCACCCCACCGAATCGTCATCTCGACCGGGAGGCCCTGAGCGAACGAAGTGATTCGAAGGGGCGAAGTGGACAGACCCCTGTATTTAGCATCACCGCCCAAGATGCCGATAAGGGCCTCACCGCCAAAGCTAAGAACAACAGGAACGACGAACCGACCCTGCGATACGATTCGAGAGCGGAACTCCTAAGTCTACGCTCTGCTATCTACCCTCTACACTCTGCCCTTATGCGCTTCGACATCGTCACCATCTTTCCGGAGTTCTTTCGCGGCCCGTTTGACCACGGCATCCTCACCCGCGCCCTCCGCTCCGGCATCGTCGAGACGCACATCCACGACCTCCGCGCGTTTACCCACGACCGGCACCGCACAGTCGACGATCGCCCATTCGGCGGCGGCGAAGGTATGGTGCTCAAGCCGCAGCCTATCTTCGAGTGCGTCGAATCCCTCGGCATCACCGCGAAACAGCAACGCGACACCTCACACGAATCAGTCATCCTGCTTTCCGCTCAGGGCAAGCGCTACACCCAGGCCGTAGCCCGCCGCCTCTCCTCACTGAAGCGCGTCGTGTTGATCTGTGGACGCTACGAAGGCGTCGACGAGCGCGTAAGCCAGCTTCTCTGCGATGAAGAGCTTTCCATTGGCGACTACGTGCTCTCGGGCGGCGAACTAGCGGCCGCGGTCATCGTGGATTCCGTCGTCCGGCTGCTACCGGGCGTTCTCGGCCACGCCGACTCCTCACGCTACGAAAGCTTCGGCGAAGGTGACGACCCAGCCGACCTGATGACCGCCGACGGCGTCCCCCGCGCCACCCACGGCTCCGGTGGCCTGCTCGATTACCCGCATTACACTCGCCCCGCCGAATTTCGCGGAGTCCCCATCCCCGAAGTCCTCGGCGGCGGCGACCATACCGCCATCCGCCGCTGGCGCCGCCTCGCCGCTCTGGCGAAAACGCAGCAAAATCGCCCCGACCTCCTCGAGAATGCAGACTTGTCAAAAAAAGATCGCGAATTCCTTCGCAAGAACCCAATGGAGCGTCATCCTGAGCCGTAGGCGAAGGACCTCCGTATTTCGCCAGTCGCGCAGCGATGAAATGACAGCCGAGTCACTGGCGAAACGCCTGGGTTGTCATGCCGATGCTTGACAGGCCTTATAAAATAGAAGCAATGCGGGAGCCAAATCTCGCTTCTGCATGCACTTCTAGAACCGCAAAGTTGGTCTAGACCTAAGTCGTCTCTTATGAAGACTTTGCGTACTAAAGTACGGGGGTGGGTACGGTTACTCCAAGAGCGTCTTGGAGAGACATCATCTTGTGCGGTACACTAAGTCCTGCGACTTCAAGCAAGGATTTGTGTCATGTCAATCTCTCCCATCATGCAGAAGCTGGCCGATAAGCTCCAGCGCACCGACCTCCCCGACTTCAAACCTGGCGACACCATCCGCGTCCAGGTCAAGATCAAGGAAGGGGAAAAGGAGCGCCTGCAGGCATTCGAGGGTCTGGTTATCGCATGCAAGAAGGGCCCTCAGGGTTCCTTCACCGTCCGCAAGATGAGCTTCGGCCAGGGTGTCGAGCGCATCTTTCCTTACAATTCCAAGGTCGTCGATAAGGTCGAGAAGATCCGCTCCTTCCGCGTTCGCCGCGCCAAGCTTTTCTACATCCGCGGTCTCCGGGGGAAGGCTGCCCGCCTCCGCGAAGTCGAGCGCGCTTCCTAAAGCATCAAGACTCTCCATGCAGAGGCGGCCTTCGGGCCGCCTTTGCTTTTGCTGGCTAACGCGCGCGGCGACAAGCAGGTGAAGAAGCTCCGGGCCGCACGTAAGGCTCACCGTGTCGCACAATGAGCGCTTCGTCGAACTCCTGTCCACCTCCTGTCGGCAGCAATTCGCCTGCAGGGATGATTGCTAGTCGGGCCGTGGGACCCGATGTTTCGCCAACGCGCACGTCGATGCGAGCAGCACTTACCTTGCGCACATCGACAAGGTACTGACGCGCATTCATCGCCCGTTCCGCAGCGTTCTCCGGCGGCTCGGTAGGCGAGGCGTTACCCACAATCATGAGCATCGCGCCCGGACTCTGGCGAAGCATGTAAGACACCGAATCGAGGCAGCTCTCAGCAGCGGCATCTACACGCACAGAATGCTGCCGGTCGCTCATGAAGTTCAACCCACACACCTGCTTGCCCGCGGTAAGCACACCAGAGACTGGCTTGCCCACAACCACCTGAGTATTCGCCGACGCACTCAGGCCGCGATCATCGACCACGTAGCAGGTCACATTGATCGTGCCCGCCTGTACGCTCTGCGTGCTCAACTTTGCTGCTGCGCCAGTGCCTGACAGCTTGCCTGCAGAGACACTGTATGCGTACGTGAGCGGCCGGTTCTGAGCGCTTGCGGCGGTCGTGAGAATGTCAACGGTGGAACCAGACGGTACTTGGTTTGGAACGGCACGGCAGCTCACACTGGGGGGCTCAAAAGGAACGACCTTGAATCGCGCCGTACAGGTCGCCTGCTGATTGGGCTTGTCGCCTTGAACGACCTTTCCAGTGATCGTGTACTCGCCAGCATTCAGGCCGGAAGTGTTGATCCGCGCGGTATTGCCTGCGGAGGATAGCCGTCCGCCTGTACTTTCCCATGTAAAAGTGCTCGGCTTGCGTGGGTCTTCGCCGAGCGCTGTTCCCGTCACGTCGACAGCCACTCCTGGATGCACGCTATCAGGTTGCGCCAGGCATCCCAGCGCCAGCTGATGCTTTTCTGCGCGTAGAAGAGGGCAAAACACGATCATGCAGAGGCAGGTGAGGAGACTCTTCATCACAGGAGATATCTTGGTATCTTCGTCAACAAGCGGCATCGGCATGATTGTACGCAAGCGCGTTTCGGCGTGCGCAGTATCTACCGACGAGCGCAAACCATCCAAAGCGGAAGGAGCCACGAACATACCCATGATGCCTGAGCGAAGAAAGCTCGTCGAAATGTGGCAGCGAGGCGATGCCGCTGCCTTAGCTACGCTTGTGCGTGTAGAAGGTTCCAGCTACCGCAAAGTTGGCGCGCGGATGATGGTCGCCACCAACGGTGATTACATTGGATCGATCTCTGGCGGCTGCCTGGAAGCTGAAGTTGTGCGGAAGTTGACGTGGCTTGTACGAGACGGGGCATGCGTGCATCGCTACTCTACTTTGTTCGATGATACTGCGGATATTCCGTATGGCTTAGGTTGCGGTGGCACAGTCGATCTTCTTCTGGAGCCGGCCGGAACCCCCGAATTTGAGCTTCTCATGGACGCGCTGCGCCGATCATTGGAAGGCGAGACCATCGATGTTCTAACACGCTTGCCGGAGAAAGGCCGATCGCTCACGCGCGTTGTAGACACAGGGTTGATTGCGGCTGCGGACCAGGAAGCGAACGAGGTTTTCGTCGAGCGGATCGAACCTCCTCAGCGTTTGTTGGTGATCGGCGCCGGCGATGATGCGCAACCGCTCGTCAGCATGGCCGCGTTACTTGGCTGGCGGGTTCATGTTGCCGACGGACGTCCGCAGTGGGCGAAGGCTCATCGCTTCCCGGATGCAGAACGGGTTCTAGCCCCGGATGATCCTAACGCCAATGATCTGGCTATGCAGAGAAGCGACGTTGCTGTGATCATGACCCACAGCTACGAGCAGGACCGCGAGTGGCTGAAGCGATTGCTTCCAGCCCGGCCAAGGTACCTCGGCCTTCTCGGCGCCAGGCATCGCAGTGCGCTGCTCGCGAGCGAAGTGGCAGACATGCTCGGCTGGCCGCTGGAACAGGTTTGCGATCAGCTGTTTGCGCCGGTCGGACTGGATCTTGGTGGTGATGGAGCAGAAGCCATTGCTCTTGCCGTCCTTGCCGAAATGCAGGCCTGTGTCGAAGGCAAGTTGGTCCAATCAAGGCGCATGACAACCCACACTGTGGAAGAACAAGTGACGTTGGGCGGCGCTTCGCGCTATCTGCAATCGGAATGTGCGATGTGAAAGCTGCAGCCATCATCCTTGCGGCGGGGGCGTCGAGGCGTCTTGGTAGCGCAAAGCAGTTGGCGATCGTAGGTGGCCAACGACTGCTCGAACGAACGGTAGATACCTGTGTGGCGGCTGAGCTTTCTCCAGTCTTCGTCGTCTTAGGTGCAAGAGCGGACGAGATTGAGACAGCCTGCCGTTTGTCGGCAGCAGTGATCCTCAGAAATGAGGCTTGGGAGTGTGGATCAGCTTCTTCTATTTATGAGGGTATCTCTGCCCTCGAAGGTAGAGATTGCGATGCCGCTGTTCTTCTTACCTGCGACATGCCCTTTGTCACCGCAGACCACCTTCGTGCTCTGGTTGCGTTGGCCGAAGAGAAGCAGCAAAGCGCCGCTTCCGAGGGTGAAGGTTGGTCCGGTGTTCCCGCTTGTTTTTTGCGCGCATCGTTTCCTGATCTTCTGGCGCTTCGCGGAGATGTAGGTGCGCGCAAGCTTCTCAAAGACTCGCCGAGAATAAGGCTTGGCAATGATGTTGATGTGGACACATCTGAAGACCTAGCGAAAGCAAATGAGATCGCGTAGGGGGCAAGCTAAAGGGAGCGAAGAAACTCTTCGAGGAGGTTTGCTCCAACTGCAATCCTGTATTTTGCCGTCGAGCGAATGTCGTCAATTGGTTCAGCTTCGCCGGCCAAAGCCGCACGCGCCTTCCGGACGAGAGCTTCCATTCCCTCGCCGCCGATTGTCTGACCGATCAATACTGTTTCCGCTGCGGTGCAACGGAGCGGCCGATCCGCTAACGATGCAGCTCCAACCCTGATGTCGATGATGCGGCCCGCCTCGACAAGAGCGATGGCTGCCAGCGCAACCTTGGAAATAGCCTGGGCATTGCGTGTGCCTACCTTGCGGATGTATTGGCGATGACCGGCATAGATGCGCGGTAGGGTGATCGTGTGCAGCAATTCGTCGCTGCGCATGGCGGTCCTTTTATAGCCGAGATGAAAATCGCGGTACGGCAGCTCGCGCATGCTCGCAGCGCTGATGAGCGTCACGTTTGCGTCGTAGGCGAGCAATGCCGGCGGCGTATCCGCGGCGGGCGAGGCATTGCAGATGTTTCCCCCGAGCGTGCCTCTATTCTGATTTGCGACGCTGCCTGTCCACGATGCCGACTGTGCCAGCAACGGCAGCTCTGCGCAAATGATCTTGCTGCCACGAATGTCTGTGAATGTCGCTCCTGCGCCGATCTGAATGGTGTCGGGTGTCTCTCGGATGAACCGCAACTCGCGTAGATGCTGAATGGATAAAAATGAATGTGTGGCAAGCCGGCCAGTGTTGAGGGCGACCATCAACTCCGTTCCACCTGCAAGCACGGTATGCCTTCCCGGATTGTCCGCGAGTCGCCTGAGAACCTCCGTGAGGGTTGCCGGCGCAGTCAGCTCAAATTGTGTGACATCGGAACGCATGCGTCAGGCTTTTCCTCTGTCTGGAAGGTAGTCGGCCTCAGCAGCCTTGCAAACCGATTCAAAAATTCGCATGTAGCCCGTGCAGCGGCAGAGGTTACCCGCCAGGCCTTCCTGGATTTGTTCATACGTAGGCCGCGGATACTTGTTGAGCAGATGCTGGGTGGCCAGAATCATGCCTGGCGTGCAGATGCCGCACTGCGCTCCACCATTTTCAAGGAAGCATTGTTGTACAGGATGCAGACGGCCATCGATGGCTACGCCCTCAATTGTGCAGACGCTCGCACCGTTCGCCTGCAGCGCCGGCACCAGGCAGGAGTTTACAAGCTCGCCGTTCATCAACACTGCACATGCTCCACACTCACCTTCGCCGCAGCCTTCTTTCGTTCCGGTAAGCTGCAGGTCTTCGCGGATCACGTCGAGAAGACGTTTCATGGAAGGAACGTTGAGTGAGCGAGCCTGACCGTTAATTGTGATTCGAATGTCTGACATAGGGCGGCTAGAAAGGAGAAACGCGACGAGTGATCAAAAGTGCGCGGAGCGAAAGATATATAGAGCCGTCACCGAACACGCAAGGGCTGATGAGGGGCAGTTCCAAACCGATCATGCATCCACCTCTGTTCGGGTATCTCGATCTATCGATCCGTCTAACTCTTCGCTGCCTCCATGAGCTCTCTCAGTGAAGCTGGCGAAGCGTTCGAAGAGATCTTCAGGCAAGAGTGGAATGCTGTGAAAGGCGACGCCCGTCGCGTTTTCTATGGCGTTCAATATCGCTGGCGCTGGGCCGTCCATCGGCAGTTCGCCGATGCCCTTTGCTCCGCCAGGGCCGTGAGCGCTCGGCACTTCTTCAAAATGAACATGGATGGGTGGCAAGTCAGCGCTTGTCGGCATGATGTAGTTGGTCATTTGATTGTTCAACATTCGACCGTTCTTCCAAACGCATTTTTCGTAGAGCGCGTACCCGATACCCTGGGCTACGCCACCTTCCACCTGGCCTTTTGCCAAGACAGGATGCATGACTTTGCCAACTTCCTGCAGTGCGTCGAACCGCGTTACGGTCGCCATGTATGTGTTCAGGTCGACAGCCACTTCGGCGACATATACGGCCCACGCGTAGGCGGGATACGCGTCACCACGATAAAGTTCATCGTCCCAGAAGATTGGCTTGACGGGCTCGTATCGCACAGAGCTTCGAAGAGAGCCATGCTCTGCAACGTAAAAGCCCGCGGCCTTCCGAAACTCTCCCGGAGTGTGTTGGGGTGGAAGGCTGGCGTAGTCCTGAAGCGTCGTCAGCAGCTTTTTGCATGCGCGTTCCACAAGTTTTCCCACAATCATCGCGGTGCGGCTCGCGACCGTCGGTCCGGAATTGGGGACAACACGCGTATCCGGTTGCGCGATCGATATGTTTTCGTATGGCAGGCTGAGCGCCTGCGCCGCTACCTGGCAAAGGATCGTGTTTGTACCCTGTCCGAATTCGGTCGACGAGACGAGTAGGTTTGGTCGACCGTCTGCGTTCACCTCAACGTGAACGAGTGAATTCAGGCGCCGTTCCCCTGATCCGGTGAATCCTGCGCCGTGCATGAACGTAGCAAAGCCAACGCCCCTTTTAATGGAGGAGTGCTTATTTTCTTCGGCGAAGCGCTTCAGCTTTTCGTGGTAGCCGTGTTCTTCCAGTGCGCGTGTAAGCAGCTTCTGCATGTCGACCGGGTCGTTCAGCGGTTGCCCAGTGGCTGTGCAGTCACCTGTGCTCAGGAAGTTGCGACGGCGCAGTTCCTCCGGCGTCAATCCGACAACTTTCGCGACCTTATCCATGTGCCGCTCAAGCGCGAAGAGTGATTGCGGTGCGCCAAAGCCACGAAAGGCTCCATGTGGCGGAACGTTCGTAGCCATCGCTTTCGCACGCACGCGAAGGTAAGGCCATTTGTATGGTCCGGGCGCATGAATCGTTCCGCGCGAAAGAACGACGGGCGAGAGCGTGGCATAGGCTCCGCCGTCGATCGCAAACTCGATTGTGCCTCCGAGTAGCTTTCCATCTTTTGACACCGCGGTGCGATGACGCGTTCGGGAGGGATGGCGTTTGGTCGTTGCCGCCATATCTTCCGCGCGGTCATAGGTGATCTTCACCGGGTGGCCACATTTCATCGCGAGCAACGCCGCATGCGATCCGATGACAGAAGGGAAATCTTCCTTGCCGCCAAAAGCTCCGCCCGTCTCCGTTTGAATGACACGGCACTTTTCTTCTGGAAGTCCGAATACCAGGGTCAACGCATGTACCAGGTAGTAAGGACACTGCATCGATCCCCGCACGCAAACGTCGGTGACACGCCCGTCCGCATCTTTATTGCATTCAGCGATGACACCGTTGTTCTCGATGTAGAGTTGTTCCTGGGCGCCGGTCGAGTATTCGCCTTGGACGATGTAGTCGGCATTCTCAAAGGCAAGCGCGAGGCCTTGTTCGGTGTCTTTCGCGTCAGCCGAATACATCAAATATTGCTTGAAGCAATTTGCGGTTCCCCCTGCATCGCTTCCCGGCCAGATGATGCGCTCAGTGTCACCGTTCTCAACAGCTGCTTCGGATTCTTCAATCGTGAAGACTCCTGGCAGCTCTTCGTAATCGATGTGAACGCCGGCGGTCGCGGCTAGCAGGGCTTTCTTGTCAGGATGCGCCAATAGAAGAATGGGCTCTTCTGGATGATTTACCTGCTCGGCGGCAAGGCAGGGATGGTCCCTTGTCAAATGAACAATGGTGTTCTCGCCAGGAACATCCGATGCCGTAACGATGGCGTACTCAGACCAATTCACGTCTTGGGAAAACGTGATTTTCCTGATTTTTCCGCGCGCTATTGTTGAGCGAACAGTTGCTCCGAACCACATGCCGGGCAGCGATAAGTCGTCGACGTATTTCGCCTCACCCAAAACTTTGGCGCGGCCCTCTTTACGAAGTGGAGAAGAGCCAAGAATCGAATTTTCCGGCATAGGAACAGCAGCCTCGCACTTGCGGATATCCGAGAAGGATAGCCGAACGCGCGTTATGCGTCACGAGACCGAATACCTCACTTATGCCGAATCTAGAAATGCCGTAGCTTCGGGCGGGGCGGTTCTGCGACGTCAGTCTCTCGTGAAAACTCAACCGGACGCGATGGCAACGGCTTATCGATAGTCTTCTCGATCGACCGGCTGACAAGGTCACGCGAGCCAAGGCCGATCGCGAGCGACAACGTCAATACGATGCCACCGAACAGAATGCCAAAGGCCAAGTCCACGATGCCTCCGGCAATGCGCAAATGATCCAGCGCCATAGCGGCCGTGAGAACGAGAACAAGCCATTTCACACCGAGCGAAAGAAAGCGAGCGTACTGCAGCTGAGCATTGACCGATCCTATAAGGACCGAGCGTGACAAAAAGCGTGCGAGAAGCACACCAATGACCAGCAGAAGGATTGCACCGGTGAGGTGCGTGAGATAAGGCAGCAGAAAGAGTGAGATTTCCGGAGTGGAGGAATACGACGCGTTGAATGCGGAGATCCCGAGTGCAAGGCCCGCCAGTATGCAGATCCACTGAATGGCTCGCGAGACCAGAAGTGTGGGCGAGTTCGCCGGTGACCAATCTGCAAGACTTGCAGCTGAGCCCGTCCCTTCTCGCGCCGCGACACGTTCATCGAAACGGGCAGACGTCAGAATGCGCCTTGCAAGCGCCGATATCGCCCATCCGATGAACCAGAGGATCAATAATGCGAGGAAAAACGCCAGCAAACCAGGAAGAAATCTCACCAGCATCACGAGAACGCGGTCCATGGATTGATGCAGTGCGCTTGCGATTTGCTGACCCATCTGTGTAGCTCCTTCGGAAAAATCGTTGATGTCGGTTCGTTGCACGGAAGACTAGGGGTTGAAGCGGTCAGGCCACCGCCACCGCGAAACGATGTACGGCTTCTCAGCGATAAATGCAGCAGATGTTTCTTCAATGTGCTGCTCTGCCCGCGTCTGGTCGTCATCCGCAATACGCAGATGCGATGCTACCCACGCTAAATACAACGGCGTGAGTGCACCCAGCAGATGTCCGCGGTTTATGGTGCGAAGGCGGAATGCGAGAACGAAATCGTACACCGTACGCGCCCAAAGATTAGCAGGCATCGTGAATGCTTCGGGTTCTGCTAGCGAAAGCTTCTTGAGCGCGAGGAGCGACTGAGGCGGGAGCACCAAAGACCAAATCTCCTGAAGATTGGTGTATGCGTTGCGGAAGTCCGCAATCATAGGACGGACTTCTGCCAAATCGTCATCGCCTGCGGTCTGCTTTGCAGTGGCATTGGTTTTTTGGGCGGGTATGACGGAGCGCACGCGCTGCCAGAAAGCTGCTTTCGTCTCGATGTCCGCAAATAGCGATCCAGCGATATGGGCAAGCAGTGAATTCAGATCATCTACCGCCGGCTGCGGCAGTACTCTGCGCCCAACAGCAACCTCATGAGTCAGGAAGGAAGCCACCGCCGCCTCCGTTGCCGGCCAAAGTAGCGCCTCGCCACCGACAGAACTGACGGCGCGCTTTGCAGCAGTTTGAAAACGTGAAGCCATGCGAGGAGAGAACGCGACATCAAGAGGTAACGGCATGCGCGCGTCGATTCCATAGAGGGCCCGCGACAAAGGGTGGAGCAAGGCTGCGCTCACCAAACCTTCGTGCGGCCCGGCTGGGTAACGCGGCAGAATTAGGTCACCGCCTCCTTCAAGAGCCGCAGTGTAGAGGGTCTGCAAAGCTTCGTGGGGTAAGGTTGCCGCCTCAGTTCCAAGAAGCATCGTCGCTGAAGCCCTATACTCAAGCGCGAGGTTCGCAGCGTTTAAATAATCCGAAGCTGTGAGTATCCAACCGGAGTGTGCCGGTTGATCTGGATATTCAATCATTCGCACACGACCGCTTCCGTCGATTGAGTCGGACGGCGTGTTACAGCTCGCTAACAGAAAATTTATATGCGGTGAAGTAGCCTTCAGGTCTCCGGCCAAGGCGTGAACGCCTTCAGCTGACATGGAAGGAAGGCACACGAGAACTGTTGCGTGAGCAGAAACATTGTCGTTGACCAGCGTTTTACTCGAACTATGGTCCGAAACTTCTGTCATTGGCAAAGAAGACATAGACGTCAGTTACCTTTTGCACTCAAGATGGCTTCTTCACAATTGCTAGCAGGCCGCTTAGGGGAATATGCACCCATGTCGGTCTGTTGTTCAACTCATACAGCAACTCGTAGAGGCATTTTTCCAAGATGAAGGACGCCAGTAATGCTTCGGCGGCTCCATCCTGCTGTGGGATCAGACCCGGAGTCTCGTGAATCTTTTCGCGGTAAGCCTGCAGGAAGGCTGTCCCAATTGCGTTCTCCCAGAGCGTAGCCCACGTTGGCAATGCTGCTGCCTGATCGGGCCGCCGCTGTGCATAGCGATCTGCCGCTGACTGTGCCGCGTAGCTATAGCTGCGCAGCATTCCTGCGACATCACGGAGAGGCGATTGCTTTTCTCGACGCTCCTCAAGCGGCCGGGCCGGCTCGCCTTCAAAATCAACGATGAGGAAGTCGTGGCGCGAGCGCAGCAGTTGGCCGAGATGGTAGTCGCCGTGAATGCGAATTCGGCGGCCTGCGCTTTCAGGAAGCATCGAGGTAAAAACGGTAGCTCGTGCGCGTACGCTGTCACGGTTTTCCAGAAGCCATCGGGCGTCTTCCTTAGCCTCTTCTGCTAGCAATGGCATTGTTCGCTCGAGCGCGCTCAAAGATATCTCGGTTTGTTGCAGCAGGCGATTGGCGTCAGCGGACAATTTGTCCTTACCTGTTATCTCTGCAGCAAAAGCGGCGTCTTCGGTTGGTGTGGCAAGCGCAAGGTGCATCTGCGCAGTTCGTGTGCCGAGCACCGAGGCTGCGTCGATGGAGAGCCCGGCTCGTTCACGAGCTTCTCCCGGCAGCTCACCTGATTGGAGGAAGCTCGGCGAACTGCCGAGACTCTGGGGCCGAGGGCAGTTCGCCACCAATTCGAAATATTGATTCAGTTCTTCAGTAAACCAGGCCCATCCGTCTCCTTCGTTAGGCGCGAATGCCTGCAAAAAGGCAAGCGTCGCGCCGTCCGACACGCGATGAATTTCCCCGAGGTAAGGAGGAATGTAATCGAAGTGGGCGACGTCGGTAAGGAATGCACAAATTTCTACATCCGGATTCTTGCTCGGTTGCAGCCGGCGAAAGAGCTTCATTATGGCCTGGTTGCCGAAGAGGATGCTCGTATTCGACTGCTCCGCGGAACCTACGCGCGACGGCAACCCGACCAGTTTGGCGGGATCAAAAAAGAGCGATCTTGAAACCGCGACTTCGTCCTCACTCGCTTCTGCACCATCCTCGGAACGAAGGAACAACTGAAGCAAGCGCTGCCGAAAATGCTCGCTTGCCGAGGCATCGTAAAGTACAGCTCCGCTTTCTGAGAGAGATGCAAATACTGCCTTCGAGCTGTTTGCTTTCAGATCTTCTGCCGCGTCGCTCGTCGCGATGCCGAGTGGCAGCTGGTATGTTTCTTCACTGTTGTCTTGATACTTGACCGCAACGGTAGCTATGGCAAACTCATCATCCAGCTTGATCGAAGAAGCGATCTCCGCTGAGGTAATCGTGCGAGATTTGCCGCCAAACCAGCGCTGCTGCACGAGATATTCAGGAAGCAGGTCGTGGACCATCTCTCGGCCTGAACCTTCAAGCAGATTCGCGAGCGAAGCGGTCGTGGCCACGCCCTCAGTGAGCGTTGGAGCAGCTTCCTCGGGCGTAGAGATTAGGACGGGGGTTTCCGCCTGCGGTGCGGCCGGTTGCAGTTCCAACCAGAAGAAACTGTATGGCGCCAGTGTCAACGCATACGGCGTGTTATCGATAGGAGGGAAGGGAACATAGCCGAGCATTTCGACGGGCTGTCTTCCTGCGAACTTCGAGAGATCGAGCGATACAGGCTGAGCAAAGCGAGAAAGATTCGCGACACAGAGAACCGTTTCCGAATGCAAGCCGTCTTCGCTCTGGTAATCGCGAATATATGCAAGAGCCTTACGGTTTTCAGGGTGTAGAAACTCCAGCGACCCTCGTCCAAACACCTGAAACAGTTTCCGCAGGGCAATCATGTTGCGCGTCCAATGCAGCAGCGATGAGGGGTCGCTCTGCTGCGCTTCAACATTGATCGCCTGGTACCCCCAAACCGGGTCCATGATTACGGGAAAATAAAGTTTTGCCGGCACGGCCGTCGAAAAGCCGGCATTGCGGTCGGAGTTCCACTGCATCGGTGTCCGCACGCCATTGCGGTCGCCCAGATAGATGTTGTCTCCCATGCCGATCTCGTCGCCGTAGTACATGATGGGCGTTCCAGGCATGGAAAAAAGAAGTGAGTTCAGAAGCTCGATGCGCCGGCGGTTATTGTCGACGAGCGGAGCAAGGCGCCGACGAATACCCACATTGATCCTCATGCGTGGATCAGCAGAGTAGGCCATGTACATGTAATCGCGTTCGTCGTCTGTGACCATTTCGAGCGTAAGCTCGTCATGATTACGGAGGAAGATACCCCACTGGCAGTTCGGGGGGATATCCGGCGTCTGTGCCATGATGTCGGTGATTGGCAAACGATCTTCCTGCCGAATCGCCATGTAGATGCGCGGCATCAGCGGGAAGTGGAATGCCATGTGGCACTCATCACCATCGCCAAAGTAGGGCCGGACATCTGCCGGCCACATGTTGGCCTCGGCGAGGATGAGACGATTCTCATATTCCTCGTCGATCACCTTACGAATCGCTTTGATCTTGACATGGGTCTCGGGGACGTTTTCGCAACTCGTTCCATCGCGTTCAATGAGGTAAGGAATCGCGTCCAATCGCAGTCCGTCGACTCCCATGTCGAGCCAGAAGCGCATGGCTCGTAGGACCTCTTCCATCACCGCCGGATTGTCAAAGTTCAGGTCGGGCTGGTGTGAGAAGAAGCGATGCCAGTAGTACTGCTGTGCCACCTCGTCCCATGTCCAGTTGCTCTTTTCCGTGTCGGTGAAAATGATGCGCACACCGTCATAGAGCTTGTCCGTGTCGCTCCACACATACATGTTTCGTTCGGGCGAACCTTTGGGCGACCTGCGCGCCAATTGGAACCATGGATGCTGGTCGCTCGTGTGATTGATGACCAGCTCGATCATCACCTGCATGTTGCGTGAGTGCGCTTCATCGAGGAACTGCTGAAAGTCTTCGATTGTGCCATACGAAGGGTTCACGGACATGTAGTCCGCGATGTCGTACCCATCGTCACGCAGCGGCGATGGGAAAAATGGCAGAAGCCACAGGCAGGTGACACCCAACTCCTGCAGGTAGTCCAGTTTCGAAATGAGGCCTTGTAGGTCACCGATCCCATCGGCGTTGGAATCGGCGAAGGCACGCACGTGAAGCTCATAGATGATCGCGTCTTTGTACCAAAGTTGATCGCTGACGCTGCTGAACTTCTTTTCGGGCAAAAGGTCTCTCCCAGGCGAGTTGCGAGTCATCACAGCGTTACAGATTTTGACTCATCAGTCTGAGATGCACGGCAGTCCTACAAGGGTGGGTCATCGTTCCGATTCCAGGGGTCGTGTTCTTCCGCAATACACCACCTTTTTGCAGATATCCTCAGAATGAGCCGCGCAAGCCCTGGAGAGATGTACATGCGATGTAAGACGATCGGCCTTATCGGCGGGATGAGCTGGGAGAGTTCATCGGAATATTACCGACTCCTGAATGAAACAGTTCGAGCCCGGTTTGGCGATCTTCACTCAGCACCGTGCATCTTGTTTAGCGTCGATTTCAACGAAATCGCCACATTGCAGCGTGCCGGCGACTGGGCTGCTCTCACAAAGAAGATGATCGGGTGTGCACAGGCGCTGGAGCAAGCAGGCGCCGAACTATTGCTGATCTGCACCAACACCATGCATCGCATGGCGGACGAAGTCCAGGCTGCCGCCGGCATTCCTCTGGTGCACATTGCGGATGTGACAGGAGCACGCATCGCACAGGCGGGCTTGAAGAAGGTGGGTCTGCTCGGGACGCTCTACACCATGGAGCAAACGTTCTATCGGGAACGTGTGGCTGAAGGCTTTGGGCTCGAGGTTCTCATTCCAGAAGAAGGTGATCGCGCAAACGTGCACAAGGTCATCTTCAGCGAACTGTGCCTCGGGCAAACGCTGGACGCCTCTCGCCAGTTCTACCGTGACGTAATCCAGCGATTAGTAGAGCGCGGAGCTGAGGCAATCATCCTCGGCTGCACAGAAATTATGTTGCTGATTTCAGGCGAAGATAGTCCAGTTCCCCTGTTCGACACCACGGCCATCCATGTTCAGGCTGCGCTCAAAGAGGCTTTGTCGGAATGAACCGCAGGCCGAATGATGCGAAAAATGTGGGCGGGCAGCTCTGGTTGTAGGGCAGCATAGCTCCATTCTTTCCAGGTGTAGATCCTGTTCGTAAGCAGGTCCTCAACTACGAATTCACTGTCCCAGGGCAACCCGAGTTTGTCCATACGCAGCTTCATCCATGCACTTTGCTCGCCTTTGTTATCGAGGTTGACTACAATCAGAATTACGTTGGCAAAGTCTTCTGTCGCCTTCGAATAGACCATGATCTGATCATTTTGAGCGGTGTGAAACCAGAGCCCCTCGTTGCGCTGCAACGCAGGATTCTCATGGCGAATCTGGTTGAGTAGCGTGATCGTCGGCGCAATCGATATCGGATCTTCTAAATTCCACGTGCGTAGCTGATATTTCTCACTGTCCAGATATTCTTCAGAACCCTTCTTGCCTGCTGCAGGCTTAGCGGCGCGGCCTTCGCAAAGCTCGTAGGCTGGGCCGTAGATGCCATAATTCGCCGATAGCGTTGAGGCAAGAATGACTCGCTGGAGAAAGACGGATCGGCGCTCGTCGGGATCCACAACTTGCAGCTGCTCGTGAAGAATATCCGGGGTGTTCGGCCAGACGTTGGGCCGGAAGAAATCGCGGACGGGCGGGTTGCAGATTTCATCAAAGTAAGCCTCTAAGTCGGCCTTTGTGTTTCGCCATGTGAAGTATGTATAGCCCTGCGAATATCCACTCTTTGCAAGCGAATACATTACATGGGGGCGCGTGAAGGCTTCAGCGAGGAAGATGACATCCGGCGCTTCTTTGTGGATCTCAGCGATACACCATTCCCAAAACGGCAATGCTTTCGTGTGTGGGTTATCGACACGAAAGACGCGGACGCCTCGATCCATCCAATACGTGAAAACACCCAAGAGTGCGTCCCATAAACCCTGCCAGTCATTCGATTCAAAGTTCAGTGGATAAATGTCCTGGTACTTCTTTGGCGGATTTTCAGCGTACTGAATGGTGCCGTCCGGCCGAATGACGAACCAGTCAGGATGTTCGGTAACCCAGGGATGATCTGGGGAGCACTGAAAAGCAATATCTAAGGCAACATCCATGCCGTTCGCTTGTGCTGTTTTCACCAACCCGTCAAAGTCGTCGAGATTGCCGAGTTCCGGAAGCAGCGCTGTGTGGCCACCTTCCTTCGCGCCAACTGCCCATGGACTGCCGACATCGCCAGGCTCCGCCGTGACAGAGTTATTTTTTCCCTTGCGGTAAGCGACACCGATTGGATGGATTGGCGGCATATAGAGAATGTCGAATCCCATGAGCGCGATCTGCGGAATACGCGCAATCACGTCGCGGAAGGTGCCATGTTGGCCTGGCATTACACCGCAGGACCTTGGGAAAAGTTCATACCAGCTGGAGAAGCGTGCGCGCTCGCGGTCAACCCACAGTGGAAGTTCTCTGCCGCACTTCGTGGAGTGGCTCGTATCTGGATATTTGGCGGCGATTTCGACCAGATTCTCGTCAACTGGCGATGCGTAATGCGAGTGATTCCTATCAGCCAGCGAGAGCAATTCTGTCGCCGCTGCCGTCAACTTCTTCGCGTCGGCGCCCTTTGCCCTGGTAGCGGCGGCTTGCAAATGTGCAGCACCGATGCGTAGCGCGAGAGGGATATCCTGTGGCCCTACCACCTGCTGCGTGGGCTCCTGCGGATCGGGCTGGGCCGCGAGGCGCTTGCCGAGATCATGCACCCAGGTATCGAAGTGATCGATCCAAGCTTCAATCGTGAAGAACCATTCGCCGAGCTCCTCCACGACGAACTCGGCCTCCCACATGTCATTCGTAAGCGGGGTGAACGGAACTGTCTTCCAGGCCTGTGTTGAAGCAGGGCGATACAGGAGACGGGCAGCGACATGGTCATGCCCATCGCTGAAAATCGCCGCTGTAACCTTCACCTGGTCTCCTGCGACACGTTTGGCGGGGTAACGACCGCCATCGATGACAGGGCTGATTTCCTCAATAATGACGCGGGATCGTCCGTTCTCGGGTTTCATTCTGGGCGCCTCCTCGCGCTTCTAGTTCCATAACTTGCCTGGTTTTCGACGTCTTCGTTTGCCGCCTTCAGTTCACGTGCATCTCAAGGTTGAGAGAGAAAGATTGCACAAGTGGACGCCCACACGCCGCCTGCCCAGTATCAGGCAAAGGGATGCGATAGCCGGACGGTCCGGTTGCCGGTCCCAGGTGATCTTTGCCGGAGGCCTTGATTGGCAGGATGGTTTGGTAAGAGAGAACAGCCGCGGCACGCAGCGCGCATTGAAGACTACGCCATCATCGGCGACCTTGAAACATCCGCGCTCGTTAGTCGTGACGGCTCCATTGATTGGCTCTGTTGGCCATCCTTTGCGTCTCCCGCTTGCTTCGCAAGCTTGCTCGGCACGGGTGAAAACGGATTCTGGCGTATATGTCCAGAGCGACCCATCCTCGAGGTCCGGCGCCGGTACCTGCCCGACACCATGATTCTCAAGACCACCTTCGTCACTAAGGACGGCGAAGTATGTATCACCGACTTCATGCCCCCCCGCGGCAAGCACTCGCATGTCATACGGATCGTGGAAGGCGTCAGCGGCAAGGTTGCTATGCGGATGGATCTCGTTCTTCGTTTCGACTATGGAATGACGGTGCCGTGGGTCACAAGGGCAAATCATGAGTTGCATGCCATGGCCGGCCCTGACCGGGTCATTCTGCGAAGCGAATGTGCAAGAGGCAAGGCTCCGGAATTGCATGGCGAGGGACTTTCCACAGTCTCAACCTTCATCACGCGCGAAGGGTACCGAACCTGCTTTGTGCTGACGTACAGCAACTCGTTTGAAGACCTTCCAGAGTCAGTCGCAGTTGATGATGCGCTGAAGGATACGCAGAACTTCTGGACGGAGTGGAGCGCGAAGAACGCGTACGAAGGCGACTACAAAGAAGCCGTTCATCGAAGCCTGATGACTCTGAAAGCTATGACCTACGCGCCTACCGGCGGTATGGTTGCGGCGGTGACAACGTCTTTGCCGGAAGCTTTAGGCGGCGAACGGAACTGGGACTACCGTTACTGCTGGTTGAGAGACACTTCTTTCACCCTGCTTCTGCTGATGCGTGCGGGCTATACCGAAGAAGCTCTCCATTGGCGCGGATGGTTGCTACGTGCCGTTGCCGGATCGTCAAAGCAGGTGCAAAGCGTCTATGGCCTTGCTGGAGAGCACCGCCTTCCCGAGTGGACAGCAGGATGGCTGTCAGGATACGAAAAATCAAAGCCGGTCCGCATGGGGAACGCCGCCGCAGGTCAGTTCCAGTTAGATGTTTATGGTGAAGTCGCACTCGCTCTCAGCCGCGCGCCGCAGGTGGATGACGATGTTCGGACCCCGTCAGCAGACCTGGAAGCATCGATTATTGACCACGTATGCAACATTTGGACGTTACCAGACGAGGGCATTTGGGAAACCCGTGGCGGTCGCAAGCACTTCGTGCACAGCAAGGTAATGGCCTGGGTCGCCCTGGACCGTGGGATCAAAAATCACGAACGCTACGGCAGTAAAGGTGACCTGAAGAGGTGGAAGAAGAATCGCGATCTGCTTCACCACGAGATTTGCAAGAAGGGCTTCGACAAGCGCCTCAACAGCTTCACGCAAAGCTATGGCTCGAAAACGATCGATGCCAGCTTACTCAGAATGGCTATGGTCGGATTTCTTCCAGCGGATGATCCTCGAATTCTTGGTACGGTTGCCGCCGTGGAAGAGCGTCTCCTTCGTAATGGTCTTGTCGCTCGCTACAACGTGGAGCGATCGCCTGACGGACTCAAGGGCTCCGAGGGAACGTTCTTGGCCTGTAGCTTCTGGTTGGTCACAGCATACTGGCTGAGCGGACGAAAGACCGAGGCGCGCGAAATGTTTGAGCGTCTGCTAAAGCTCCGTAATGACGTTGGGCTGCTGAGTGAAGAGTACGATCCGATAGCAAAGCGAATGCTTGGCAACTTTCCGCAGGCATTGACGCACATTTCGCTCGCGCACGCGGCACTTGCGATCTCAGGGCAGTGGAAACCCGAAGCCGGCCACCAGCCCGGCTAGTCATGCAACCTGTTGCGACCGCGGCAGCTTCTACTGTTCTAACAACCCATTCAGGGCGAACTGTCTCTGGTTCTATAGCCGCGCCTAGCAGATCAAGACCTTAGCTTCATTACTAGGTGCAGATTCGAATCTCGAACCTGCGACGAAGGGAATCTCCAACGAATGTCGAAAACGCCAGCGTCGACGTACCGCATGCAACTTCATAAAGGATTCACGTTTGACGATGCGGCAGCGGTCGCTGACTACCTTTGGGATCTCGGCGTCAGCCATCTGTACAGTTCACCGTATTTACAGGCAGCTCCCGGCAGCATGCATGGCTACGACGTAGTGGATCACCGGAAGGTGAACGAAGAGCTCGGTGGAGAAGCCGCACACGAACGTTTCTGTAGGATTCTCGGCGAGAACGGGTTGGGCCAGGTTCTGGATATCGTGCCGAACCACATGAGCCTTGGCGAGCAGAACCGTTACTGGTGGGACGTGCTCGAGAACGGGGTAAGCAGCAGATACGCGAGTTTCTTTGACATCGACTGGAACTCTCCGGAGGAGCGTCTTCGCGAAAAAGTGTTAGTGCCCATTCTGGGCGATCAATATGGTCGCGTCCTCGATGACGGTGGCATCAAGGTGATTCGCATCGGAAGCACATTTCTTGTCGAGGCATCGGGGCAAACTCTTCCCGTAGCCCCGGAAAGCCTCAGCAATCTTCTTAGCCGCGCTGCCGACTACGCACGCTCTGACACCTTGAGTTTTCTAGCAGCGAGTTATGGCCGTCTGCCGAAGCCCGCCTTTTATGACCGGCGCACTGTTCTTGCGCGGCACCGAGACAAGAACGTTGTGAACGGCCTGTTGGATCGCGAATGCTCTGAGAACGAAGCAAGCTGTCAGGCAATCGATCGCGCGGTTAAGGAGCTCAACAGTATTCCCGATCTTCTCGATGAATTTCTGAACAGCCAGAACTTTCGACTGGCGTACTGGAAGGCTTCGGATCAGCAGCTTGGCTACAGGCGCTTCTTTGATGTAAATACGTTAATTGGTCTGCGTGTAGAGCGTGAATATGTCTTCGATGAGACTCATGCGCTGATTGTGAAGTGGTTGAAGCTGGGTGTGCTTGACGGTGTACGCATCGATCATCCGGACGGACTGCGTGATCCATTGGAGTACTGCCAGCGACTACGCAACTGTGCTCCGGACGCGTGGATCGTCGGTGAAAAAATTCTCGAGCCGGGTGAATTTCTCCGCGAAGAGTGGCCGCTGCAGGGAACCAGCGGCTATGACTTCCTCAACGTGGTGAACGGTTTGCTCGTCGATCAGGATGGCGTGCTTCGGCTGGGAGAAATCTACGCGGAGTTTACAGGTGACACTGCCACGTTTTCTGCGGTCGCACATGACAAGAAGCTCAACGTCGAGCAGGAAGCATTAGGGAGTGACGTCAACAGACTTACAAATATTCTCGTGAACATCTGCGAGAACCATCGCGAGTATCGTGATTTCACCCGAGCTGAGATGCGGCGTGCGATCAGGGAAATCGGCGCGTGCTTTGCTGTGTACCGCACCTACGTGGTGCCGCAACGTGAAGAGATTACCGATGAAGACCGCGACGTCATTCGAAAGGCGACCGAATGCGCGAGTGACAGGCGGACGGATATCGATGAAGGTCTATTCACTTTCATACGCGACATTCTTACCCTGAAGGAAAAAGGGACGGACGAAGCGGAGTTCGTTGCACGGTTCCAACAATTCACCAGCCCCGTCATGGCCAAGGGTGTGGAAGACACGGCGTTCTATTGCTCGAACCGCCTCACCAGCTTGAATGAGGTCGGCTCTGATCCAGCTCGCGATGGTCTCACCGTCCAGGAGTTTCATGAGTACAACGCGACCATGCAGCGTACTCATCCCGAGACGATGACGACTCTAAGCACGCACGACACCAAGCGCTCAGACGATGTTCGTGCTCGTCTGGCTGTGCTGAGCGAGATTCCTGATGACTTTGGCGATGCAGTGTGGCGCTGGAACGAAATGAACGCCAGCTTTCGCACGGACGCAGGCCTACCTGATCGCGGCACTGAGTGGTTCCTGTACCAAACGCTGCTAGGCGCGTGGCCCATCACCAAAGAGCGCGTCACCGAGTACATGATGAAGGCCATGCGCGAAGCCAAGCTCCGGACGAGCTGGGTAAGCAACAACGCTGATTACGAAAATGCGCTCAAGTCATTCATCGAACAAATCCTCGATGATGAAATCTTCATGGCAGACTTTGAAGCTTTCGTTGACAGGGTCAAGCATGCAGGGCGCATCAACTCGCTCACACAGACACTGCTCAAATCTATTTGCCCTGGTGTTCCTGACCTTTATCAAGGCGCGGAGTTATGGGATTTGTCGCTCGTTGATCCCGACAACCGGAGACCAGTAGATTTCGATCTGCGCCGAAAGTTGCTGAAAGAAGCGCAAACTCTTAGCCCAGCAGACATAACAGCGCGCATGGACGACGGTCTGCCGAAGTTGTGGCTTTTGCATCGCGCGCTTCGGCTTCGGAAGGCGAAAAGAGAGGCCTTCGGAGCGGAAGCAGACTACAGGCCGTTGTTCGCATCCGGTGCGCGACTAGAAAATGTGGTTGCAGTGCAGCGAGGCGATCAGGTGATTGGCGTCGCGCCACTTCGCACACTTTCTTCAACGCCGAACTGGTCAGACACGGCAATTGCACTGCCTGCGGGCACATGGAAAAACGAACTTACCGGTGAAGACTTCACTGGCGGCAGGGTGGATCTCTCAGTCTTGCTAAAGGATTTCCCGGTCGCGCTGCTCAACCGCCAAGCGTAGATCGTGGTTGCTAAGAGAATCAGGAGATAGGAATGCATAGGTTTGGGATTTGGGCTCCGAAGGCAACAAAGATGGCTCTGCAATTCGGAGACAAGGTCATTCCAATGGACAAACCCAATAAGCGTGGCTGGTGGAACCTGGAAGTCGCGGAGGCAGAGTGCGACGACCAGTACGCGTTCCTGATTGACGATGATCCAACGCCATACCCTGACCCACGCAGCCTCAGCCAGCCCGACGGCGTCCACGGTACCTCCCGCCTGTATGACCATGGGAGCTTTCAATGGCATGACCAGTCGTGGCGAGGCGGCCTGAAGAGTGGCGCAGTCATTTACGAGCTACACATTGGGACATTCAGCAAAGAAGGCACGTTCGATGGTGCTATCCAGCACCTCGACTATCTTGCCGATCTAGGCGTCACCCACCTTGAGCTCCTGCCTGTTGCAGAATTTGCGGGGGAACGTGGATGGGGTTACGACGGTGTCGCTCTGTTCGCTACGCATGAGCCATATGGCGGTCCGGACGGCCTGAAGCGCTTTGTGGACGCATGCCACGCAAAGGGCCTAAGCGTCATTCTTGATGTTGTTTACAATCACTTCGGACCGGTTGGGAACTATGCCAACAAGTTCGCGCCATACCTCACCAGCAAACATCGCACGCCGTGGGGCGAAGCCGTCAACCTGGACGAAGGCGGCAGTGATGAAGTACGACGCTTCTTCATCGACAACGCCCTCATGTGGCTGCGCGAGTATCACTGCGACGGTCTCCGCTTTGACGCGGTTCATGAATTTATCGACCGTTCCGCGGTCCATTTCATGGAGCAGCTTTCTATCGAGGTAGAGCGTCTCGGTTCAACCCTAAATAAAGACTTCTATCTCATCGCAGAAAGCGACCTCAATGATCCGCGCGTGATTCGACCTCGCGAAGCGAATGGCTACGGCATGGATTCCCAATGGAGCGATGACTTTCACCACTCCTTGTTCACATTGCTCTACACCAAAGAGCCCGGCATGGGATACTACGATGACTTCGGTTCCATCACCGACCTGCACAAAGCTTTGAAACACGCCTTCATCTACGACGGCGAGTACTCGAAGTATAGAAAGCACAAGCATGGCCGCCCTGTAGAAGGCTTGTCCGCTCACCACTTCGTCCACTTCGATCAAAACCACGATCAGGTAGGGAATCGCGCGTTCGGTGAGCGTCTAGAACATCTTTGTGGTCTGGACGCGGCGAAAGTCGCTATTGGTCTAGTGCTCACCGCGCCCTACGTTCCAATGCTTTTCATGGGTGAAGAGTGGGTGACATCCTCCCCGTTCCTGTACTTTGCCGACCATGAAGACGAAGACATGCGCAAACTCGTGGCCGAGGGCCGCAGAAATGATTTTGCGGCGTTCGGCTTTGGAGCGGACGTACCGAATCCGGAGGACATGGAAACGTTTGAACGGTCGAAGCTGAATTGGGACGAGATCAAGGAAGGCAAGCACGCGGAAATGCTCGCCTGGACCAAAGCGCTTATCAAGCTCCGTCGCAGTTCCGTTTGCCTTAATGACGGCAGCATGCATCGGCTAATTGTGTCCTCAGACAGTGTTCGAAAGACCTTAATGATGCATCGTGATGAAGTACGCGTGTTTGTCAATTTTGGAGATGCGCCCTATATGTTCGACTTGCTTGAAGGAGAAGCTCCGGCGCTCATCTCGCGTGAAGGCGTCTCGCTGAACGGACGAACAATGACAATTCCACCCGTAACCCTCGCCATCCTTCTTTCAGGAACAGAGGACGTTGAAAATCGTCAGATGAAATAGAGGACCGCCGACTGAGATAATGCATCGAGGGTCTCTTGTCGATCAAGACAATCAGCAGCCGTGAAGTTTACCGCAATCGTTGGACGAGTGTCCGAGAAGACGTCATCGAGCGGAGCAGTGGAACCCGGGGTATTTACGGCGTTGTTGATAAGGAACCCGCCTGCATCATTGTCCCTGTCGAACACACGCCCAGCGGTGATTCTGTCTGGCTCGTACGTCAGTACCGCTACACCGTGGGCGGCACATACTATGAGTTGCCTCAGGGTGGCTGGGAGCAGAACATTGGCGCAGATCCAACCGTTATGGCTCATGGCGAACTAGCCGAAGAGACCGGTCTCCGCGCTGGCAGCATGAAACGGCTTGCGTCCTTATGGATTGGCTATGGCGTCATGCGTCAACTGCACCACGTGTACCTGGCTGAGAATCTTTCACAAGGCGAAGTTGCTCGCGACGCCGAAGAAGAAGATATGACCGTGCATCGCGTAGCTGTATTGGAATTCGAATCCATGCTGCTCGATGGGCGCGTTATGGACAACTGTAGCGCTGCCGCGTGGGCCATTTACCGCGTTTGGCGCGAACGCAACCCGACATAGAAGTGGAAGTTGGAACAATGGACATCTTGCGTCTCTGGAACAGTGGAAACAGTGCAGATTCAACGAAGGCCTGGACGGAGCATCATCTGGAGCAATCGCGCACGTGCATCATTACGCTGCTGGCGGTGAACGGCGAACGCACCGTAAAAAACACGCTGGTACCTTTCGATAAGGCGCAGTGGCATCTTCGTATGGCCGGCGGTCAAACCGGCGTGATGTTCATGGTGCATCCTTCCGCAGAAGTTCGTGATACAGCGCAGGCCCTTACGCAGGTGATTGGTGCAGAAGGTGTGGCGCTCAGCTTGAACCAGGATGTCTACCATGCATTGAAGGCCATTGATGCGGCAAGTGAGGACGAGCGCACGCGCTATTACCTGGAGCGCACGCTGCTTGGATACAAGCTCGCGGGTGTTGACCGGGACAACCCAACGCGTGAGAAGATTCGCGCACTCTCAGATCGCATGACAGAACTCAGTATGACGTTCAGCCGCAGGGTGCAGGACGACGTTCGGAAAGTTGACGTGGACAACCCCAACGAGTTGCTTGGCCTGCCGGACGATTACCTGGCGCGTAAAGGAATCATCTCTAGAGTCGATGCGGACGGTAGCAAGAAGCTCGTCGCAGAACGCCCGGTCACCATCACAACCGATCCTCCTGACATGTCACCCGTCATGAACTACGCAGTGAGTAGGAGCCTGCGTCGACGCGTCCACCTGGCTTACAACGGTCGTGGATACCCAGAGAACAAGCAGGTTCTTCTCGATCTGTTGCACGCTCGGCAGGAGCTTGCGGAGCTTCTCGGCTTTCGCAGCTGGGCGGATCTAGCCACAACCGATCAGATGATGGGATCTGCCGAAAACATGCGTCGCTTCCTCCATGAGGTAGAAGACGCGTCGCGTGACACGGCCCACCGTGAGTTCGAGGAGCTACAAAAGTTTGTGCGCGAACGCGACGCGGATGCATTGCCACTTGCTCTGAGCGATGCGCGCTACTGGGAAGAGCAATACCGCCGTGCGCACTACGACTTTGACTCGCAGAGTGTGCGCCCTTACTTCCCATATGAACCTGTTCAGGCCGGAATCCTTGCCACTGCAGGGAAGCTCTTCGGCGTGAGCTTTGAACACGTCGCCGATGCTCCAGTCTGGGACGCAAGCGTCAAGGCTTTCAACGTAATCGATGAGACAGCGTGTAAAGGCGAGACCGTAGGACGCATTTATCTGGATATGCATCCGCGCGAAGGCAAAAGCAAATGGTTCAGCGAGTGCTCCCTCGTCGGCGGTGTGCTCGGCGAACAGATTCCGGAAGCTTCACTGGTCTGCAATTTTCCTGAGCCCACGGACTCGGATCCGGGCTTGATGCAGTATGCCGATGTCGTGACTTACTTTCACGAGTTTGGTCACCTGATGCATGAGATTCTCGGAGGCAGACAACGCTGGGCAGGGCAGAGCGGTATCGCCACAGAGGGCGATTTTGTAGAGGTTCCTTCGCAGATGCTGGAGGAGTTTTTTGAGGATGCAGAGCTCCTGCGCACATTCGCAAAGCACTACCAAACTGCCGAGCCGATCCCTTATGACGTTGTGGAGAAAATGACTCGTGCGAGTGCGCACGGCCGCGCCTTGAGCACACTAACACAGGTCTTATACGCGACCTACTCGCTTGAGACCCACGATCGTAACGCAAAAGAACTGGACCTTGATGCATTGCTTCAGGAGGGTTACAGCCGCTTTAGCCATTACGAGTTCATCGACGGCAATCGCATGTACGCCGCATTCACGCACCTCGTCGGATACACGTCAAACTACTACACCTACCTTTATGACAAGGTGATGGCGCTGGAGTTCTTTGCAGAGTTTGCAAAAGACGCCGAGCCGAGCATGCTTGGTGGAGAAACCGCGCAGCGGTATCGGCGCGAGGTGCTCGAGCCTGGTGGGTCGAAACCCGCCCGCGAGCTCGTCGAGTCGTTCCTTGGGCGTAGAGTGAACACCGATACGCTCAGGGCTTGGATTCAGCAGAGCGTAGCTGCCTGAACTATCTTTTTGTGCTTTTTGGTTTCGGCAGCTGCTTCGGTGACTTTTTGGCCGTCGGCTTGGTTGCTTTCGCGGGTGCCATCGGTTCTGGCTTCGCCGCTTCCAATCGTTTCGAAGCTCGCACGGTGATAGCTTCGGCAGGATTCGACGTCCTCCGGACGGTAGCCTTCGCGGCGGCCCGAGCCGCCTCCACTGCATCCGTAGAAGGAGCCCGTGGAACGCTTGGTGAGACGTTCATGGCTGCAGGCACATCCTGAATAGGTGCCTCGGATTTTTCCGCAGCCTGACGGAGCGAATGAAGCACGACGCGCAGCATGTCTTCTGCCGGAGCTGGTTTCCCGGTCCAGATTTCGAACTGCCGCACGCCCTGGGCGACAAACATCTCGACACCCGAAATGACCGCTAAGCCTTTGGAGCGCGCAGCTCGGAGCAGCGGCGTTTCGAGCGGGTTGTACACCAAATCAAACACCAGCCGCGTGTTAAGCTCTGCGACGTCAAGGAGTGGTGCGCCCTTTAAACCGTTCATGCCTACCGGCGTTGCGTTGATAACAACATCGAACGTCATCTTGGGCACAGCTTCGCTCTTTATGCTCTTTGCTCCAGATTGCTTGGCGAGTTTCTGTGCCGTCTCCGAAGTTCGATTCCATACCCAGACTTCGGCTCCTTTATCTCGGCATCCAAACACGGCCGCTCGTGCCGCTCCTCCCGCACCGAGAACGAGAACTCTCGCGCCCTTCAAGTTCAAGCGCCGTTCCAGCGGCCCAACAATTCCGGCAACGTCAGTATTGAACCCATAGAACTTGCCATCCTGCGCACGCAGGATTGTGTTAACGGCACCAATCTTCGTTGAAAGTGCGTCGCATCGCTCGAGCAGAGGAATGACAGTCTCTTTAAGCGGCATCGTCACGCTCAAGCCCTGAAGAGGGATTTCTTTCGCGAGCTTTATGAGATCTTCAGCCTTTGCCGTTTGTAACGCCAAATACACCGAGTTGACCGTTTCCCGGCGGAACGCTGCGTTCATCATGAGCGGTGACAAAGAGGAGCGTATCGGCTCCCCCGCCACTCCGTAAACTTTGGTGGCCTTGTCCACACCCTCAATGCGAAAGGTCTCAATGAGCGCACGTGCTGTGATCTGGCCGGGAGCCGTTTCTTCGCCTGTATTCGCGGCGGCAAACGTGAAGGCCGAGCCGGCACGGAGCCCGAGGATCCGCGAAATCACTCCGGGCTCGCCCATGCAAATTCCGACGAGGCTGCCGTTGGAGCGATCTTCCATTTGCTCCAGAAAACGCATCATTGTCAGGTTGTCGCCCAGTGACCGAGCTGTAGAAACGATCTTTACAAAGTCCGGCGCAAACGGCTCGATTCGCTGGTAGACCTTCTCAAGATCCTTCGTCGCTTTGAAGTCGTGATAGCTGATCATCACGCCGGCGCCTGAAAGGCGGATTCTCGAAACAGTGTCTTTTGGCAGCTTCTCGGCAGATTCTAGTTCGAGATCGACGAGGTGAAAGCCGGCCTCAGCCGCCTTCATCAAAACCTCGCAGGCAGCTTTGCTCGAGCCCTTGAACCTGCCCCCGTTCTCTTCGCAACGACAGGTTGCTATCACTGTTACACCACCGTGGGCGTTCAGGAACTCACTCAGTAACGGAATTGCATTCGCGGGCTTCGGCAGATAATCCAGACGAAGTTCGATGAACGAAGTTTCTTTGAGCGCCTCCGTGGCGCGTTCGATCATCTCTTCTGCCGAAATGCCCGTCAGGGCAATGCATACCTTCCCGATACGAGATCGGAGGAGATGGGTTGCGACTTGTGTGCTTGTAGACATGCTTGAGCAGTCGCGGTATCGTAGCGCCGAACTATTTGAGATGCAAGACATTCCGCATGATTCGCGGCTTTAACGCTTTTTCTGCCGAATGACTAAGCGGTTCTATATCTCAGAACGTGCGTGATGTCGTCTCGATCTGTGCGGTCACCCTTCCGCTGTGACCTTTGTACAACCTTTCATTACCTTCAACGTCTAAATTAGTAACTGAGAGGCAATTCCAGTTTGTCCTACCGATAGTTGATCCACTTTGCCTTCTTTTAGGCACCTCTACTGATTCCTCTGATTTTT
Organism: Verrucomicrobia bacterium Tous-C9LFEB; assembly: GCA_903970445.1. Classification (GTDB taxonomy): domain Bacteria; phylum Acidobacteriota; class Terriglobia; order Terriglobales; family Acidobacteriaceae; genus Granulicella. The sequence goes on along the minus strand of CAJCIP010000062.1, from coordinate 6,734 downwards.
CCCCTCCCCCAAAATGCCTCTCTCGGGCCCGTCGGAAGACGGGCCCAGTTCCTTTAACCCCTAAACTTAGCGTATGGGCAGTTGGACGGAAAGTTCCGAGGCAATCGGAGCGGTAGATGAGGTACTTGCGGCTGTCGGATTGACACATGGTCGTCGCGCGACGCGCCAAGGAAGCTGGAAACAGGGCGAGCGAGTCAAAGAACCGAAGCGATCGAATGAACGAACCGGCTTAAGCGTCCAAGCGAGCGCGATTCAGATCGAAGCCTGGAGGAAATACCCCTGGCTTCATGCGGGCTTCAGTACGCGCCTGGGCGGTGCGTCAACTGTTTATGGCAAAGGCGATCTCAATTTAGGTTGGACTGCGGCAGATTCCCCTGACATTGTGGTGCGAAACAGACAACGCTTTTTCGCAGCAGTCACTGGAAGTGAGCGCTCGGAACTTGCCGCAGTACGGCAATTCCATAGCAATCTGATCTGTAAAGTAGACGCGGCGCATGGCCCTCTCGAAACAGCGGAGGGCAAAGCAGTGTTGCGCGGCGACGCAGTCATCACCGATGTGCCGGGGCTGCTGTTGGGCGTTCAAACGGCAGACTGTGTTCCGGTGCTCGTCGCCGACACGAAGCGTCGCATTGTTGCCGCATTTCATGCTGGTTGGCGCGGAACTCTGTCACGCATTGTGGAGCGTGGTATCGGCGATTTTGTTCTGCGCTACGGTTCAAAGACCAAAGACATCGTCGCAGCCATCGGGCCTTGTATTGGACCGTGTTGCTTTGCCGTCGGCGAAGAAGTCCGCTTTGATTTCGAAAGTCAGTTCGCTTACTGCGGCGCGCTTTTTTCGGAGGTCTACGACTCTGATCCGGTACGCGAAAAATATCCGCTGCTCTTCCTCACGGCGCGGGCACCGGGCCATTCCAACATTGGTCCGCAGATTCATCTGAATCTTGTTGAAGCGAATCGACGGCAGCTTCTGGATGCCGGCGTGTTCGCCGAGAACATTAGCGTGGTTGGCGAATGTACAGCGTGTACCTACGTGAGGAGCGGTTCGCGAAAATACTTTTCGCACCGAGGGGAGCATGGCTTCACCGGGCGAATGCTCAGCGTTATCGGCATCGGGACTGAAGAGTAGAAACTTAGCGCTTGCACAACTCTTCGAACATGCCCTCTCGCCGAGTCATTGAGAAGCGGTCTATCGATTTGAGATTCGCGAGATAAACGAACAAGCCAACGGCAGCATAGGCAACCATGATCGGCAATACCACCCGCTGCACTGCAAAGATGTGTCCCACGATCAGGACGCCCGCAGCGAATGCGGCGGCGACCAGCAGTATGCCAAGGCTCATCAGCGCGCTGAGCGGCGAAGCTTGTTTATTTGCTGTGCGGTTCGGATCAATCTTCTTTGGTGCCGAAACGGAGCGAAGATTGCCAATGCTGATATTGACCAGCGTTGTACCCACAGCCCAGCTCACGCCTACGCCGATCATCTCCAGCGGGGGCGGCGAAGCTACATAAGTCAAAATGATGAGAACCGCAGCGATTTCGACAAAAGCCAGGAGCAAGCTCATCAGGTTCTTGCCGAGGAAAACGTCACGCAGTCGCACCGGAGCGAGAAAGTAGAACTGAGTGCCCGCGCCTTCCAGGCCGAAGGAGTTATAGGCGAGCGGTGCAATCCCCATCAGGGCGTAGGCCAGTGCTGTCGGAAAGAGCCACTCATTCGAGGTGCGTACCGCGAGCCTGCCGGCAAAGAGGAACACCATCACCATCGGCGCGATCAGGCCATAGAAGAGGCCTGTGTTGCGGCGAAGGTAAAGAAACTCCTTGCCGAAGACAGTAAACACGGTAGAGGACATCCCAAAGGAGTTTGTGCTTCTTCCGAGAGGTGCAGATGTTGCGGGAACGGGTGCATGTCTCGACCGGCGGCCCAGATGTTTGGCGGAGACCACATTCGCCACGTCGCTCAGGTTTTCACCGTGAAATTCCGTGCTCGTCCTGAGTGCAAAAACGGCAAGGAAGAGCAGTCCGAAACAAGCACACGCAGCGATCTCTGCATAAGCGATGGCGCGCTGGTTCTGTTCGGCGAAGACGATAGAGCTCACAGTCAGCCCTGGCGGCAAAGCTCTCATCACAGGTTCGGCGCGGTGATAGAGATGTTCGGCGATAGCCAATCGATGGCTGCTCACGTGTCGCTTGAGGTGGTGGGTGTAGGCAGGATTGAATGTGACCTGAAAGCCGAGTGAAATCGTGAAGATGATGGCTGTAAACACCTCGCGTGCGCGCCGCGTGGACATCCAACGATCGACCCAGGCGAAGACCATGCGTGTGAACAGCACATTAGTAGCCGCGAAAACCAGCATTGCCGGAAGCGCGTATGTCCACAGCGCCGGAACCGCGACGATGACTCCGATCGCGATAGCAAGCGATGTCGTGACTACTAAGACGTTAGCGGGGCTAAGAAGGCCGAAGAACAAGCGGATCCACACGTAACTACGCACGCGGAGAGGAAAGCGAATGAGTTCTGTGGGGTTGAAGGTTGTGCCGGGCTGACCGAGATTGATATTCAGCAGTTGGCTCATCGCAAAGATGCCCCAAAGCAGAAAGGAAAGAAGCTTCATGTCGTCGTGCGCGGCGAAATACCATGCTCCCGCGCCCACGCCGACCGTGGGCAGAATCAGCAGTACGACTGCGACGAAGATTGTGAAGATGCGACCGAATAGCTCACCGCCGCCTCCTCTACGACGGAGGCCGTTGGCCCAGATGCTCCAGCGCAGTTGCACGATGGCGGCATACTGCGCGTTGGTCTGGCGGACCGTCCACCGTTCCGGCAGCGGCGGGGTGCTCAGCTGAGCCATGCTAGTTCCTGCTCAGGGTGGGTGATGCCCTGTGTAGAGCCGTCCGTCGCGCCGACTACGTTGAGGAATATCTCCTCGAGCGTCAGGCGCTCGCCAAAGCTGGCGATGGGATGAATAGTTCCATCCTCGGAGGGCAGAGCGAGGCGCGCCTGGACCCCGGCACGAAGCTCGTCCAGCGAGCCGTTTGCCACGATGTGTCCGCGATGGATGATGGCTACGTGCGAGCAAAGACGCTCGACGATTTCCAGCACGTGCGATGTGAGGAAGACCGTGGCACCGCGGGCAATCATGCCCTGGAGCATCGCCTTCAGCGTGCCGGCGGCGATGGCATCGACACCTTCGAAGGGTTCGTCGAGGAAGAGCACTTTCGGACCGTGGATCACGGCGGCAGCGAGGGCCAGTTTCTTGCCCATACCGTGCGAGTAGTCAGCAACGAGCTTCTTGCGCTCGTCAGCTAAGCCCATGAACTCCAGCAGTTCTTCCGATCGCTGAGCAGTGGTTGCTTTGTCCAGACCGTACATGCGCCCGACGAAGTGCAGGTACTCGCTCGCGGTGAGCTTGCCGAACAGCGCCATGCCTTCCGGAACGACACCGATCTGGCGCTTCACTTCGAGTGGATTCTGTACCAGGTCCCGACCGAGGATGCTGATGGAGCCGCTTGTGGGCGCGAGCAGGCCGGTGAGCATCTTGATGGTGGTGGATTTACCGGCACCGTTGGGACCGAGGAAGCCGAAGAACTGACCGGCCTCGACGTTCAGGTTGATGCCATCGACAGCGGTGAATGTGTTGAAAGAACGTGATAAGTCCCGTGCTGATATCGCTGGAGGCATCAGCGCAAGTCTACCTTGCAGCAGGGTACCCCCTCCCCTACCTTTGGTCACCTAAGTCTCTGGTTTGTTGGAGTTATGTTCGACGGTCCGCGCTAAAGTCTTATTCGAGATACCTTACGACTAAAGTGTCTCGAATGTCCCGTTTAGCCCACGTTCGCCATGTTGCTGTTGTCTCGAACAGTGAAGCACCCTGGGGACATAGCGCTGCTCGTGTGTTTGGAGAGGCACGAATCGACCCGTAGCTGAACGCTGGCGGTACCAGATTCATACTAGTTTACCAAGCTGGGTGGAAATATCATGCCAAGATTCTGCCTCTCGTAAGCCCTTGTTATTGCAGGGTTTACGTGAGTTCGGGTGTTCAAAGGGTCTTGACAAGATTTCCAGGAAGCTACATTGCCGGCGGGTCATAAGGATCGACATGCATGTGCTCTTCTTTGGGTGCAGCGCGCTTTGAAGAGATCTTTTTCTCGTCGGGGTTGACGAGGTCACGGAGCTCTTTGCTGGGCTTGAAGAAGGGAACGCGTTTCGCGGGAACCGGCACGCTGGTACCGGTTTTGGGATTCCTGCCGGTGCGCGAGTTGCGCTGCCGAGTGCGGAAGCTGCCGAAGCCGCGCACCTCCACTTTATCGCCCGCTTTTAACGCTCCAATGATGGAATCAAAGAGGGTTTCGACGATGACTTCACCGTCGTGGCGCGTGAGATCGCCAAGAGCAGTGACGCGGTCGACGAGTTCGGCTTTGGTCATGGCGATGCGCTCCGGAAGCTACGATTCAATGTAATGAGATGCGGGCCGATTGCTCCTGGAGACGGCGACCTTTGCGTCGCGCCTACCGCGCTCTATTTAAGATTGTGCTTGCGTACCTGGGCCTGCGGCCCAGCCGATTATAAAACCGGCCTTTGGCCCTATATTACTTCCACAAAAAGTAAAAACCCGGGGAATGATTCAGGAGCTGCGACGGCGTTTGAAAGAGCTCATCTCCCGCATCACCGTTGAGTAAAGCCATGAGGCCATGCTTTTCCTTTGCGGGCTTTACGACGTTCGGCTCGCCGTTGATGCCGACGGAGCGCGCAGTTTCGATGAGCGCCAGGCGAAAGCCACCCTGAGCGTCGATGAGGCCGAGGGGCTGGGCCTGTTCGCCCGTCCAAACCTGGCCGGTGGCAAGCGGCTTGATCTTGTCGTCTGTGGTGTGCCGTCCAGTGGCTACGTCGTGCACGAACTGGCCGTACATGTTGTCGACCAACGATTGAAAGTAGGCTTCCTCTTTCGGCGTCATGTCACGGGTTGGATCGCCGGCATCTTTCAGCTCACCGGCGTGTATGACGACGTTCTTCATCTTCGCCCAGCGCAGCAGGTCGCCGTAGTTGGTCCACTCCATGATGACGCCGACCGAACCGACGACCGACGCTGGGTTCGCGTAGATCTTGTCGCAAGCGGAAGCGATGTAATACGCGCCGGAGGCACCGACGCTTTCGACAGAAGCGACGATTTTCTTGTGGTCTTCCTGCCTGACCCGCAGGACCTCGTGATAGATCTCCTGCGAGGCAGCCGCTCCACCGCCTGGCGAGTTGATGTGTAGCAGGATGGCTTTGACGTTTGAGTCTTCGCCGAACTTCCGGAGCTGTTTATTGGTCTTGTCGGCGTCGATGATGACGCCGTTGATGTCGACGACCGCAATGGAATCGGTGCCGAAGGACGTGGATGCGTCGCCGACAGATTTTGCCAGGGAAGCAAGCGTGACGCAGATCGCAATGACTACTACGGCGCCGATGCCAGCGAGAATCGAAGCCCAGAACCAGCCCGAACGGCGAGGCGCCGGCGGGTAAGGCGCCGGAAACTGCGCACGTTGCGAACCATCGTAAACGCCGCGGTAATCAGGAGGCTGAGGCGGTTGATTGAAGCTGCCGGTCGATGTTGCGGGGGGTGTCACGGGAACGTTCGGGGGGAAGTCTTCCGGCATGGGAGAAGTTTAGCAGCGAAGCGCCATGGAGGCTGCTGCGAGCGGGAGCTGTAAGGAAAGACGCTAATCCAAGACGCGCTTCTTCATAAGGGACTAATCCGCCAAGGTTGAAGCCATCTGGAAGCTAAAGTAGTCACCTAGGTCTCGAGCGGCTGTGTCTTGGAACTGCCGGTGAGGCATCCTCTCTAGGAAGCTGCGATGAGTGGGCTTCCAGAATGCGGACTGCCGTACCGTCGCCTGAGTGCGGTATGATGGAGCGCGTTGTTTCCAACGCTTCACATGGGCCAACTGGGGAAATGAGTGGAGCTGACCAGCGCAGAAAGACCACGAGACGACGTGTCACATCCGCAGTTAAGCATTGTCATTCCGGCCTTTAACGAGTGTGCGCGCATTGAGAACACGCTGGCGCGGGTGCTGGCGTGCGTCGACGAGCGGAAGTGGGACGCGGAAGTGCTCGTGATCGACGACGGCTCGACCGATGAGACGCCGCAGATTGTGCAGCGCTGGATGCAGAAGCACGAGCGCCTGCACCTGGTGAAAAATCTGGGGAACAAGGGCAAGGGGTACTCCGTGCGCAACGGTTTGTTGCAGGCAGCCGGCGACATCGTGATGTTCACCGACGCGGACCTTTCCGCACCGATGGAAGAAGCTGATTTGTTGTTTGCGGCGCTCGATGCGGGTGCGGATGTCGCCATCGGTTCGCGATGGCTGGATAAGCAGCGGCAGACGAAGCATCAACCGCTCTACCGACGGTTCTTCGGGCGGTGCTTCAACTGGTTGACGCGCAAGGTGATGGGTCTGCCGTTCAAGGACACGCAGTGCGGCTTCAAGGCTTTCAAACGCGATGCGGCACAGACGATTTTCCGGTTGCAGACGATCGAGCGTTGGGGATTTGATCCGGAGATTTTGTTTATCGCTCGCAAGCTGAAGTACACCGTTGTGGAAGTGCCCGTAACCTGGGGACATGATGAGCGCAGCCGTATGAGCTATCTGAGGGACGGCATGAAGATGCTGGAAGAGATGGCAGAGATCCGGTCGAACTCTCTGCGCGGCCGTTACGATGAGGCGATTGCGGCGATGAAGGACACCAGCAAGATGGT